>JAZDKG010000254.1:0-17232 GCA_043803205.1 Planctomycetota bacterium
TTAGCGGTTGAAAGAGGGAGAAAGAGGCGATACTCTGCGTGTCTTGTGCAATCGGTTGCACTAAAGGAGCCGCCACGTCGTGGGCATGAGCTTGGAAAAGGTCACGGTCCGTGAGCTGGCGGGCCTGGCGGGGGTGAGCGCCGCGACGGTCAGTCGCGCGCTTCGGGACCATCCCCGGATCAGCGTCAGGACGCGCACGAGGATCCAGAATCTCGCGCGACGGATCGGGTATCGCCCGAACGCATTGGCGAGGGCCCTTTCGCGCGGGAGAGTTGAATCGATCGGCTTCATCATCGGGAGATGCCGTGATCCATACCTTACACTCACCAACTTCTATGGGCCTTGCTTGAGCGCGGTAAGCGCGGCGGTGGAGGAGGCAAACTACAACCTCGTGGTGTTCGCGGACCGGTCGGAAAAGGAGGGGGTACTGCCCAAGATGATCGAGGAGAGGCACGTGGCGGGTGTGATCGTGGCGGAGCATCTGGACGAGGCGTTGCGGCGGGAGCTCGAGGATTTCCGGTTCCCCCACGTGCTCGTGGACACGTCGGAGCGCCGGGAGACGAACTGCATCTATCCCAGGGACGAGGGAGCGGGGGTGCTCGCGGTCCGGCATCTTGAGGCCCTGGGGCACCGGGACATCGCTTACGTGAACACGAATGCGGAGCACCACGCGTGCACGCGGACGAGGCTCGCGGGGTACCTCGCGGGCATGGCGGAGGCAGGGCTCCCCGCTCGAGGGGGATACGAGGTGAGGCCGATCGCCGAGAGGCTCGAGGAGCTTTTTCCGCGCCGTCCCTACGCGACGGCGCTCATGTGCTTTGACGACGACGTGGCGATGGAGGCGCTCGCGTTTCTGTGGCGCAGGCACATGCGGGCGCCCGACGACGTGAGCATCGTGGGGGTAAACGACACGCCGATGGCGCAGCGGATGGTGCCGAAGCTCACAACGGTTTCGACGCACGCGGGGCCGATGGGAGAGGCCGCGTGCGAAATGCTCCTCGAGAGAATCCGGTCGGGGGGAGACGTACGGAGCCGGGTCTTCGAGCCAACGCTCGTCGTGCGGGAGAGCACGGCGGCGGCAAGGATAGAGGTCGAATAACGCCGGCAGGATGGAGGAGAGAGGAGACATGATGATCCGAACGTATGTCAACTTGCCTGTTGCGCAGTATGACGATGTCCTGTCGTGGGACCAGGGGACGGTGGACCGCCTCCTGCGTCACGCGTATGAGATCGCCATGAAGGTCGGCTGTCACATCGAGGAGGAAGAGTACCTCCGGGAGATCGAGTCCAAGGGAGGAAGGATCGACTGGAGCCGCAGGGCGGTGGTCCCGACCGAGCGGCAGCTTGACGAGGTGTGCGAGGTGCTGAGGAAGACGGCCCGGATGCAAGCGCGTTTCGCGCCGGTGAGGTCGGCCGGTTTCGAGCCCGTGGGGATCGGCAACGGGGGGAACATGATTTTCGACTGGGAAAGCTGGCAGGCGAAGGCGCCGACGGTACAGGACCTCGTCCGGGTGTGCAACTTCGCGCAGGGGAACGACGACGTGAGGTCGCTGTTTGACCCCTTCATGCCCAAGGACATCAACATCGTCCTGGAGCCGGTCTTCACCTATGCGGTGATGGCTAGACATTGCCGCAAGCGCGTCTACCACCCCCAAGCGACCGAACCGGAGCACGTGGTGTACCTCGACAAGATGGCGCGGATCGTGGAAAGGCATCGGGGGTACTACCAGCCGATGCTGCACTATGAGTATGTAAACCCACCGTTCCGGCTGGGGGGGCGGGGGATCCGGACGATGCTCGCCCGGATCGACACGGGGATCTGCAACAAGATGGGGCTGGGGCCGATGTCGGTAAGCGGGATGAGCGCGCCGATCACGGCCGTGGGAACGGCGGTGACGGCGGTGGCGGAGGTGCTATGCGCGCTCTCAGCGCTTCACATCATGCGGCCTGAACCCGGACTGACGACCAACGCATGCACCGGGGAGCTGGACCTAGCAAGCGCGCGCGTGAAGTACTTCGCGCTGAGGACGCACAAGCAGAACATCGCGATGTCGGAGATCGTCCGGCGGGGGATCGGCGCGGAGTGCAACTTTCTGACCTGGTACCGGGACGCGAACGAGCCGGGACTGCAGGCGTGCTACGAGTACGGGTATTCGCAGGCGCTCTTCACGGCGCTCAAGGGACGCACCTACGCGGAGGTGGGGGGACTCGCGTGCGGGAACATGTTCTCTCCCGAGCAGGCGATCTTGGACATCGAGATCATCAAGGAGTTCGACGATCTCTTGGCGGGATTCGACGCGTCGGACGAAGCGGTCGCCGTCGAGGAGATCATCCGGGCGGGCTTCGAGCAGGGGTATCATCTCACGAGCGAGCACACCTTGGCGCACATGCGCGAGCACCTCGCCGCGAGCGACTTCTTCCTGCGGGGATACCCCGCCGGCGCTGAGCACGACAAAAGGAGGACGCAGACGCAGCAACTCATGGAGAAGGCGCGGGAGAAGAGCCTCCTATCGAGCGCGAGGGGGAAAGAGACGCCTGCCGACGAGGAGCTGGGGAACGAGCTGTGGGAATGCGTGGAAGAGGCGGCCGACGAGTTGGGGATCGAGAGGCCCGAATGTCCGAAGGACAGATAGTGCGGTCTTGTCCCATCGTCGAACGCATGTTGACAGGCAAACCCGGCCACCTATGCTTTAGGGTCGTATCCAAAGTTGATGAAGCACAACGGTCACAGGAGGGAGAATCGCCATGAGAAGAACCACATGGGTCATGTGTCTCGGGGTCCTTCTTGCCGCCACGGCGGGTGGATTGTGCGCAGCCGCGGGCGAGGAGAATCTGCTGGCCAATCCATCTTTCGAGCAGGTTAACGAAAAAGGGGTCCTGTCGGCGTGGGTACTGGCAAGACATGGCGAGGGGAAGGCCACCATCGCGCGGGTTGCCGGCGGCCGCTCGCAGGAAGAGGGAAACGCCTTTCACGCCGAAATCCGCATCGACGAGGGACTGACGTGGATCTACATCATGCAGGTGGTGGCCCGACAAATGAAGGCGGGCGAGGCCTACAGATACTCCGCATGGCTCAAGGCCGATGCCCCCGTGAAGGTCGACCTCGTGATGTATGCCCTCGGCACCTCACTGGAAGACGCGGAAAAAGCAGCAAACATCCAGAAACGGAGAAACATAGAGCTTACACCGGAGTGGCGAGAGTTCGTCCTTGACGACGTAGTTGTGGACGCCAAGGGCGACTACGGGACGCTTCGTCCGCAGGTCCAGGTCTACGACAAGAACGTCACCGTCTTGATTGACGATGCAAAGGTCGTGCAGACCAAGTGACGACCGCAACGGCGCTCAAGGCTCCCGCGCCCTCAGCGTACGTGGTTGCCCCCGTGTCTCACAGCGTCTAGCGTGCCCTTGCATTTCCTATGGGACGTTTTGCGGCCGGAGGCGCCGCTCCCGCATCAGCGCAAGGGCCGTCGCGAAGAGGCCCATTCGTGGACACGATCCTTTGTGGGAGAACCGCAATGAGAATCGCAACTGGAACGTTCCTTTTTGCGATGCTGGCGGCGTATTCATGGTCGCCTGCTTCGTCAGCGCAGGTCCCTAACGGCCAAGCACTTTCCCTCGACGAAGGGGCGTACGTCAACGTGAAGGGCACGGCACTCCAGATCACCGGGTCGTCGATCTCCGTGGAGGTGTGGTTCCGGACGAAGGAGGGACGAGGGCACATCATTGAGACAGGGATGGAAAACCGCAGTCCGTCCGATCGGCAGGCGGGATATGCCCTCTACATGGACTTCGGTGGGAAGGTGCGTTTCGGGGTCAACAACGGCGTGGAAGGATACAAGCCAGAGCGTTGGGACAATACGGCGACGAGGAAGGCATACAACGACGGGGAATGGCACCATGCGGCGGGGGTGTTCCTGGCGGACGGGAAGACGCGGGTCAAGATCTACGTCGACGGGGCGGAGGTGCCGCAGAAGGAACTTCGTCAGGTGGGGGCGGCGCAGGGGGCTCTTCAAGGCTACATCCTCGGGGAGCCGCCGACGCGGATCGGAGCCACCAGCGGAGGAACGCCCAACTACTTCAACACGTTCAAGGGCGAGATCGACGAGCTGCGGGTGTGGAAGACAGCACTCACGGCGGAGGATGTCGCGGAGAGCTTCCGGGGCGGGATGCCCAGAGGAGGGGAGGGACTGGTGGCGCGCTGGTCGTTCGAGGAGGGGGAAGAAAAGCTCAAGGACGCCATCGGGGGAGAGGAGGCGAAAATGCTCAAGGCGGAGAAACCGACGGAACCGACGCTCGACTACGACTATTCCGAGTATCCAGGGGGGCTCACGGGGTACACAGGATACGAGCGCAACCAGATCGCACACTGGACGCTCAAGCCGGCGGCGCGGCAGGGCGTCGGCAAGCGCGGACTGTGCGACCCGGCCGTCGCCAAGCTCGCCGACGGAACCCTCGTCGTCTGCGCGGCGGCATGGAACGATCCGAAGCAGCCGTCTCAGTTCTTTCGAAGCGCCGACCAGGGCGCGACGTGGACGGAGTTCACAACCCAGGGACGCCGTCCTTCCGGCGCGAAACCCCGGATGCTCTCCCTGGGCGGAAAGGAGCTAGCGCTTCGGGCGGGTGAGGGACACGTATTCTTGTCGCGCGGCGGCGGGGTGACGTGGCAGAACGCCGAGGGCGGTGTGTGGCCCCTGCCCGACGCGCCGGACGGCGACGCATCGGTCGTTCGCCTCGCAGAGGCAAAGCTGATCGCCGCCGCGACCGCCGACGGAAACTCGCCGATCGAAGGGACGACGCCGCCCCGCCGCCTCCCCGCGCCCGAGGGAGACCGCACGGGCGAGCACTCGGTGCTCCTGGAAACGACGGACGGGGGCGCCACATGGAGCGAGCCCCATCCTTTTCTCGGATACAGCGAGACGGACGCGCAGTTGACGAAACTCGCGGACGGAAGGCTCCTCTGCACGTACAACAATCTCCACGTGCCCTTCGGGATCCTAGCGATCCTGTCCGACGACGACGGCAAGACCTGGGACAAGGCGCATCCCGTGTTCCTCGCGCGCGCCTGGGGACCAGCGGGCGGACGGCCCACGTCCGTGCAACTGGAGGACGGAAGCATCCTCACGGTCTACTGCCTCCAGGGTTATCGGGACGAGGGGCTCGACACGGTGGTCGAGGCGGTGCGATGGGAGGTGCCACCGAGGGGCGGAGCCGCGAAGGGGATCCGGGGGGTCCCGCCCCTAGCAGGGTTTGAGATGGAGCCCCACGACCGGAGCAAGTATCCCGCGCAGCTCTACGGGTACAGCGGGGTGGAGCGACAGGAGGTGGCATATCTTGTGCAGAGACCGGCGATCCGGGCGACGATCGGGCATCGAGGGCTGTACAAGGGGGCGCTCGCCAAGCTCCCGGACGGGACGCTGGTCGCGACGCCCAGCTTCCGCAACCAGGTGAAGGTCTACCGCTCGAAGGACGGGGCCAAGAGCTGGGAGTTCGTGGATTTCCCGGGCTTCGGCGGGAAGGAGATGGGGGTCGCGGTGCTCCGGGACGGGACGCTTCTCAACCTGCACGGGGGCGCTGTATATCGTTCGACGGACGGGGGAAAGACGTGGGAGAACAATCCGGTGGACTGCTACGAGCCCGACGGGAAACCCATCGGTTTCGGGCTCGTCCGCAACGTGATCGAGGAAGCGGACGGGACGCTCGTGATGGTGGCGGGGAGCGGCACGTACTACAACCGGAACGCGCCGCCGGCGAGAGCGTGGCGGTTCGTCTCCCATGACGGGGGAAAGACATGGGGAGAAGTGAAGGAGCTGGCGATCTGGAGCGATCCCGAGAACATGTTCGACGAAGCGGCGTTTGCGCGCCTGCCGGACGGGAGGATTCTCGCCGCGGGCCGCGTGACGGACGGACATCTTCCCGGAGGGAGGCCGCCCGCGGTCGGGTATCCGGCGGCGAACGGGAGCGAGTATGCCGACCACATGTTACTAGCGGAGTCCGGGGACGGGGGCTTCACGTGGAGCGCGCCCAGGGATTTCCTGGACTACAGCCGGGTGCACGCGGAGCTCCTGGTGCTCTCCGATGGGAGGATCCTGAGCTGCTACGCCGCCTACCATCTGCCCCTCGGGGTGTTCGCAGTCCTGAGCGAGGACGGGGGAAGGACGTGGAGCGTCGATACGCCCATCGAGCTGGCGATCTCGACTCGGGTGTACACGGGCTGGCCGACGTCGGTGGAGATGGAGGACGGAAGCATCGTGACGATGTACGCGACGGGGCCATACGCAGGGAAATCGGATTTCACGCTGGCGGAGACGGTGCGGTGGACGCCTCCGGCTAAGGGGGACGGGCCATAAGGTCCACGCGACAGACAGCTTGAGAGCGAGAGGAGAAGCGCATGACAGACTGGAAGGTCCCCTATTCGATGCGGGGCTGCCTCATCGAGGAGGATGATTTCCAAATCGTGCGGGAGGCGATGCAGCAGGAGTCGCTCTCGGGGGGAGGGAAGTACACGCAGGAGTTCCAGAAACGATTCGCCGAATACACGGGGGCGAAGCACGCGCTGACGTGCGCGAACGGGACGGTCGCGCTCGAGATGGCGGCGCAGGCGATCGGGATCGGCGAAGGGGATGAGGCGCTGGTGCCGGCGATCACGTTCTTCGCAACAGCGCTGGCGCCGCTGGCTCGCGGGGCGCGGGTGCGATTCGTGGACATCGACCCGAGGACGCTCAACATGGACCCGGACAAGATCGCCGGGAGCCTGACCGCGAAGACGAAGGCGATCTTCCCGGTGCACCTGGGGGGGCTCTCGTGCGACATGGACGCGATCCTGGGAATCGCGAGGGAACGGGGGCTGGCGGTGGTGGACGATGCGGCGCACGCCCCGGGAGCGGAGTGCCGAGGGAGAAGGATCGGAGCGATCGGGGACATCACGACGTTCAGCTTCCACACGTGGAAGAACATGTGCACACTCGGGGAGGGCGGGATGGTGACGACGAGCGACGACGAGCTCGCGCGCCAACTCGCCAAGATCAAGGGATTCGGGGCGGAAGGCATCCCGGGGAGGAAGGTGTACGGGATGTACGGGGAGGAGCTTCCGTTCTACATGGACTTCAAGAGGATCGGCGGAGGGTTCGGTTCGAACCGGCGGTTGAGCGACGTGCAGGCGGCGATGGGGGTGACGCAGATCGGCAAGCTTGACCGCGCGAACGAGCTCCGGAGGCGCAACGCGGCGCACCTCACGAAGAGGCTCGCCGAGGTGGAGGAGGTGACCTGTCCGTACGAGCCGGAGGGGTACAAGCACGTGTATCACCTCTATACGCTCCTCTACGAGGCGGACAAGGTCGGCGCGCCGAAGGACGACTTCCTGCGCAGCCTCGTGGAGGACTACGGGATCCAGTGCTGGATCCAGTATGTGCCGGTGTACCTCTTCACGGTGTTCCGGGAGATGGGGCATGCGCCCGGCGAGTGTCCCGTAGCGGAAGAGATCTTCCGGAAGAAGCTCGTGTCGCTTCCGATCGGGCCGACGATGACACTGGAGCAGATGGACTACGTCGCAAAGGCGGTGAAGGAGACGGTGGGGAAGCTCTTGGCGCGGAAGAGAACGTAAGCGGGCGGGGCCGGGGCAAGGGCAATTGGGCTTGTGGGGCGGGCGTGGGGGGATATCATCTTCGAGATAGGGGGGAATCTCTATGAGGAAGGAGAGGGCCGTGGCGCATGCAAAGAAGCTTCCGGCGAGCAGGCAAGCGCAGCCGAAGGGCATGACGTTCGGGGTGTGCGCGACGAGCGACCCCCGGATCGACGCGGCGTCGCGTGAGCGCTGCGTCAACATCACGGGGATGACGGCGGAGACGATCGCGGGGAAGGTTCTCCTGCCGGACGGCACGTCCGCGGAGGTCGTGTGGACTCCCGTGCTCATCGACGGCGAGAGGCAGGCGGACATCGTGGCGCGGCAGTTCCGCGACGCGGGGGTGGACGCGGTGATCTGCGTGCCCGACACATGGGCGTTCCCACAGCTCACGCTCATGAGCCTCCTGAGCCAACTGCCCAGTAACACGCCCGTGAACATCACGTGCGGGAACAGCGGGCCCAAGCCCGGGGTGGTCTACGCGCACGCGGTGAACGGGGCGCTGGCGCAGTCGGGGAGGCTGGTGGCGCTCAACGTCGGAACGTGGCCGGACACGGGGATGACGCCCAGGATGACGGAGGGGACGGCGGAGGCGCTCCTCGACTGGTGCTACGCGGCGATGACGTTCGCGGGGCTCCGGGGGCGAAGGGTCGTGGTGCTCGGACACGATTCGATGGGGATGGAAACGGCCTTAGCGCACGTGCTGGCGACGCGAAGGACGTTCGGCATCGAGATCACGCGCCTGGACATGAAACTCCTCTCGGACATGTTGGCGAAGGGGGCCTATGACGGGAAGGAGCTCCGGGAACTCCGGGCGTGGATCAATCGACACGTCGGGAAGAGGCTGGAACTGCGGGACGAGGCGGACGGGAAGCGCTTCGAAGCGTCGCTTGCGATGTACCTCATCGTGCGCGACCTCCTCGCGGAGCTCAACGCGGTCGGGGGCGGGTTCATGAGTCAACTCGAGTGGGGCTCGGACCCGCGCGGGATCGCCCTTCCGGTCGCGGACGTGATGGAGAGTCTCTTCAACTCGACGTTCGACCATCGGGGGAAGAAGGCGGCGCTCCCGTTCGCGACGGAGGCGGACGTGCAGGGGCTTCTCACCATGCTCTTCATGACGCGGCTGTCGGGCGGAGAGCCGCCTCTGTTTATGGACTTTCGGAAGGTTTGGGAGCCGTGGGAGATCGCCAAGCTCGCCCAGGAGACCGGGGTGACGCCTACGGGCGAGGAGCTGTGGGCAATCCGCGGATTCGTGGACGGGGACAACAGCGGATCCGCGAGCTTCAACTGGGCGGCGCGGCCCGGGGCGACGGCGGCGGAGTGCATGCGGGGGGTGGCTCTCCCCCTCGCCGAGGCGCACTACTTCCCGGGAGGCGGGAACAGCGTGACGTTCTTTACGCCCGGAGGGATCGGCGGGATCGCCGGTCGAATGGCGTACAGCGGCCTCACGGGGATGTTCAGCATGATCTGGGACGAGGCGACGACGACGGAGCTGCCGGAGAAGCTAGCCCAGGCGGTGGCGCGGACGAGCACGCCGACGTGGCCCCACACGTTCGTGGTGCCGAAGCACGCGACGATGGCGGAGTATAAGCAGTATGCGCCCGCGAACCATTTTCACATGACGTGGGGACTTCGGCCAGCCCGCTTGGAGCACTGGATGGACCTGGCGAACGTCCTGAGCGTCACCCCGTGGGAAGAGAGGCCGGCGTGGAGGGCGGGGATCGACCGTCCGCGGCCGCTTCTGCATCTCATCGCCGGTGGCGAGGACGCGGCGAAGGCGCTGCGGGCGGGCAAGGGCGCGGGCTAGGGGCGTCACGCGGGAACGAAGGAGCGGCGGATGCGCAAGACGAGGCTGCTCGCGGCGAGCTGCTACATCAAGGGCGACATCACGGGGGCACAGCGCCTGGAGGCGAACAGGCGGATGATCCTGGAGTGCCTGGAGAGGGCGAAAGACTTTCGCCCCGACTTCGTCGTGTTCCCGGAGATCGCCCTGCACGCCGGGGTGGGAACGTGGAAGGAAGCGCTGCGGTGGAGTGAGCCGGCGCCCGGGCCGTCGACGCAGATCGTCGGGCAGAAGGCGAGGGAACTCGCGAGCTACGTCTGGCTTCCGATGTTCGAGAGGCGCGGGGACAAGGTGCACAACAGCGTGGTGCTTCTCGGGCGCAAGGGCGAGGTCCTGGGGGCGTATCGAAAGTTCCACGCGACGGGCTACGAGATCGAGGACGGGATCCAGCCCGGGGAGGAGGTGCCGGTGTGGGAGACCGACCGGGGGCGGATGGGATGCGCGGTGTGTTTCGACCTCAAGTTCCCGGAGGTGGGATTGAGGCTCTCCAGGGGAAGGGCGCAGGTGGTCTTTTGGCCGAGCATGTTCCGTGGGGGTCGCAGGCTCGTGGCGTGGGCGATGGACTACGGGTTCTACCTCGTGAAGTGCCTCGCCGGGGAAGGGGAGATCGTCGACCCGTGCGGGAACTTCATCGCGCGCGGAGGCACGTCGATCAAGCTTGAGGACCCGAAGGCGTGCCTCACGTGGACGTTCGCGGAGGTGAACACGGACCGTAAGAGCTATCACCTGGACTTCAACCAAGAGAAGCTGCCCGCGATCCTCGCGAAGTACGGCGCCGGGGTGGACATCCTGCGGAACGAGGACGAGGGGACGTTCTCACTCGCCAGCAACCTCGATGGGAAGACGGTGGAGGAGATCGAGAAGGAGTTCGGACTCGAAGACCTGCGGGGGTATCTCGACCGGGCCGCGAGGATCCGGGAGAGCCGGCTTCCGGGACGGGGCACGGGCGGCGGGTGACGGGGACGAGAGGGAGCGAGGCCCCGCAGACGCGCGGGTCCGACGGGCAGCGGAGAACAAGGGGAGCGATGAGCACCGAGGACAGATCGGCCGACGAGAAAAGGGCGATCCTCCGAGTCGAGCGCGCGACCCGGGTCTACCGTATGGGCCAGGTGGACGTGCACGCGCTGCGCGAGGCGACGCTCGCGGTCTACGAGGGCGAGTTTCTCGCGATCGTGGGCCCCAGCGGGAGCGGCAAGACGACGCTCCTCAACCTGATCGGGGGCATGGACCGTCCCACAAGCGGGGCGGTGCATTACCGCGGCGAAGAGATCTCGCGGTACAGCGACAAGGACCTCACGCGGTACCGCCGGACGCAGGTGGGGTTTATCTTCCAGTTCTTCAACCTGATCCCGTCCCTTACGGCGTTGGAGAACGTGCAGGTGGCCACCGAGATCGCGCCGGACCCGATCGACCCGATGCGCGCACTGGAGACGGTGGGGATCGGGGAGAGGGCGGATCACTTCCCTGGGCAGCTGTCGGGAGGCGAGCAGCAGCGCGTCGCCATCGCGCGGGCGCTGGCGGGCAACCCGGCGATGTTCCTGTGCGACGAGCCGACGGGCTCCGTGGACAGCGACACGGCGGTGCAGGTGCTGGAGATCCTGAGAAGGCTGACGAGGGAGCTCGCGAAGACCGTGATTGTGATCACGCACAACACGGCGATCCCGCGGATGGCGGACCGGGTGGCTCTCCTCCATGACGGGAGCATCAAAAGCGTGACGGTGAACGAGGCGCCGGTGAGCGCGTCGGAGGTCCGTTGGTAGGAGGAGACGGCCGGTGCGGCACGCAAGGACCGTTCTTCTCAGCAAGCTCGTGAGGGATCTCTGGGGGCGCAGGGGGGCGGTAGCGGCGCTGGCGCTCATCATGACGGCGGGGATCGGGTGCTACGTGGGGATGGCGGCCGTCTGGCGCGACATGGACGGGCGGCGGCGGGCGTACTACCAGGACCAGCATCTTGCGGATTTCACGGTGGACCTCAAGAGGGCGCCGACGTGGGTGACGTCGGTGGTGCAGGAGCATCCCAACGTGGAGGCGGTCCAGGGGCGGGTGGCCGTCGGGGTACGCATCGAGCTTCCGAAGCGCATCGAGCCCATCGCGGGGTTGGCCATTTCGCTCCCGGTACACCGCGGGTTCGTGCTGAACGACGTCCTGCTGCGGTCGGGGACGTATTTCAGCGGGCCCGATGCTAAAGAGGTGATCCTGAACGAGGCGTTCGCCGGGGCGCATAAGCTCGTGCCGGGGAGCCGGGTGCGGGCGCTGTTGCGCGACCGGCTGCACGAGCTTCTGGTGGTGGGGACGGCGATGTCGCCGGAGTTCGTGTATGTGCTCCCTCCTGACGGCGGGCTTGCGCCGGACCCGGCGCGCTACGGGATCCTCTACTGCCCGGAGCGGCTTCTCCAGGAGTCATGCGATCTGGCGGGGGCGTACAACCAGCTCGTGGGGCTCGTGCGGGACGATTCGCCACGCGCGATCGAGAACACGCTGGAGGCGATCAGCGAGCGGCTGGACGCCTACGGGGTGACCAACACGACGCCAAGGCACCGGCAAGCGTCGGCACGCTACCTTGCGGACGAGCTTTCGGGGCTGCGCAAGAGCGCGACGATCATGCCCGCGATCTTTCTCGTGGTGGGGGCGCTCGTGCTAAACGTCCTCGTGAGCCGATTGGTGGCGCAGCAGCGATCGGTGATCGGGACGCTACGGGCGCTTGGATATGGGAAGGGAGCGATCAGGCGGCACTATCTCGCGATGGGGGCAGTGATCGGCGCCGGCGGCGGCGCTGGCGGGGTGGGTTTCGGGTTCTGCATGCAGCATTGGCTCCTCGCGGTGTACCGGGAGTACTATGCGCTGCCGCGGGTGGAGGCCCACGTGTACTGGGACATCGTGGCTGCGGGGGTGTCGATCAGCATTCTCTGCGCCGTACTGGGAGCATGGCGGGCGGTTGGCCGGGCGGCGGGACTGGCGCCGGCGGAGGCGATGCGCCCGCCGCCGCCCGAGGTGGGACATCGGATCGCCCTGGAGCGCGTCAGGTTCCTGTGGACACGCCTCTCGTTCCAATGGCGGATGACCCTCCGGGCGATCTTTCGCAATCCGCTTCGCAGCACGGTGACGGTTTTCGCGAGCGTCGTGGCGACGGCACTGCTGGTCTCCACCTTCGCCCTCTTGGATGCGCTGGCGTACCTGATCCACCACGAGTTCGAGAAGACCTCGAGGCAGGACGTGACGATCTCCCTGCGGGATCCTGTGGGCCGGGCGGCCATCGCGGAGGTCCGAGCGCTATCAGGGATTAGCGACGCGGAGGGGGAACTCGGCGTGATCTGCGACCTCTCCAACGGCCCGCACCGACGGCGGGCTCCCGTGACGGGGCTGCCCGAAGGGTCCCGGATGCACACGCCGCTGGATCACCTCGACCGACCAATCCGGATCCCTCCGAAGGGACTGGTGCTTTCACACAAGCTGGCGGAACTCCTGGGGGTCAGCGTGGGGAGGGTGATCCGGGTGCGTCCGCTCGTGGGCAGGCGCACGGAAGTGGAAGTGCCGGTGACGGCGGTCGTCGAAACATTTCTGGGCCTCGGGGCGTACGCGGAGATCGGATATCTCAGTCGGCTCCTGGGAGAGGAACTTGTAACAAACACCGTGTTGGGCAAATCGTTCCGGGGAGGGGCGGACGAGGCGTTTCTCGCGGAAGCGTCAAGGCGGCCGGAGGTCGTGTCGGTGAGCGAACGCCGGAAGTCGCTAGCGCAGGTGAACGAGACGTTCGGGAAGCACATGGGGACGATGATCGGCATGTTGGTGCTCTTCGCCGGGCTGATCGCGTTCGGGAGCGTCCTCAACGCTTCCATGGTGTCGCTGTCGGAGCGTGCGCGAGAGGTGGGTACGCTGAGGGTCCTGGGGTACGCCCCCGGGGAGGTGGCGCGAATTTTCTCCGGAGAGAGTTTCGCGCTCAACGCGGTGGGGATCTCGCTGGGGTTGCTAGCGGGGGTGGGGCTAGCGCGGGTTCTCTCCCTTCTGTATGACACGGAGTTGTATCGTTTTCCGACGGTGGTCCTTCCGTCGAGGCTCGCGTTGAGCGCAGGGATCGTGCTCGTCTTCGTGGCGACGGCGGACCAGCTCATCGGCGCCATGATCCGACGGCTGCCCTGGAGCGACGTCCTGAAGGTAAGGGAGTAAACGATGACGGATCTGCGGAGATGGTGCAGGTGCTTGGGCGTTGCGGCGCTGGCGGCGCTGGCGGGATGCGGAAGGGGCGCCGAGGTGCGGACGGTGACGGCACGTCGCGGGGAGATCCGAGAGACGTTCACGGAGCTGGCCCGCACGCGGCTGGCGCGAACATTCGTCGTCCGGATGCCGATCGACGGGCGGATCGCACGGTTCAAGCTCTCGCCGGGCGACCGCGTGCAGGCGGGGGACGAGCTCGTGGCGTTCGACCGGGAGCCACTCGAGCGCGCGTTGGAGGAGGCGCAGCGGGCGGCGCAGGAGCTTGAGGCGCAAATCACGCTCAAGGAGGACAACCGGCTGGAGAGCATCGCGATGGAGGAAGCCAACGCCGCCGTGGCGGCGGCGGAGGAGGCGCTCAAGGCGTCGGACGCTCAGGTGGAGGCGGAGGCCGCCCGTCACGAGCACGCGCACAAGGAGCAGGAAAGGTCCACGGTCCTTTACCAAGCGGGGAAGGTCTCGCAGAGCGAGCAGGAGGAGAAGGCGCTGACGGCGGAGACCGCGCTGATCGAGCTTCGACAGCAGGAGTTCGTGCGGGCGGCGCTGCGGGCGCTGATCGTGGCCGTGAAACTCTATCCGAAGGCGGTCGCCGAGTACGTAAAGAGAAAGACGCTGGAGCGACAGGTGATCGTGGAACAACTCTTCCAGGCGCGGGCCCGTCTAGCGGGCGCCGAGTACCAGCTCAGGCTCGCCGAGGTGCGCGCGCCGATCAGCGGCGTGGTGCTGGAAAAGCTGGAGCAGGGGGACGGTCCCGTGGCCGCGGGCACGCCTCTCGTAGTGCTGGGGGATCTGTCGGAGCTCGAGGCGGAGTCGGAGGTGCTGACGCAGGATGCGATGCTGCTAGCGCCCGGGAGCAAGGTGGAGCTCCGGGCGGGGAGAGGAGACGGTCGAATCGGCGGAACCGTCAAACGGATCGAGCCGGCGGGCTTCACGAAGCTGTCGAGCCTGGGCGTAGAGCAGCAGAGGGTCCGCGTGATCATCGCGCCGGCCGACGGACAGGGGGGGCTTGGGGTCGGCTACCACCTAGAGGCGACCTTCATCACGAGATCGAAGCAAGATGCACTGATCGTGCCGCGCTACAGCGTGCTCCAATCGGAAGACGGGACGTATTACGTACTCCGCGTGGTCGACGGGAGGCTTGCGCGGCAACCGGTGGAGCTCGGGCTCAAGGGGGACCTGGAACTCGAGGTCGCGGAGGGCCTAGCGGAGAGGGACGTGATCGTAGCGAACCCGGACACGACGATGGGGGAGGGGGAGAGGGTGCGCGCGGAGGCGCAGGAAAAGGGTTAACCACAAAGGGCACAAGGGTACGGGAAAAAAGGCGATTCATTTTTCCCCTTTGTGACCTTTGTGGTGAAATGGTCCTTGCGAAAGAGGAGGGATGTATCCAGGAGCCAGCATCCAGTATGCAGAGGGAGGCAGCGGGAGAGTAGGCGTGGGGAGAAAATCGAGGAATAGAATGTCCGCGAGTGTTTTCGATGCAGGCAACGTGAACGGTGGCGAAATCAGGTGCGGTGTTCCCGGGACTCGGGATGAAGGGAGTTGAGGTTGCGTGGGTTTTCTGCTCGTAGCGTGGGCGGGTTCTTCGGGGTGCTTCTTCTATGCGCGCTCGCCTCAGGACTGGCGGTCGTCGCCGCCGACGGGGCAAACGACATGCCGGAGCCCGCGCAGGGAGAGAAGGCCCGATCCGAGAACGTCCTCCCGGAAGCCACGACCTCTCCGCAGGCGCTGGCTCTTCTGGCTGCGCTGGGAAAGTTGGGTGAGAGGAAACGGCCCTTTTTCGACGAAGAGCGCGGATGGGGCGAGGCGAGCGATGAAGCAAGGGATTTCGTCGTCGATGCGGCGGAGGATCTGAAGGAGCTCAGGAAGCGCATCAAGGCTGCGCGGGGAGAATGCTTTGCGCTCGGCCATGACCCCCTGACCTGGTACGACGCATGGGGTCCCGTGCTTGGACATGTACGAAGGGCGTCCAAGCTTCTCGTGATGGACTCCAAGAGGCTGGCGTGGGAAAAGCGATATACGGAGGCGCTCGCCGACCTGGAGGCCTCCGCGGAACTGGCCACGATACTTCAGGAAAAGGCCCCGCTGACCGCATTGCTCATCAGCTTTGTGATATGGAAAATGACCTTTGAATTCGGCGCGTGGGACCTGATGGGCGACAAGGACATGCCCAAGGAATCGCTCATGGTGTTTCTGGAGTCCACCTCGAAAGACAAGGGATACGCGCCTGATTTCGACTTCATGAGCTGGGAAGCCGATATGTTCCGCGGGATCTGCGTGCAGTTGGGCGAGGGTTTGAAGAACCAGGACGCGAAGGTCCTTCGGATATACAGCGAGGGGTTTTTCGAGACGTCGGAGGAAACCAGGCCCGAAGCCATGGTGAAGGCATTCGCGGATCGCGGGATAACGGTCCAAGCGTGCGAGCAGGCACCTGCCATCTTCGACCAGATGTTCAGGAAGATGCTGGCGACCACGACGACGGCGTACGCACAGTATGCCCGCACCCAGGAGTTCACGCCGAGCTGGATTGCCAGGGAGTCGAAGGGGAATCGGGTTGTTCAGTTCTTTCTGCCGGGGCTCTTGCCCGCACTCGAGCAACGCGCCATGGTAAGAGCACGGATTGCATCCGCAAGGATCGCGGCCGCTCTTCGACTCTATGCGCTGCAGAAAGGAGGGGCGTATCCGGACTCGCTCGAAGAGCTTCTGACGGCCGGTATTCTTTCCTCGCTCCCGATCGATCCCTTCTCCGGGAAAGCTTTTAGGTATGCTGTCAAGGACGGAAACGTGCAGTTCTGGAGCGTGGGTCGAGACATGCAGGACAACGGCGGCACGCCCCCCATCCCCGGGAGCCTAGATTATGAAGGAACGGATCTCGTGTGGATCGGGAACTCTACGGGCAGCTTTTCCTTTGTTGCATACAGGAGCACGCCGGTTGTCGCTCCGGTTCCTCCTCTGCTTGGACCTCCTTAGGGCCCGCCCCAATAACGGAAGGATGAACACCGACGGGATGGAGAGCCGCGGAAGCGTCCCATGGGTCGAACGCACGGCAAGGCGTTTGCATTTGCTTTCGACCTTACGTCCGCGCGGGCGACGTCTGCAAGACCAGTTTTCAAAGAGCAGGCTGCAGGTAAACCGTCCCGCATTGGCGGGAGCGCCGGAGACGCAGTCGCCTTCGCCCTCGTGGGATTCGGCGCGCCGGGGAGGAGCGGAAAAGGCTTGACGGCGCGGGCGCCGGTTTCATAATGCCGTCCCTTATCCGTGAGGAGCGCTCAAGAAGGGGGTCAGTCCCCTGTCTTCCTTCGGAAAAAGGGGACAGACCCCGGCGCGAACAGACCCCGCGAGGGATTCAGGCCTTTGGAGGTGCCATCATGAAGGCAGGACTGATCAAGCTCAAGGACAAGGTCGTCGCGGAGCTCAAGAACCGGACCAAGAAATCGGCGAAGCGGTACGCGGAGACGTGCCGGTTCGTGCCGGCGGGTGTGATGAGCCGGGGACGGCAGATCGAGCCGTATCCGTTCTTCGTGGACCACGCCAAGGGATCCCGGCTTTGGGACATCGACGG
>JAZDKG010000255.1:0-8449 GCA_043803205.1 Planctomycetota bacterium
GAGTTTCTGGTCAAGCGGAGTTTCGAGGCGGATCGCTTGCATCTTGGAAGGCTTTCCCTCGAGGAGAGGCAGCGGTTGGCCGTCGAGTCGCGCCGAGAGATCGAAACGGCCCAGGGCGAGGGGCGCTATCGCGCGATTGACACGCTGGGGTTGCTCTCGGACCGGGCGGCGACGCTGGAGATCGCGAAGATCGCCGGCGACCCGTCGGACGTGACAGCGCAGTGGCTCGCCGCACGGGCGCTCGGAAGGATCGCCGACCGCCGGGCGGTCCCGGCGCTGCGTCGCGCGACGCAAAGTCCGGATGAAAATGTGCGGATGTGGGCGTACTGGGCGCTGGTGCGGATCGCGGGCGGGCGAGGCGCCGCGGGGACGTCCCCGGAATGACCGGTACGTCAAGAGACCCCGGCACTTCTCAAAGCGCCGGGGTCTCAAGAAAGGTTCCCGGTGACAACCTACTTTCACGCCTTATGGCACTATCATCGGCGCAAGGGGCTTAACTTCTGTGTTCGGAATGGGAACAGGTGTTTCCCCCTTGCCATGGTCACCGGAAAACCGCATCAATCTCAAAGATCGCTCATCGTCGGCAGAGAATCATAGCCGGCACCGCCCCTCTGTCAAGGGCAATTTCTTCCGAAAACCGCTGTCCCCAGCACCCCGCGCCGTCAGGGAGCAAGCTCGATCATCACGTGCTCGACGGCCGTATGCCGGTGCATGTAGACGACGTGCAGGAGCCCGTCTTCGCCGCGGCACATGGCGGGCTGGCACTTGTTCCCCGGGGCGGGGGCGATCTCGACGAGGTTCTCCCAGGTGAGGCCCTCGTCGCGCGAAGCGGCGAGCCACAGGGGACTGCGCTCGTGCCAGTCCAGGTTGGTCGTGCGGTCGTACGCCATTAGGACGGAGCCGTCCGGCCAGCTGGCGAGATCGATCTTCGATTCGTTGTTCGTGATTCCCGATGGACGAGGCGGCGACCACGTCTTCCCATTGTCGCGGCTGACGGTCCTGTAGGCGTAGATTACGCGCTCCACGCCGGTGCCCCAACCCATCCCTTCGGGACACGCGCGGGTGCATATGAGGATGGAGCCGTCGGGACGCAACGTCATGGCGGGCTCGCGGATGTTCGTCCCGTCGTCCGCCGTGAGGAGGGCTTCGAGGTTCCACGTCTCGCCGTCGTCGGTGGAACGGAGGGTCCGAATGGCGCCGAAATACCGGTCGGGGACCTCCCGGCTTGTGATCGCCATGAGCATGTCCCCGTTGGCGAGGAGCAGGCCATCGCAGGCGGGATGCCCGATGAGCGGGATGTTGGTCTCCCGCGCCGGAAGCCACGTGAGGCCGCCGTCGAGGCTCTTGCGAAACCAGAGCTTGTCGCGCCCACCGCACCACGTCGCGTTGTTGCGGCCCGTGTCGAGGAACTTGGCGAACACGAGGAGGATCTCGCCCCGGCGGTTCTTGAAGAAGCATCCGTTGTGGGAGGCGTAGCGGATGTCGGTGCCGACGCCCTCGATCGTGCTCCACGCTTCAGCGCCCCTTTCAAGGCGGGAGAGCCACACGAAGCAGTCCCTCCCCATGGGGTCGCCGTTCCAGTCGAGCATGCCCCCGCACCAGGTCGCTAGGAGTGTCCCCTCGCACCCGAGGGTGAGGCTGGGCATGTGATTGCACATCCTCTCATCGAACCACGCCTGAACCCATTTCCTTCCGACGAGTCTCGCTTTCATTCGCGTCTCCTCTGCATGGGGCTCACGCCCGTGGCCATGGGGGAACATCAACCACGCAACGTCTTTCCATCGCTTCGTCGGCGCAGAAGCCGATTAGATGACCTTGGACCGAGTCCTCGATGCTCGTCCGAGCGAGGGAGGAGGGTTCTCCCCGGACGAAGCTGACGAAGTCGGCGACGAGGCGTTCGTCGCCGCCGGCATGGCCGCCGAAGGCGCCTTGCATGTCGCCTGAAACGCTCAGGTCCACGATTTCCTCGGAGTATTCGCAGCCGGGCCTCGGGTCTATCCTGCGGACGACGAAGCGGCTCTCCTCGAGGATTCCCTGGATCTCGCCCAAGGTTCCGAGGATGTGGATGGAGCGCATGGGACGGGAGACGCCTCCCACCATGTTGTGCGTGGCGGTGGAACCGTCCTCGAACTCGACCACAACGGACTGGTGGTCCACGACGTCATTGTCGCAGCGCCAGACGCACCTCCCATAGGGGTTGTCCGTCCGGAGGGATTCGAGCTTCTGCTCGATCGTGGGATTCTCGATGTGTTCGAGCGTGTCCCAGACGTAGAAGCTCCATCGGTCCGGGTGCCATATGTAGTGTTTGCGGGCGGAGTAGAGGCAGCCTTCCTCGATGGGGCAGTCCACGAGGCAGCGGGTGCCCGCGTTCCTGGGGGCTTTCTCCGGACGGAAGAACATGCGGCAGCCGACGCTGGCGACACGACTCGCGGCGATTCCGCTTCTCATCCAGGCGATGATATCCATGTCGTGACAGCATTTCGCCATAAGCATCGAGGACCGGCAGAGCCTTCGGTTGCGCCACTTCCCGCGGACGAAGCCGACGGCCATATGATGGTAGCTCACGTGCTCCGTGGTCTGCAGGTTGAGAATCTCCCCGATCTCGCCGGAGGCGACGCGCTTTCGAACGGCCTGGTAGAAGGGAGCATAGCGCAGGACATGACAGACCATGATCCTGCGGTTGAGCGAGCGGGCGGCGTCCACGAGACGGAACATCTCGTCGGCGCTCGTGGCCATGGGCTTCTCCAAGAGCATGTCGTATCCGCTCGCAAGGAGCGGGAGAGAGGTCGGGACATGCTGGTGGTCCATGGTTCCGTTAATGACGGCATCGGCGATCTTCGAGCGGCGGGCAAGCTCTTCGGCGGACGAAAAGCACTGTGCGCTCGAGAGGCCGTGAAGCTCGGCGATCTTGCGACGTCGGAGCTCGACGGGATCGGCGACGCCGACGATTCGGAATTCCTCCGGGTGCCCCAAGGCGTAGGAGGCGTATTCGACGGCGCGATGGCCTGCGCCGACAACGACAGCGGTAACGGGCCTCGCGGTCATGCGTTCACCTCGCAGGGCTTCTCAGGGACGGCGACGGTGGAGCACTTCGAGAGGGGCGGGGTTGAGGCTCCCCACGGAGACGGCGTCCGTCCCGCGGAAGCGGAGCCACCGGACCGCATTGTGGATCACCTTGAGCACCTGCTCATCGTAGTAGATCGGAAAGGTCTCATGGCCGGGACGGAAGTAGAAGATCCTGCCTTTCCCCCGGGTCCAGACGGCTCCGCTTCGAAAGACCTCTCCGCCCTGGAACCAACTGATAAACAGGACCTCGTCGGGCTGGGGGATGTCGAAGAACTCGCCGTACATCTCCGTCGCCGGAAGCTCGAAGTACGGTCCGATCCCAGCGACGATCGGATGGGAGGGCTTTACGACCCAGAGGCGCTCCTTTTCCGCCGCTTCCCGCCATCGGAGCGTGCAGGAGGTCCCCATCAGGCGGCGGAAGATCTTGGAAAGATGTCCGGAGTGAAGGACGACGAGGCCCATGCCCTCGAGCACGCGCTGCTGCACGCGGTCGACGACCTCGTCCTTCACTTCCCCGTGGGCGACGTGTCCCCACCAGATGAGGACGTCGGTCTCGGAGAGAACCTGTGGAGAGAGGCCGTGGTCCTCCTCGTCCAAGGTCGCCGTGCGGACGCGCAGTGAAGGATCCTTTCGCATGGCGTCGGCGATCGCCTCGTGCATTCCACGCGGATAAATCGTCTGCACTTCCTTCTCGGTCTTTTCGTGCCGGAATTCGTTCCAGATGGTGATCCTGACCTCGGGCATCAGCGCCTCCTCCATACATACGGGGCCGGGATGCGGGAGGCGGCATTATACGCGCCCGGGGGCGCGCAATCGACTGCCCAAGCACAAATCCCGGGAGGAATCGGGTTTTCCGCTTGGCCATGGGCACAGAGGAGCCAAGAATGAAGGAAGAGGGGAAGCCTTGCGGGAACGAGCGAAAGACATGCGATCAGGGAGCGATCCGATGCAGAGAGGCAGGCGGACCGGTCTTGTGTTTCTCCTGGCAACCGTCGTCGCCGTCGGTACGAGCTGGGCGGACGAACAGGAAACGCCGGCGGTCCTCCCGCGCGACGCGGACAAGGAACTCCTGTCGGCGCTGGGGGAAAGCTTCGAAATCCACCCGACGAAGCATTTCCTCATCTACTGCAACACGACGCGGGTCTTCACGCTGAACCGGGCGCTCCTCTTCGAGAAGCTGTACGAGGTGTATGACGAGACCCTCGAACAGATCGGCCTCAAGCTGAGGACGAGCGGCGGCCGCCTCACCGTCCTCCTGTTCGAGGACGGACAAGCTTTCCGGAAGTACCTAGGCGGGGAGGTCCCCCCGGGCGTCGGCGGGGTCTACATGCAGGATAGGAACCAGATCGTCTTCTTCGACGCCAACTCCGACCCGGAGTACCTAGAGACCAAGGCGATCCTATCGGCGGTCTCGGAAGAACTCCGGGGGATCCGGCGGGTCATCACGGGGATCCGCCACCCGACCGCGAAGCTCAGGTACACGCGGATCATCGGGAAGTACCAGCAGGAGATCAAGTCGTACGAGGACAAACTGGAGGGCCTCATCGCCAACTCCAACGTGGCGGTGACGATTCACGAGGCGACCCACGCCCTGAGTTTCAACCTCGGCCCATTCGATCTTGCCAGCCGTCCCCCCCGATGGCTGGCGGAGGGGATGGCCACGTTCTTCGAAACGCCCCGGGTGGGACGATGGCGGGGGGCGGCGCGGTTCAACGCGCCACGATTCATCGCATATCGTGAAGCGAAAAAGGACGGCAAGCTGCCGCCGCTCTCCGCGATCGTAACGAACGAAAAGCTTCTGATGCAGGGCGAGACCGTCGAGGCCGCGTACGGGGCCTCGTGGTCGCTCTTCTACTTCCTCTACCACCAGCATCCCAGCGGGTGCGCGGAGATGCTCCAGACGCTCCGGGTCCCCACCGAGCCACCGGCGGACGACGCGGAAAAGACGAGCCGCGCCGAAGCGCTGACCCGCAGCTTCGAGACCACGGTGGGCCAGCCCCTGGACGTCGTCGAGACGGAGTGGCACACGTACATGCTCTCCTGCGCGGAGGAGTTCGCCCGGGACATCGAGGGATGGGAGCGTTCCGTGAATCCCTGATGGGGATCAGGCGCTCGCGATCAGTTTCTCGGCGGCGCTCAAAGCATCCCTGACGGGGAGCGAAAAGAGGGGATCAACCCAAGGGGCCAAGTCGCCGAGAGCCGAGGGCAGGGCCTTCTCATACCGCTCGCGCAGATCCTTGAGGCGCCTGCGACCACGCTCCAGCCCCGCAAGACAGACTCGGGCGATCCAGACGGCCTGGCCGGCGTGCAGCGCGAGAATCCTGAGGCTCGTGGCGACGACGGCGCTATTCTCCCGCGCCGCCAAGGCGGCGAAACGCCGGCGGGCGCCCTCGGCGAAGGCGAGGATCCTCTTGATCCGCGTCGAATCGGCCGGACGCAGGGAAAGGTGTACCGCGTCATGCCGATACGTCGGCCCCCGACGAAAGAGCCGGACCATGTCGGAGAAGTACGCCTCCGCTTCCCGGGCGTGCCCGCCGAAAGCGGAGCGCAGGATCTTCCGCCGGTGCGCGGAGGGAGACAGACGCGCGTTCCAGAGGTGATCCGCCATCGCGTTGGCGAGGTACGGCAGGGGGTAGAACGCGCGCACGCACTGACAGCTCACGAGCCCGTCGAGACCCAGAGAGCGGAGGTCCTTCACGTCGCGGGCCATCGTCGGCCCCACGTCGAGGCCGAACCCGTCGCGCCACGTCGCCCACATCATGTGATAGTCAAAAACGAAAGTGTCGGGAAGACGGAGCTTTTTCCACATCCGGGCGAAATGCGCGTGGGCCGCGTTCGTCTTCGGGAGAACGCAGCGGTTGAGCTTCGGACGGGAAAGGTCGAAGTCCTCCCCGCAGTCCGGGTCGACGAGAGCATGGCGGTAGCACCGGGTGATGGGCGCGAACATCAGGATCACGTTGTCGGAGGCGATGCGCGCGCGACGCGGCGGCCAGAGCATGTCCACGTAGGCGAGAAAGACAACGCGGGTGCGCAGCCCCTCTTCCTTGAGACGCCGGCCTACCGCCTCGACGAGGATCGCGTACCAGTCGGAGGGGGACTTGCGGCGGCAGCCGGGACACTCGCACTTGTTGTTAAGCGAGTCCGACATCCACACGTGCAGGGCGTCGACCTCGGAGTGACGCCTGGCGTACCTTACGACCTCGTCCACAAAGGCGCGGCGCGCGTCGGGGCGGGAGTAGCACAGCTCCGTGTTCACCGGCTTCCTCTGCCAGAGGGCGCGTTTCCCCCCGACAAGCGCCAGCCACCGCTCCGTGCCCGCCGCAGGCCGCCGTTTCGTCTTCGACCAATCGTACCCCGGAAGCCCGACGGCGAAGGCGGTCCAGCCGTGGCCGACGCGGTGAAGGATCATGCCCAGCTTCCTGAGGCGCCGTATCACGCGCTCGTCGAGCGCGAAGCAGTCGTCGTCGGAAAGACGGGCGGCCGACGGCACTGAAGCGCCCCCCCGGGCCGCGTGATCCGACACGTAACCCAGGCGCCAGAAGACCCCGCTGTGGCGGAACTGGAGCTGGAACGTATTCATCTTCTTCTTCGCCATCCAGTCGAGAAGATCGAGGACGTGCTCGAGACGCGGGGAACCCTCAATGCAGATCCCGCGGTGCCGATAAGCGGCCTTCTCCCGGATGGGGGCCTTCGGGAACGAGAGAGAGCGCCGGCGCGGAAGCGCCTCCCCCCCCTTCCCGGGACGCACGAACACCACCCCCAGCTCCTCGAGAAGCCGGTAGGCGGCGAAGAGGACGCTGCGCGCGTTGGCGCCCGCAAGGAAGAGCTTCCGCCCGCGGGGGAGAATGGCGAAGGCGTCGTCAAGCGGGCTCTCCTCGGGAAGCGAACGAAGGCCCAGCGGAGCCAGATGCGTCGAGGTGCCCAGGATTACGTGAGCGTTCCCACGATCAGGCGGTCGTCCGACCGCGGGAAGGACTCGCGCGCTCACCGTCGCTACGCGCGGAAGATACCGAGCCAGCTCGGCGGCGGCGACCGCGACGGGGGAATCGAAGCCGACCGGAAGGATACGGATCTCTCGTGGCGAAGGCATTACGTCTCACTCCTTACTGAGTATGACAACGATCGCGTCCACGACCTCCTCATGTGTGAGGCCGGCGCAGTCCACCACGAAGTCCGCCCAGCGCCGACACAGCGGATCTCGTTCGGCAAAGAGGGCATCCAGGGACTGCGAGGAGTCCATCACGACGCCCCGGGCGTCGAGGTCGGAGAGCCGCTCCTCCAAGAGCGGGAGGGGCAGGTACAAGTGCACCACCACGCCGTTCTGACGCAGATGCTCCATGGCGCGGCGGCTGTAGACGACGCTCCCCCCCGTTGCGGTGACGTAATGCCCCACGACAAGTGAGAGCACGCAATCCTCCTCGATCCGGCAGAAGGCGGCCAAGCCGTCGGAGTCGATGATCTCCTGCAGGCGTCGGGCCTGGCGGGATTGGATGAGGACGTCGGTGTCGAGGAAGTCGCGCGACAGGGCCTTGGCGAGGAGCACGCCCACGGTGCTTTTTCCCACGCCCGGCATCCCGATCAGGATGACGTTCCCTTCCTCTCTCAACGATGACAAGCCCCTCGTCCTGAAAGCCGCCGTTGGACGCGCACGACGAACGCATTATCATGGGGCGCCGGAGGCGAAGCAAGTCCCGACGAGCGAGGTGCCCCGACGATGACGGGAGAGTGGACGAGACGCGCGCGCGCGCTGGCGGTGACGGCCGCGCTCCTCTACGGTGGGACGCTTTTCGCCGTGTTCGCCAACCCCTGGGGGTACCGCGACGTCGGGAGCTGGATTGTAAAGCAAGGGAGCCTGTCGCGCGTGATCGGCAACTTCGCGCACCCGATCGCGTCCATCAACCCGCTGTCCGCGGGACGGGCGTGGTATACGAGCGACGGGAACCTGTGGTATGAGAACCTCCTCGGGCATCCGCTCGTGTGGTACCTCGTGGCCGCCCTCGTGCGGACGAGGGGACACGGTCGGCTCTCGACGTTCTTGCAGGCCCAAGTCCACAGCGTGCTTTGGGAGTACGTCTTCGAGGGGTGCTACGTGCGGCCGAGCGGGGTGGACCTCATCATGAACACGGCGGGGCTTCTCATCGGGATCCTCGCGTGCGACGGGGCAGAGCGGCTCGCCCGGCGCGCCGCAGGATGGCGGTGGCTCGCGCGGGCGATCAACCCCTATCGAGGGCCGGCGGAGATCCTGCGACGTATCGCGCGCAGACGCCGACGAACCCGATAGGACGTCAGGGATGAGGAAAACGACAGAGGCCCGGGGGCGTGGGGCGCCGGGGCGCCGGGGGTAAGGCGCCGTGTGGAAAAAACACGGGGTGGGCCCCGGCGG
>JAZDKG010000256.1:0-2527 GCA_043803205.1 Planctomycetota bacterium
CCGGCGTCAAGGTGGATACGGACGGATGTGCGCTGCCCTACGCAGCAAACGTCTACCACGCCAACGCCGCAGAGACACCTTAACTCGGCGCGGCCGTGCCCGAGGTTTTCGAGGATCGACTGAACATCGGTTGCTGGCACTGGGAGTTGTCGAAGTTCCCCGCCGTCTTCGACAAGGCTTTTCAGTACGTGCACGAGGTTTGGGTCCCAAGCTCGTTCGCCCAAAAGGCGATCGCGCAGCGAAGTCCGGTACCTGTTATTGTGATGCCGCACTGTATCGAGGCGGGGACGGCGACGCCGGAGGCGCGGAAAGCGCTCGGTCTGCCGGAAGGAGGCTTCCTCGTTCTGGTCATGTTCGACATGCAGAGCTACTTCGAGAGGAAGAATCCGTTGGGGGCCATCGAGGCGTTCCGTCGCGCGTTCCGCCCGGAGGACAAGGCGACGCTCGTGGTCAAGGTTCAGCACGGGGCCTCCAACCCGCAGGCGCGGGACGCCCTGCAGCGGGCCATCAACGCGGGGGCGATTCTCGTCGATGCCGTGCTGTCTCGCGAAGATACGCTCGCGCTCGTGGGGGCATGCGACGTTTATCTGTCGCTCCACCGCTCCGAGGGTTTCGGCCTCACCATCGCCGAAGCGATGGCGATGGGAAAGCCCGTAGTCGCCACGGCGTATTCGGGCAACATGGACTTCATGGGACGGTCCAATGCCTATCCGGTGGACTACCGCTCGGTTGAGATCGAGCGGGACGTTGGTCCCTATCCCGCGGGCTGCGTGTGGGCCGACCCGGACGTTGAGCAGGCAAGCCACTTGCTGCGCAGGATCGTGGACGAGCCTGACGGGGCCCGGGAGGTCGGTCGCCGAGCGCAAGAGGATATCGCGCGGGAGCTTTGCCCGAGGCGGATCGGGACGCTCTACCGTGAGAGGCTTGTGCTGCACGGACTCCTATCGCCCGCGTCAGGGGAGAATCAGTGAAGCGGCCGGAACGCTCGATGTCGGCGAAGATATCTCGCCGGCGGCCCAGGACCTGATGGACCTCATGGAGCTGCGATGATCGACCTTGCCATTGTCATCCCGACGCGCAACGCCGGGCGGTATTTCGAGCAAGTCCTGGCCGCTGTACGTGCGCAGAGCGGGGTTGCCATCCGCTCGATTGTGGTCCTGGACAGCGAGTCCACGGATGAGACGCTTGCGATCGCAGAGCGATTCGGGGCAGAGATCGTCCCCGTAGAGGTCGCGCACTTCAACCACGGGCTTGTGCGGGGGGAGGGGGTCAGGCGGACGCGGACTGACCTTGTGGTTCTCCTGACGCAGGATGCTCTCCTCGCACGGACGGATACGCTGGCGCGGATGTCGGCGCATTTTCGCGATGAGCGCGTGGCGGGAGTGTACGTGCGCCAGGTCGCCAGACCCGAGGATGAGACCAGGCTCCAAAGGCGGTGGGAAAGACAGGTCCCCCAGGAACGGCGCATCAAGGTGCAGGAGGCGCCTAAAGGCACGTACGAGGATCTCTCCACGGCGGAACGATTCAATCTCTGCGTTTTCGACGACGTCTGTTCCATGATCCGCAGAAGCGCCTTTGACGAACATCCCTTTCGGGAGGCTGCGTTCGCGGAGGACCGGCTGTGGGCGAGGGACGTGATCCGCGCGGGGTGGAATATCGTCTACGATGGCACGATCGAGGTGATCCACTCGCACGCGCGCGGGCCAGCGGAAAGGATCGAGCGCATCTTCGACAACCATCGGGCGATGCAGAGGTACTTCGGATATCGCTTCGTGAAGAACCCCGTCGATTTCGCGATCTATGCGGCGAAGGCCGCGTACGGGGCGGCCATCGAGGCGGCGTCAGAGGGCCTCGGCGTCAAGGGCATCGCGCGGGAAGCCTTCGACGCGCTTCGAGGCGCGTTCGCCGCCTTGGCCGGGACGCTGATCGGCGCAGCGGAGCGAAGAGTGCCCTAGCCCCTCGAACAGGTCTCCAGCCGGGAGCGAAGGATGACACGTCCGAAGATCGCGATTACAGTGCTCTCGTATCAGAGCGCGGACCACATTGCCGAGTGCGTGGAGTCGGTGCTGGCGCAGACCGCCAGCGGGCTAGCGCTCAGCGTGGTGGACAACGCGTCCACCGACGGGTCCGCTGAGATCGTGGGAGAGCGTTGTCCGCGGGTGCGGATAATGCGCAACAGAACGAACCTGGGGTTCGCCAAGGCGCACAATCGGATGATCGCGCAGACGCGCGCAGACTACTACATGCCTCTCAATGCGGACTGCCGCCTTGCGCCGGAGTTCGTCGAAAGACTCCTTCGAACCACCGAGGAGGAGGGCGCGGCATACGGGACGGGAAAGCTGCTGTTCTCGAGTACACACCCCCCCTATCGGATCTACAGCACGGGACACATGCTGCTTCGGGACGGCACAGTATGCAATCGGGGGTACGGCGAGGAAGACCGCGGAGCGTACGACAGGCGCGAGACGGTGTGGGGCGCGAACGGGGCGGCCCCCATCTACTCCATGAGAATGCTGCGCGAGCTATC
>JAZDKG010000257.1:0-13387 GCA_043803205.1 Planctomycetota bacterium
CTCCACTACCAGATCGACGCCGGCCCCTTGAACCTCTACCCGGGCGGCGGCTACGCGGAATGGGAAACAGAACACTCCGACAACTCCCGCTCGAGCGTCTGGGCCTCGAGCCCCTGGAACGCCTTCTTCAAAGTCATCGGCCGCACCGTCGAATAGCGCCCCCTTCCCCGCCCGTACATGATGAAGCCCCCGGCTTCCCGGGGGCTCCATCTTCCCGTGCTCTCCGCTTATCCCGTCCTCCCCCCTCTGCCCTTCTCTCCCTCTTCACCATTCGTCATTCGTGCGGAGCCTGCCCGCCGTACTCCCGCGACTGCGGGAAGGCGAAGTTTATCCGCCGATGGAGGGACGGGTCATTCCTCCCTCTTCTTCGTGCCTTGGTGCCTTTGTGGCTATCCCCTTGTCTGTGTCTCTGTCCCGCGGTCGCGGGACCCTGAGCTTGTCGAAGGGTGTCTCTGTGGTTGAGGCCTTTCTCCGTCCGCCCGCTCTCTTCCTACTCCTTCACCACCGGCACCCCCTTCATCGCCTCGTCGATCTTCTCCTGCGGATACTCGAAGTCCGCGAGCTCCTTCCCCAGATACTTCTCATACGCCCCCAAGTCGAAGAACCCGTGCCCGCTGTACATGATGACGATGCACTTCGCCTTGCCCGTCTTCTTGCATTTCAGCGCCTCGTCGATCCCCGCGCGGATGCAGTGCGCCGTCTCGGGCGCGCACAGCTTCCCCTCCGTCCGTGCGAACGTCAGCGCCGCCTCGAACACCGGATTCTGATGGTACGCCCGCGCCTCGATCACCTTCTTGTTTACTAAGAGCGACACCAAAGGCGCCATCCCGTGATACCGCAGCCCCCCCGCGTGAATCGGGGGCGGAACGAAACTGTGTCCCAGCGTGTACATCTTGAGAAGCGGCGTAAGCTCCGCCGTGTCCCCGAAATCATACCGGAACTGCCCCCGCGTGAGACTCGGGCACGCTGTCGGCTCGCACGCGATGATCTCGATCCCCTTCCCCGCGAGCTTGTCCTTCACGAACGGAAACGCTAGCCCCGCGAAGTTCGACCCGCCCCCCACGCACCCGCACAGGATGTCCGCCTTCTCGCCCGCGATCGCCAGCTGCGCCTGAGTCTCGAGGCCCACGATCGTCTGGTGCAGGAGCACGTGGTTGAGCACGCTGCCCAGCGAATACTTCGCGTCGTCGTGCGTCGCCGCGTCTTCGACCGCCTCCGAGATCGCCATCCCCAGGCTCCCCGAAGTATTCGGATCCTTCTCTAACACCCCTCGTCCCGCGTTCGTCAGTTTCGACGGCGACGGATGGCACGTCGCCCCCCAGCTCTGCATGAGTAACTTCCGATACGGCTTCTGCTCGTAGCTCACGCGCACCATGTAGATCGTGCACTCGAGGCCGAATAGACAGCACCCGAACGCTAATGCGCTCCCCCATTGCCCCGCGCCCGTCTCCGTGCACAGTCGCCTCACCCCCTCCTTCTTGTTGTAATACACCTGCGCGACCGCCGTGTTGGGCTTGTGGCTCCCGGGCGGGCTCACGCTCTCGTCCTTGTAGTAGATCCGCGCCGGCGTCCCCAACTCCTTCTCCAAACGCTTCGCCCGCACCAAAGGCGTCGGCCGCCATAGCTTGTAAACGTCCAGTATTTCGTCCGGGATCTCGATCCACGGCTCCAAGCTCACCTCCTGCTTAATGAGCTCCATCGGGAAAATCGGCGCTAGGTCCGCCGGCCCTAATGGCTTGCGCGTTCCCGGATGAATCGGCGGCGCAAGCGGCGCCGGTAGGTCCGGCTGCACGTTATACCACCTCTGCGGCATGTCCTTTTCCGAAAGCACGATCTTAAGCTCCTCCATCCTCGCCTCCTTTCAAAAACCTCGTCCTGCCATACTCGCAGCGCAATTTACCTCCCCGCCCCGGAAACTCAAGCCCTCGCGCCTATTCGTCATTCCTGCTTCGTCATTGGTCCCCTGCCCCTCTTCCCTCGTCCCTTTCCCCCCGTCCCTCGTCCCTTTCCCCCCCCCTTGTCCCTCCCCTCTGTGTCCTCTGCCGAAGGCCCTGAGTCCGCCGTACGGCGGATCGAAGGGTGCCTCTGTGGAACCTTCTGGCCGCATCCGCCGGCGACGCCCCCGCCTCATTTCCAGGAAATCCCCCACCCCTTTAGAACCGGCGTCACGTGCTTCTCCAGCGTGCTCAACCTCCCCCGCAGCCTCACCGCCTCGGCCGTCAGCGTCGTGAGGTCCTGCCCGTCCTTCACGTCCGCTAGAAGCACTCCCCCTTGCGCGTCGACGATGTCCACCGCCGCCCATGTCTTCTCGGGCGTCTCCGCCGAAAAACGCAGACTCCCCCACGTCTTCCCGAACGGCTTCTCGATCACCGGCGACGTCACCGTCCCCGCCTTCTCCACGCTGTACCCCCGCTCCACCCGCCGCGCGATCTCCTTCGGACGCAGGTTCCGCCGATGAAAGACCACCTCGTCCAGGCTCCCCAGGAACGACGGCGTCTCCCCCGGAATCCCCCCCATGTACATCTTGTCCACCATCCTACGGAAGTCCTCCACGTGCATCGGCCCCGCGTCCGGCTTCCAGTCTACGTAATACCGCGCCTTCTCGGGCGCCTCGATCCCCCTCCCGAGCACCTCGTTCGAGATCATGTACTCGGCTTCCTTCCGCCCGCCAACATACAGCCGCAGGTAGTTGTACCCGTTCGGATCGATCCCGATCGTCACCGCGACGTGCTGCCACTCCCCAGGCGCAAGCCCGCTCGTGCTCGCCACCTCGTGCACCGGCACCGTCGCCTGCTCCGACCGGGGAACCCCCTGCCGGAATATGACCTTCCCTCCCTTGACCAGCACCCAGTAAAACGGCTTCTTGGCGATGACGGTCCTCTCCTCGTCCCCCTCCCCGCCCTGCTTCGCTAAGCGGATGAAGAACTCGATCGTGAAAAAGTTCCCCACCCGCACCCCCGGCGAATCGCAGACCTCGATCCGCGACTCCGGCTTCGAGAACACCATGCACTTCCCAAACAGGCCCGACGCCCGCTTCGCCTCATACACGAGGCCGTACGACGAGTGCGTCGGCTCCTGCGCGACGTCCGAATCCTCATCGTCGAACGACCAGCAAGCGTTCGCCGCCCCCGTGTCCGCCCCCTCCTCCATCGCCAGCTTCACCCCGTCGTAAGGCTGCCGGAAATACGACGTGTCGATGAAGTTCCCCCATACCCCGAACTCCTTCGCCGTGTCCCTCACCGACGCCGCGTAATACCGCACAAACCACTTCTCCCCCCGCGACAGGCGCGCGTCCGGATACGCCATGTCCGTGTTCATGAAAAACTCGTTCGGAGAATCGCACACCGTGATCCGCCGGCTCCACTCGAATGTCTCCCCGTCGTCGAAGCTCGGGATCGCCACGATCCGCGCGTTCGACCGCTCCCCAGCGACGGCCATGACCGTCCCGTCGGGAAGTGTCGTCACGAACGGATGGTTCGGAATCTGCCCGAACCATACGTCGCTCGGCCGGTAGCTGTGCCACGTCCGCCCGTAGTCGTCCGACAGCCCCAGGCTGAAGTAGCGCGACTGCGACTGGTCCCGCATCAGCGCCACGAGTCTCCCCGGCCTCTTCGTCTCCGTCACCCACCACTCGTCCCATTGGTGTCCCAGCACCGTCGCCGAAAGCCTCTGCCACCGCCCCGTCCCCGGATCATACACCGTCACCGCCCGACCCCCATCCACGTCGTCCGACATGCTACTTAAGAACAGGATCTCCCCGTTCGACATCTGGCACATCGCCCTCCCCGCGCCCGCGTCCGACGGGATCTCCACATAGACCTCCCACGTCCGCCCCAGGTCCGCCGACCTCTGGAACACCCGCTTCTCGCCGATGACCAGCGGCCCTAAGATCATCGACCCGTCCGCTAATGCGCACGGGTACGCCCGCGACTTGTTGATAGGCTCGAAGAGCACGTTCGGCTGGTCCCATGTTCGCCCCCCGTCGCCGCTCCGCGAGCACACCATCCGCATGTAGTCCCGGTCGTAGTGATCGTGCTCCGCCGGCTGCTCGAGGAAGACCGCCGCGAGCGTCCCGTCCCCTAAGCGCACCATGTTCCCGAAATACCCGTAGCCCGCGTCCTTCCCGTTCCACTTCCGGTACGACGGGTCCTTCCAGCTCACCTTGGCATCGGGCTTCTGCGCGATCTTGTGGAACCGCCGCACCATCTGCGCCCCCGCAAGCTCCAACCCCTCCTCCGTCCGAAACGAAAAACTGTACCCCTCTTCCCCCGCGCACGCGACGCTCAGGAGCACCCCTCCGATCGCCGCTAGGAACGCCCGTCTCAACCTCATCTCACACGCCCTCCAGAAACGCCCTCCCCCGGCAATCGCCCCCCCTAACAAGCTCCGCCCTCTTCCCAACGCTGCCTCTGCCAACCCCTCCGGCGGGAACGCGTCACGCGTTCCCGCCCCCTGGAAGGGGGGTCCCGGGGGCTTGTCAAGTCACCCGGAATCTTCTTCTCCGTGTCTACCGCGCCTCCGTTGAACGCCCCCTTTTTCCCCTTCGTGTCCCCTTCGTGCCTCCGTGCCTTCGTGGCTATCCCCTTCTCTGTCCTCTGCGCCCTGCACCCCCTACGCCCGCGCCATTGCCACCAAGCGATGGGCGACCTCGCACGCGTGACGCACGATCAGGTCCAAGAGTTCCAGCTCCGAAGTGCCGACGCCCGGGATCTCGAGATTGAAAATCCCGTCGTACCCGATCTCGGCGAACGCCGCCATCACCGCCCCCCACTCGATCTTGCGCTCCCCCCGGCTGCCGTGACCCGGAATGAGATGCTGATCCCGCGAGCCGTCGCTGTCCGAGATGTGCGTCGCGATAAGACGCGCCCCGAAATCGCGGATCACCTGCGGGATGTCCAATCGCGCAATGTTCGCGTGGGATGTGTCCAGGCACACGCCCACGTTGGGCCTGTCGATCGCCCCCAAAAGGTCCAGCAGCTCCTCGGGCGTGGCCCCGAACGCCCGACGCCCCCGGACCGCTAAGGAATCGAACACGTTCTCAACGGCGATCCGTATCCCCCGCTCCCCCGCGTGATCGGCTAAGCGTCTGAAGCTCTCGACGTTCCGCTGCACCAGTCCGCGATACTGCCCGCAGGAGCGATTCGTGCAGCCTTCCTCGTCGATCCCGGGGTGCAGGACTACGTTGCGCACACCAAGGGCGGCGCACAGATCGAACTCCCTCATGATGATCTCCATGTCGGCGCGTCGACGCGCCTCGTCCGGATGCGCCAGCTCCGCCGAGATCCGCCCGTGCGCCTGAGGCGTCGAAAGGCTCAACTCCTCGATCGTCCGCCGCGAGAGCTCGACCGCCCCCGCCGGGTCGCCGGATAGACGCAGCCAGTCAAGGTGTTCCGTGGAAACCTCGAAACAATTCCACCCGCGCTCGTGCAGATACCCTAGCGCCTCAGGCAGCGGCTCGTAGGGAACAAGTGCGGTCCACACGCTCGGTACCATCATGCTCTCTCCTTTATCCGCTATACCCGACATGAGCCTAGCGCCGCGCTGCGATCTGTCAACGATCTCCCCTCCCCCGGAGCCTGCCCATCGTAGTCCCGGCCCGCGACTGCGGGAGGACGAAGGCGGGTCATTCGTGCTTCGTCATTCCCCCTCGTCCCTTGTCCCTTGTCCCTTGCCTTGTTCTGCCTCCTGCCTCCTTCTTCTCCGCCTTGATTATCCCTGAAAACCCCCTTAGGCTTTCATCTGGACCTAGTCTGGACAATGACTCGCGCAAAGCCGCCAAAGATGCAAACGAACTCGAGATTTCCACCGGCTTGATCATCCCTTTGCGCACTTTGCGCCTTTGCGTGAGGTACTTTCATTGCACGAATTTCAATACGCGCTGCCGACTGTCCCTCTGAGGCGCCCATGAAGATCGAACTGACCCGCACCGCCGCTATCGATCCCACGGAGTGGGATGCGCTTCTCAACGCCTCGCACGACGCTACCCCCTTTCATACCCGTCATTGGCAGGCGATCTACGACCGCGCCGGCGTCGGCGCCGAATCCTTCGCCCTCCTCGCCCGAAGCCCTTCCCGCGAACTGCTCGCGGCCATGCCCCTCACGAAGTTCCGCAAACTGGGCCTTACCGCTTTCGTCGCGTCCGGCTTCTCCGTCTATGGACATCCCCTTACGCGCCCCGACGCCCCTCCCGATGCCCTCGACGCCCTCCTCGCCGAATACGCCGCCCTCGCCTCCGGCCCCCTCACCGTCCTCTCGCGCGTCGTGGACCTCCGCGGCCTCTGCGCCCCGCTCCGCCGCCACGGCTACGAGGAGCTTCCCCTCACGACCCACGTCGTCCCCCTTTCCCCACGCTGGGAAGATGTCCGGGACTGCTTCGGCTCCTCCGCTCGAAACGCGCTCGAGCAAGCCCTCCATTCGGACCTCGTCGTCGAAAGCTCCTCTGACGACGCCGACATGGCCGCCTTCGCCGCCCTCTCCTCCGCCAACTACCGCGCACACTCGCGTCGGCCTTATCCCAAGTCTCTCTACCCCGCGCTCATGGAGGAGCTCGACGCCGAACGCCTCTGGTTCGACGTCGCCCGATACCGCGGCCGTGTCGTCGCAGGAAGCATCCACGTCCTCGGCCCTACCCAGATCGTCTACTGGATGACCGCGTGCGACCCCGCCTTCCGCCGCCTCCGCCCCAACGACCTCCTCATCGCTAGCGCCCTCGAGCGCGCCTGTCGCGCCGGCAAACGCTCCTACGATCTCGGCCCCTCTCCCCCCGGTGCCGAGGGCCTGCGCGCCTTCAAGAGAAAATGGGGCGCCCGTGAAGTCCCCTACTCCGTCTACGAAAAGTCCCGCCTCCCCTGGCGTATCGCCCGGTGTCTTCTCCACTAGCGCCCCGCGCCCGCAGCCTCTGTCCCTTACCCCTCATCCCGATCCGCCGTCTCCCATCTGTGTAATCTGTGAAATCTGTGGATAAACCTCTTCCCTTTATCCCACCTTGGTGTCTTGGTGCCTTAGTGGCGATCCCCCTCCCCCTTTAGTGGCACTTCCCCCCCCGGAAGATGTCTGGCAGGCCAGGAGGGAGTTGAACCCCCAACCGCCCGATTTGGAATCGGGTGCTCTGCCAAATTGAGCTACTGGCCTGCGACCCGGAATACTTTACCCCGCCCCTCCCCGTGCGTCAAGAGACCGCCTGCTCCGGTCCCATCCTCCCCCTCTCCTCCTCGTCATTCGTCATTCGTGCTTCGTCATTTCCTTCTCTTGTCCCCTCTCCCCTGTCCCTTCTCCAGTCTTCTGCGCTGACCGCTGATTGCCGATCGCTGATAGCTTTCTCTCCCCCCCGTCCCTTTCCCCCTACCTCCCGAACGCAATCCCCCTCTCCCCCGCGAACTCCCGCGCCGCCTTCGCGAACGCAGGTACATGACAAGGGCGCCCGCCGTAAGGCGGGCGCCCTTGTTCTCGTTTTTCATGTTCCCCGCAGGCTTAGTCCTGCGTGTAGATCAGGTCGAAGTACACCGGGAACACGTTCTCGCTTCTCGTCTCGTCGTTCGCCTCGCTCCAGCCGGCTCCGGGCTGCGTGTAGTTCCTATAGTCGCCGCCCGTTGTCCGGTCGGTCGCGGTGAGCGTGTTCCTCACAACCTGGCCCGCGTCCGAGAACGTTTTGACAGAGCCGTCCGTGAAGAGAACGTTATACGCTCCGTCGTGGTTCTGGACGAACGTGGTATTGCCGTAGGTGCTTGCTGCGAAGTTGCCGTCGCCCGATCCCCCGCTGTTCTGCCGGGGATCGCCGGTGGTGGCCGTGCCCATTACCCTCATACAGTAGGCGACGCCGTCAAAGTTGCCCAGCAGGGTGTCGCTCACGATGGCCACGCCGATGTTGCTGGAGATCTTCAGCGCGCTGAAGTTGATCTGCCTGAAGCGCAGCCAGTAATTTGTGATCAGCCAGTCGTTCGCGCAACCCTCGCCGCCCAGGGAAGGCTTGTTGACGTCCGCTGGGTCGAGCATGATGAGTGCCATGTCCTCGACACCGTCGGCATTCGTCGCGCTGTCCATCCCGGTCAGCGGGTTGTTGTCGCTGTCGGCCGATGCCGTGCCAACGCCGTCCCAGCACGGAACGTCCCGGATGCTCCAGAACGGCTCCTTGTTGTCCTGCAGGAAGGCGTTCTCAAGCGCCGCGCCTAATCGCCGCGTGTTCATCGCAACCGGCCAGCTCGGGCACATCAGCACCTGTCCGCCCTTCTGCGTGAGGTAGCCGCCCGAGAAGAGAAGTCCCAGGCCCGTGATCGCGACAGCCGGTCCTCGGACGCCGCCATTGTCGGCGCCGCCGCCCTGGTACGCTACATTCGCATCGCCTTTTCCGACTGCCGTGTTGACACCCTGGTACACGCGTACGCTGGCGGATGAGGGGTAGGAGCCCATCAGATCATCGTCCGTTCCTACCTCCGTGTCCCCGTTAGACTCGTCTACTCCAACGTTTGCCGTGGCCCAGATGTTCTTGATCAGAAACCACGCCTGCCAGTTCAGGTTCGGCTGATGCGGCGCATCCGCAAACCGGTATTGGTCGGCCGCGGCGCCCGTATACGTCCCGTAGTGCGCGGGCGACCATCCCCGGTTGTCGTTGCTGTAGATCGTCAGTGCCAGACCGATCTGACGCAGGTTGCTCCGGCACTGCGTCCTTCTCGCCTCTTCCCTCGCCCGGCCAAGGGCCGGGAGCAGGAGTCCGACCAAGAGGGCGATGATCACCATCACCACCAGCAGCTCTATCAACGTGAATCCTTTTCTCATCCTGTTCTCCTTTTTCTCTTTGATCCTGTCCATCCTGATGGACGTGTGATCGGTTATGACTCGACCTTCGCCCTTGGCAATCCCTTGCCGGCACCCATAATCCGGCTGACCGCAACATGCCGAAGAAACCTCTGCGCATCCACTTCCTCTAGGTGTACTCTACCCAATATGGTGATCCCTGTCAACCTCGAACATCACTTTTCCGGAATCCAACCCAAACTGCATTGATCGACATTCCCTATATCGCATATTGCCAGGACCGTCCCAGGTGTCTAGCATCCGCAGACCCTCGTCTCGGGGGTCTGTCCAGGGCTCTTGTGGCGGTTTGAGGTCCTTCGGGCCGCCATCTGGCCCTGATCGACCCGTGTTCTGCCCGAAACGATATTCATTGGAGCGGCTGGGGGCAGACTGTCTCCCTCGCCCGAGGCTGTCGAACCAGGATTGCAGCCCCTTGCCGCTTTCGTATGATCCTCGCAGCCGTGGACGAACGCTGGGATGTGGAGCATGCTGGCTTTTCCGTGTTAGAAATCCGCCCCCAAGGCTCATTACGTCGGTGGAGCAGAGGTCCAACGGAGGTCTCGGATGCAGGAAACGCACGTCACGTTGATAGAACGGCTGGCCCACGGCCGCGACAACGAGAGCTGGCGCACGTTTGTGGAGTCGTACTGGCCTCTTCTGGTCCGCTATGCGCGCCGCCGAGGCGCCCGCCAGCAGGAGGCCGAGGACGTCGCCCAAGACGTCCTTCGCGTGGTGGCCGACCGGATCGCATCATTCGAGCATGCGGGCCGGATGGGCAGCTTCCGCGCCTGGCTGCACAGGATCACCACGCGCAAGGTGGCGCAACTGCTGCTGGACAAGGAGAAGGAGCCCGACGCCGTGGGCGGAACGGTGGGGCTCAGGATGATCGCCGCGGTCTCGGCCCACGACGAAGAGAGCGACGAGATCTGGGAGGACACCTGGCGCAAGCGGGCGCTCGAAGTGGCCATGGAACGCGCGCGTGCCGAAGTGCAGCCCGCGACATGGCGGGCGTTCCAGCTGTGCGCGCTGGAAGGCGTCACTCCCGCTGAGGCCGCCGCTGAACTGCGGATGCCGGTGGGCAAGGTCTACGTCTACAAGTCGCGCGTGGCCCACCGGATCAGGAGGATCGCCGAGCGCATGGATGAGGAGATCGAAAGCCATGGCTGAGGATTGTCCGTCAAAAGAACTCCTCCGCCGGCTCGTGACAGGCGAGCACACCGAGGAGGAGCTGGAACAGCTCGCGGCGCACCTCGGAACGTGCCAGTCCTGCCGCAAGGCCGTCGAGGACATCGGCGGCGACCTGGGCGCGCTCAGAAGACCTCCTCCGGACAAGGATGCTCCCAGCGAGCGGCAGAAGCAGACCCTCGAGATACAGGCGGACAAGAAACCCGGCGTCGTGCTGCCGCAGGGCATAGTGCTCGATGCCCCTCGGGATTCGAAGTACCTTGGCCGCCTCGATGAGTACGACGTGGAACGCGTCATCGGCGCGGGCGGCATGGGTGTGGTGGTAAAGGCATACCAGGAGTCTCTGAACCGTTCCGTGGCCATCAAGATCATGAACCCCACGCTGGCCCAGAACGCGGTGGCGCGAAGGCGCTTCCTCGACGAGGCGCGCCACGCCGCCGAGCTGGGACACGACAACATCGTCACCATCCACGCCGTCAGCGCGACGTCCGAGCGGCCCTACATAGTCATGAGCTACGTCAAGGGCATGTCCCTCGCCGAGCTTATCGAGGCCGAGGCGCCGCTCGCCCCCGAGAAGGCCGCCCGCATCGCCCGGCAGATGCTCAGCGGCCTCGGGCACGCCCACGCTAGACGCAAGGTCCACCGCGACATAAAGCCTGCCAACATCATGCTCGAAAACCATATCGAGAAGGTCAAGATCACAGACTTCGGAATCGCCGTCTCCGTCGGCCAGGTCATACGCCATTCCGAGCCTGGCCAAGTTCTCGGCACACCGGCCTACATGTCCCCGGAACAGGCCGCCGGCGAGCTTGACGTCGACGCCCGAAGCGACCTCTTCTCCGTCGGGACCATCCTCTACGAAATGCTTACGGGCCTCCTGCCCTTTAACGCCACCAGCGCCTACGAGAGAATGCACAAAGTGATGGAGGTCGATCCGGCCCCGGTGCGCTCACTGAGTCCGAGCGTGCCTGACAAGCTCTCGCGCATCGTCGAGCGCGCGATGCAGAAAGACATCCACGCGCGCTACCAGACCGCCGGCGACTTCGAGCAGGACCTCTCCCACTTCCTCGGCGAGGCCCCGCCCAAACGAAAACGATCCAAACCCCACAAGTGGGTCGTCACCGTCGTCGTCATCGCCGCCATTGCCGTGGTCCTCCTGTTTTCCCTCAAGCGTCCCGACAAGCCCGCCCGCCCCCAGCCAAGGCCCGCTTCGGAAGTTGCCGCCGTCCCGCCGGCAAGACCCGATGAAACGGCATCCGACGCGCCCGAGAAGACCGCGTCCCCCCCGCCGGCATGGCGACGGATCGGAGAGGTCAAAGTCCCCGTCGGATTCCGCGTCAAGCCCGATACGCAGCCCGAGCCCTACACCAACACCGGCTGGGCGCTCGAAGTCGTTCACGAGAAGACAGGGGTTGAAATGGTTTTCATACCCGCGGGGGATTTCGAGATGGGCTCTCCTTCCCCCGGGGGGGTCCGCCAGAGCGACGAGAATCCTGCCCACACCGTGCGGATTACGAGGCCGTTCTACATGGGGAAGTGCGAGATCACGCAGGAAGAATGGACGCGGGTGATGGGGAGTAATCCCAGCCACTTCAAGGACAACCGAAGCCCTGTGGAGTCCGTCTCCTGGAACGACTGTCAGACGTTCTGCAAGCGAACGGGCCTTCGCCTTCCGTCGGAAGCGGAGTGGGAGTATGCCTGCCGGGCGGACACGACCTGGGCGTATTGCTTCGGTGACGATCCGGGTGACCTCGGAACCCATGCCTGGTACACCGACAACAGTGGCGGGAGCACGCATCCCGTGGGGGAAAAGCGTCCCAACGGATGGGGCCTCCATGACATGCACGGGAACGTATGGGAATGGTGCGCGGACTGGTGGGGGGATTACTACTACTCGCAGAGTCCCCGTGAGGATCCTCACGGACCGTCCTCGGGTGAGTGTCGCGTTCTACGCGGCGGCTCCTGGAACAATAACTCGTGGCATTGCCGGTCGGCTTTCCGGTTCAGGAATGCGCCGACGTTCTCGAACCCGTCCTACGGCGGCTTTCGAGTCGCCCGAGGGCTATGAAATGTCTGCTTACTCCTTGCTCCTTGACTCCTTTACGTCTTGCGCACGACCGAAAGCCTGGGACAAGCGGAGGTTGAAAGTCTGAAACACGCCCTCGCGTTGGCTGCCGTCTCGCTCCTCTTGTCCGGCTATGCGTCCGCCTCCGATCGCGGGGGGATCCTCGTGCGGATCAACCGGTGCCAGGACCTCGGGTAGCTCAAGTACTGCAGATAGGATGCAAAAGCGCTGGGCGAGGTCCTTACGGACACGACGGGCTTCGACCGCTCGCGAGTCTCCGTGCTCACAGACGCCGCCGAGAACCTCAAGGACCAACCCACCTTCGGGAATCTCACCCGCCTTGTGAACCAGGTCGCCGCCTTCGCCCTGCCCCGCGACCCCGTGGTCCTCTTTCTCGCCGGCCACGGGGTTGCTGTGGAGGGGAGGCATACTGGCCCCCTCCCTCCTCTTCGTCATTCGGGCTTCGTCATTTCCCCCCGTCCCTCCCCCTCCGACCCTCTGTGTGGTTACTCTTCCCTCACAGCGGCTGAATCGCCGTCCCCGATCCCCCCCGCGACAGCTTCTGCGCCCGCTTCACGATCTCCCCCAAGAGCTTCCGCGTCAAAAGCTCGTCATTCCCCACGAAAGTCCATTGCTCCTTCGGCGCATATTCCGCTTGGACCCGCGCCTGCGCCATCTCGTCGGGCGTCCTCGGCGGACCTGGGTCGTATTCCGCCGGCGGCGTCTCGTAGTTGAGCCGCTCCCGCGAAATCACAAGCTCCACCGTCGCCCCGCTCTCCTCGTTCGCGCTTACCTGCGCCACCACACGCCTGCGCAGCCGGTGCAGCGTCTCCTCTAAGCGATCATACGTCGTCTGCGCGTCCATCCCCCACGGCTCCAGCACCGTCCGCCCCTCCTTGTACCGCGTGACGATCTCCCCCTTCTCGTAGTCCTGCCGCTCGATCTCGAAATCCTTCTCGACCACGTCCACCGTCGCCCGCCACACCACGTCATACGGCAGCGCGATCGACTCCAAACGCTCCATCGCCCCCTTCCTCGCCGACGAAGCGCACCCCGCTACACAGCACACAAGCAAGACCAGAGCTATCCGCCGCACGTCGACCTCCCTCCACATTCCCCACCCGCTCCAGTATTATCCTCCACTCCCCCCTCTCCCGTCAAGCAATCGCCTCCCGGGCCGCCGCCTCCCTTACCCGTCCCCTCCCCCTCCTCCCTCCTCTTCGTCATTCGTCATTCGCGCTTCGTCATTTCCCCTCGTCCCTTGTCCCGTCCCACCCTCCCCAAGCCTCAAGCCTGTCCCTGTCCCCCCTCCCCCTTCCCTCTCCGCAAGCAAAAGCTCGATGAGAC
>JAZDKG010000258.1:0-47317 GCA_043803205.1 Planctomycetota bacterium
CAGGAACAGCTGTCACGCGCCCTCTTCCCGCTGGGCGGACTCACCAAGGAGGAGGTGCGTCGCCTTGCCGCCGGCCGTGGCCTCCCCGTCAGCGCCAAGAGGGAAGGCCAGGATATCTGCTTCGTCCCGTCCGGGGATTACCGTAACCTCTTCCGCCGAAGTGCTTTATCTCTCTCTCCCGGAAAGATCGTGGATTCCCAAGGAAACGTGCTTGGGGAACACGAAGGGATCGAGCTCTTCACGGTCGGCCAGCGCCGGTGGCTGGGCCGCGCGTTCGGCGAGCCTCGCTACGTTATCGCGGTCCGCCCGGCGACCCGCGAGGTCGTCATCGGACCGCTTGAGGAACTCTACGCCAGGCGGTTGCGTGCGGCGGCGGTGAACTGGGTCTCGAAGGCTCCCTCCCCGGTGTCTTTCCGCGCGCAGGTGCAGATCCGACACAGGCATCGCCCTGCGGAGGCCGCCGTCGCAGTCGATGAGAGCGGCCGGGCTCTCGTCACCTTCGACGAGCCCCAGCGCGCGATCACGCCTGGACAGGCCGCCGTCTTCTACGAGGCCGATGAGGTCGCCGCCGGCGGATGGATCGACGAGGCCCTCGATGGGCCTCAGTGCACGTAGAAATCCAGCTCCTCCACGTTCACGGGGAGGGGATGCCCCTCCCGGATGGACTCGACGGCGCGCACCGCCAGATACGTCGCTCTCGCGCCGGCGCGCTCGTCGATCGGGGAGGGTCGGTCTTGGAGGATGCTCGTCACGAAAGCATCGAGGAGCTCAGAGTGGCCCTTGTCCGGGATGACATTCCCGAAGGCCTTCCTGCCCGACGCAGCATAGGCGAGGCCCCTCGCGCGGACCTTCGCGATGTATCCGAAGCGTCCGCCCTCCCTTCCCGCGTCAGGAAAGTCGTCGGCCTGCAGCGGATAGGTCCGCCGGACGGGCTCGACGAGACCGTAGAACTCGTTCTCCACGCAGTTGTGGTTGATGAAGAGGGCGCCGTGGTCCTGGATCTCCAGAAGCTCCTTGGGGTAATCGAACGTCCCCGTGACCCCGAAAAGGATGCATGCGAGTGACCCGTCCGCGAACTCCATCGTCACGACATGATTGAGCCGCGACGACCCAGTCGCGAAGATCCTCGTCGGTGTTTTCTCCAGGATGAAGCATGTAAGGTCGAGCCAATGGCAGGTCTCGCCGATGACCTGCCCGCCTCCCGTGGACGGATCCACGTGCACCATGCGGTACGTGGAGCTCTCGTCCTGAATGCGCGCCAAGAGGACGGTCGCCTCCTCCTCCACCATCGCCCGTCGGCGCGACGGATTGTGAAGCTTCCATGGCGTCTCCACTGGATGCGCGCGATGCGCCTGGAACGCCTTCCTGAGATCCACCATCGAGGGCGCGAAACGCCGGTTGTAGTCGACGCACAGCTTCACGCCGGCCTTCTCTACGTGCCGAACGATCCGGTACGATTCCTGATTCGACATGGACATCGGCTTTTCGCACAGGATGTGTTTCCCGGCGGCCGCTGCCCGCGAGATCATCTCCTCGTGCAGCCCGTGCGGGACCGCGAGGATGACCATGTCCACGTCGTCTGCCGCGAAGACCTCCCCGGCCTCTCTGCTCACGCGCCGCGGATGAAACGTCTCTTCAGCGAACCGGAGCTTCTCCTCGCTGGGGTCGCAGGCCCAGGTAAGCTCGATTTTCGGGTTGCCCGTGCAGTTCGGTAAATGTTGGGTCCCTGCAAAGGCCCCGCAGCCGACCACTCCGACACACACTTTTTCCATCGCTCGCCAGCCTCCTGGAAAGCCATTGGGAGGCCGTCACGATAGGCCTTATGACCCCTTGCGTCAAGCTTGGCGTGGGAAAGCTCAAGTCGGACGACGGGTCGTGCCGATGAAAGCTATTGCCCGCTGAGGGCAGTCGAACATTCTTTCCGGGAGTGCCGCGATGATTTGTCCCCTCATCGACCGAAGCGACGATCGATGCGCCCGCAATCTTCACATCGATAATCTGGAGATGGCTCTGGCCATCTGCGGTGATGCGTTCACGGAATGCCCCGTCTACAGAGAGTTCGTCCATGAAGGAGAGCGACAGCGCCTCGAACCGGTCCGTGCATGACTTCCTTGCGTACCTAGACGTCGAACGCGGGCTTTCCTCGAACACGCTGCTGGCCTACCGCAGGGACCTCGCCGCCTTCCTGCGTTTTCTCGAAGGTCGCCGCATGGGCGATCTGGCCAAGGTCAGCCGCGAAGATCTCATCTCTTTCCTCATGGCGTTGAAAGGCCGGGGTCGCTCGGGGACGAGCGTCGCCAGGGCCCTCTCCTCCGTGCGGTCCTTCTTTCGCTTCCTCGTCCTCGAGGGGCGGTTGGGGCGCAACCCGGCCGAGCACGTCGATACCCCCCACACCTGGCGCAACCTCCCCGACGCCCCCGCATTGCGCGCGGTCGAGACGATCATCGACGCCGCGAGCGGCGACTCGGCGATCGAGCAGCGTGACCGCGCCATCTTGGAGACGCTCTATTCCCTCGGCGCCCGCGCATCCGAGGTCGTGGACCTGCGCGCGGAAAGCGTCAACCTAGACTATGGCTTCGTGCGCTGCATGGGGAAAGGCTCCAAGGAGAGGCTCATCCCCCTCGGCGGACCGTGTCGGGACGCGATTCGGCGTTACCTTGCGGACTCTCGCCGCGTCCTCGACCGGACGGGCCGTGACGACCATCTTTTCCTCAGCCGTTCCGGCCGGAAGCTCACGCGCGAGATGATCTGGAAGATTGTCCGGAAGTACGCCCGCCGCGCCGGCGTCTGGGACAAGATCGGTCCCCACAGCCTGCGTCATGCCTTCGCGACGCACATGCTCGAACGGGGGGCGGACCTCCGCACCGTGCAGGAGCTCCTGGGGCACTCTTCCATCTCGACGACGCAGGTCTACACGCACGTGGACCGCGCGCGCCTGCGCGCCGTGCACAAGCGCTATCACCCACGCGCGTAGCGCGGCCTCTCGCTCACTTGGAAGCCTTGTGGATGCGGATCTCGGAGTCGCTCGCCTCGCAAGCCAAGCCCCGGGACTCGATGCTTTTGAGAAAAGCGCGCTCAAGGGCGTTGCCGTCGGCGAACGCTCCCTCCAACCGGATCGCAAGCCCCGGGTCCGCGCCCATTTCCAGGATCACACGCTTGCCCGTTGCGCTCTCAATGATCTGCGCAACGCCTTCAAGCGTTCCGGCGAGGATCACGTGTTGGGAGAGGGCGGAGCTGGGAGGGACTCCCACATCTGCGCTTCTCGGCGGCGTCCAGCGGGCCTCGCCCTCGGGCGTGAGACTCTCCGGCATGACCTCGAGGGCCACCGGAAGCGCGATCTTCCGCCCCTCGCGCTCGAGATGCACTTGGACCGTCGTCCCGGGCTTCATGGAGGCGATCTCGAACGTGAGGTCCGTCACGCAGCATAACTCATGCCGCGCGTCCCCGCTCTCGTAAGCGATGATATGGTCCCCGGGCGCGATGCCCGCCTTCTGGGCGGGGCTGTCGGGAAGCACCTGTGCGACGACCGCGCCGGCCTTCTTCCCCGCCTTGTCCAGGTGCTGTCGGAGGGTGAGCCCCAGCCACGCGCGGCTGACCTTGCCGGTGCGGCTCAATTCCTCGAGCTCGTTGGTCCATGCGCGCGTGGGATTCACGTAACGCTGCCCGTAGGATGCAAACACTCGTCGACCCGGCGCCTCGACCACGAAGCCGAACAGTCGCCCCTGCGAGTCGAATGCCGCGGCGGCGGCGGGAATATGCTCCAAGCTGCAGCACGTGCGCGTCAGGCGCTCGTATCGAAGGATCCCCACCTGCCGGATGTCGCTCTCGCACACGAAACCCTCCGCCAGCTCCAATTCCCCTCGTGCGTCCGCCCCGATGAAATACAGTCTCTCGCCGACGGCTGGGCTCACGCTATCCGAAATGCCGATCGCCTGCGCGGGCTTCCACGCGCTCGATACCACCGCGAGTCCCGTGGAAAGGTCGATCCCGATCGTCTCCACCGCCAGGCGGGATAGGTTGTGGTCCTCGCGCACGAGCGCCGCCGCCGGCCGCCATCGGCCCAACCCGGCGCAGCTCGATGCGATCGCCGTCCTCCCATCGGAAAGACTGACCGCCACCGCCGTCGTGTAGATGGGTTTCGCCGTCGATCCCGGCGAGGCGCTCTCCCATTCCAGGATCGCGATCGATGGGATCACCTGTGCAAAGGGCGTCTCCTCCCCGCCAGCGAAGACTGCTCCCCCCGCCAAGAGTATCCAGAGAAGAAAGCACAGATACGAGCGCGCGAGCGGCATCAGTAAACCCAGTCGGCAAGGCGGGCGTTGGACGGGGTATCCGCCTCGGGATAAGACGCATTCCCCTCCTCGTCCTCTCCCCGCCGGGGTACGACTAGGATTTTCACGTTGTTCCCGACGTCGATCGAAACGGTCTCCTGCGTCTTGCCGTCGAGTGCGGCGAGGATGTGCTGCAAGACCTCCCCGTTCCCGATCTCCCCACCCGCGACGACCGGGGCTGCGGCGAGCTCGCCCTCCGAGCCAGCCTCCTTCCCAAAGTGCCGGAAGTAAAGCGTGACCGTGAATACCAGGAGCGCCGCCGCCGCGAGCGTTGCGACCGCCGTGCGCAGCGGCGTCGCGTTCCAGGCCAGCCTCTTGACCCGTCGCTTTCCGGCGCGCGCGAGCGTCCGGGCGATCAGCCCTTCTGTCGGGAAGATCCCCGCCGGATAGTATTCCCAGAGCGCTTGGCGCGTCGCGAAGCGTCTCGCGCACTCTTGGCAGACCGCTAGATGCGAATCGAGCGCACCCCTCTCCTCCTGCGGCAGGTCCCCCGTGACGGCAAGGTCAATCCACGCTCTTGCGTCTTCGCAGTTGATGTCGCTGGGAGTTTTCATGAATGTAGGCTCCAACGGCGTTCTCTATGAAATCCAGTGCGCGGCTGACGCGCATCTTTGCGGCGCTGACGGAAACGTCGAGCATCTTCGCCACCTGCTCGTAGTCGAGCTCCCCGTATCGCTTGAGCAAAAAAGCCTCCCTGAGCGTGGCGGGGAGTTCGTCGACCGCTTGCTCCAAGACCCTCGAAAGCTCCCGGCGCTCCAGAAGCTCCAGCGGAGTCTGGGTGTCGATCTGCACAATGTCGCGATAGGAGTTCTCCTCGGCATCCGCACCCTCCACGGAGATCTCCTTACGCACGCTCCGGTGTCGAAGGCGATCCAGTGCAAGGTTGTGCGCCACCTTGAACAGGTACCCCCGGAATGTCCCCTCGGGGCGGTACGAATCCTTCTTCTCAAGCAGTCGCACGAACGCATCCTGGAACACCTCCTGTGCGTCGTGATAGTTCCCAAGAAGGCGCACGAGGAAACCTAGTAGCGCTCCCCCGTGACGGCGCATGAGAAGTTCAGCCGCTTCCCCGTCCCCTCGGACGAACCCTTCCATCAGCTCGTCATCGGTCGCCAGTACCCGATTCGATGACATTCGCTTTTCCCTGTCCTTACTGGAATTACGCGGCTGGCGTCTCAGCGTCACAGGAGAGCCGCGTGATAGGCCCCTTGCTGCTGTACCCTCGCCTTCACGTGCTCAGGATCTTGACAAGCTCCGCCTTCTTCTTGTCCCGCAGCTGTGGGGTCCCCGCCTCCAGGGTCAAACGTAACACTGGCTCCGTATTGGACTTGCGGACGTTGAACCACCAATCCGGGTATTCCACCGTGATCCCGTCCAGCCAGTCGATCTTCCCGTCGTGGAAGGTTCGTGCGAGCTCTTGGATCTTCGCGTCCTTGTCTTTCACCTCGAAGTTGATCTCCCCTGTGGCGCTGTATCGCAGGAGCGGAGTCACGAGTTCGCTCAGCGTCTTGCCTTCGCTCGATAGCACGTTCAGCATCTTCACGAGCGCGATGAGCCCGCTGTCGGCGAAGAAATTGTCCCGGAAGTAGTAGTGACCCGACAGCTCCCCGCCGAACGGCGCATTGTGCTCCCGCATCGTGTTCTTGATGAAGGCGTGTCCTACCCGCTCGCGCACGGGCTTGCCGCCAGCGCTCCTGATCGTCTCGGGGGTGGCGCGGCTGGATCGGAGGTCGTAGACGATCGCGGCTCCCTTCTCGTGGGACAGGAACTCCCGGCCGATGAGCGCGGTCACGAGGTCGCACCCCACCATGTTGCCCTTCTCGTCGATGAAGGCGCATCGGTCCCCGTCCCCGTCGAACGCCGCGCCCAAGTCCGCCTTCTCCTCCAGGACCTTCCTCTGGAGGTCGCGCACGTTCTCCGCCTTGAGCGGGTTCGCCTCGTGGTTCGGGAAGGTCCCGTCCAGTTCGAAGTAGAGCCCGATGAACGTTCCGGGAAGTCTCGCAAACACCGGCGGGCCGCTCTTCCCGACCATGCCGTTCCCCGCGTCCACCGCGATCCTGAACGGCCGAATCCCCTCCGCGAAGGAGAGCACGTGTTCCTCGTAGTTCTTCCAGATGTCGAGCGTCGTCACGGCCCCCCGCCGCGGCGCGCGCGCGTAACGCTTGTCGCTCACGAGCTCCTCGATCTCGTGAAGTCCCGTCTCCGAGCCCACCGGCTTCACTTCCTCGCGCGAGACCTTGAACCCCGTGTACCCCGGTGGGTTGTGACTGGCGGTGCACATGACCCCGCCTGGAAAGGCGTAGTGTCCGATGGCGAAGTAGCTCGCCGGCGTCGAGACGAGGCCGATGTCCACCACGTCCACGCCCGCGTCCGTGATCCCCTCGATCAGCGCCTGTGTGCAAGGCTCGGCGGCCGGCCGCATGTCGCGCCCCACCACCAGACGCCGCTTCCCGAGGACTTGCGCCGTCGCGTTCCCGATCGCCCGGGAAAGCTCCTCGTTGATCTCGTCCGGGTACATCCCCCGGATGTCATACGCCTTGAAAATGCCCACGAAAACCCTCCATATCACGCGGAAGCCCTTTGAGTCTACTGATCGCTGCGATGACCGTCAAGATGTCTTGACTTCCGCCGCACGCCCGACTAATCTGCATCCCCCGTTCCGCTCCGCAGGTGAGATTTGTTTCCCATGCCGGCCATCATGCGGTGCCTCGCAGTTGCGCTTCTTGCGATCGCCTGGGCCGTCCACGCTTCCGCGAACGCGCCTGCCGACTCCGACACCCTCCTCTTTGCCCCCTTCGAGTCGATCGCGCTTCGTCGCAGCCCCGCCGAAGGAATCATGGGGGATGTCCTCGTGACCGGCGCCCGCCTTGCCCAGGGGATCAAGGGCAAGGGCCTCGCGCTCAACGGGCAGGACGATGCCGCCCTCGCGCTTGACCCGGGTGCGGCGCAAGACTATGGCGCCTTCACGGTCGAGGCGTGGGTTTGCCTGCGCGCGTGCCCGAAGGGTCGCGCCGTCGTCGCCGGCAAGCGGCGCGTGGGGGAGAGAGACTGGGATTACCTTCTCGCCGTTGATAGGGGGGGGGTGCCGGTGGCGGGCTTCCTCCTCATGCGGCCCGACGGCGCGTTGCCCGTACACCTCGCGGGAAAGGAGCGCCTTCCGGTGGGACGCTTCTTCCACCTCGCCGCCTGCCTCAACGGCCCCCGGCATCGTCTCTCCCTCTTTGTCGATGGCCAACCCGTCGACACCGTCTGGGTCGATGGTCCGCTTGCTGTCTCCGGCGCCGCCGGCAAGGTGTGGATCGGCTGGGAACCGCAGGGCGAGCCCCTCGTCGGTTGGCCCGGCACCCTCGATGAGTTGCGTCTGAGCGCCGCGGATCGGTCTCCCTTCCCGCTCGACAGCATCGCCGGGTGGAAGCTCGACGAGGATGAATGGAGTTCTCTCCGCGCTAAGGCCACCCTCGAGTTCGACCGGTTCCGCGTCCGTGCTGAGGCCCTCCTTCTCAACGGGATCCCCGACGCGCCGAAGTTCATCGAATGGCGGCTCCGCGATGCTCCCGGCTGGTTCGAAAACCGGGAGATCTCACAACTCGATGAGGCGATGCGGGAGTGTCACGGTCTCCTCGGCTCCCTGGAAGCGCGCCCGGGTGCCCAGCGGATCGCCCCTCATCCCGTGCTTGAATCGGCGCGCTCCCTCGCTCCGGAGATCGAGTTGGCCGGTGAGCGCGGCCTCTTTACCTTCCGCGCCCGACGGATCTCGGCCCAGCGCGTGGACGTCCTCGTCCGGAGCGCCGTCGGCGATGCTCCCGCCGCTTGGTGTCTCTGCCTGAGCGATCGCGCTCGGATGCTCCCCCTCGACGAGTGGCGCAGGGAAGAAGGAGAGCCCGTTCGGTTTTCGGCCACGGCGGATGTCCCCAGCGCCAGGGGCGCATGGAGGCTCTGTGTCTTCCATGACCCGGGCCTCGCCGCCGTCTCCGTGGAAGGGCGTGAGCTTGTTCGCTTGGCACCCGACCGCGTGCGGACAGGCGCCCTCCTCTCCGTTTTCGATCTCGCGGGCGCCCTCGAAGGGAAGTATCAGAAACTCACCCTCGAGCTTGCCGCGCCGGCCCCGGAACCGACGGCCCCTGTCCGCGCCCTCCTCGTGGGCGCTGACGCCCTTTCCTATGCCGCCGCATCCGGTCCTTGGGGTCGCTCTCTTATCGCGGCCGATCGCTTCACAGTCGTCGCCTTCGGCTCGGACGGGAGGTCTGACCAAGCCTTTTTCGACTTCGCCGGCAACGCCCCCGAAGAGGCCGCCATGGGCCTTCCTTGCCTCGAGTCCCCGCTCGTGGGTCTCGCCTCTTCCTCGACCTTTGCGCTCCTTCCGAGCGAGTTCCTGGACTTGGTTGCGCGCGTGCGCTCCTTCGGCGGAAACGTTCTCGCCCTGCCCCTCGCCGCACTGGCGCGCCCGGACGAGGGCCGCAGGCTCTCGGTCTCCGTGGACGAAGCCCTTGACCGGGCTTACGGGGCCGGCCTGCGCCTGTGCGTCCGAATGGACGCCGACGACGTGAAGCGGTTCCTTGAGGGCTTTGCTGGAAAAGAGACCGGTGCGGCCCGCTCGGGAGCGCTCCTCGTCGAACTCGACTCCGCGACCGAGGAGGGCCTTGCCCGTGGCCGCTCCGACCTTCACGGTGCAGGCTTCCTTGAAGCCGATATCCTCGCCCCTCGTTTCGACCCCCGCTTCACGGACGGACGGGGCCTGCGCTCGCGCGTTGGACGTTCGCCCGACGTGGCCCCTTCGCCCTCCGAGTCGGGCGGCCGCTTCCTGGGTCCGGCAGCTTGGCGCGAGCGCCTGGGGTCCGCCGCGTATCTCTGGAACGCCATTCTCGAGCCCCCCGGTCCCGCCAATGCGGGGCTCGGCGTCGAGTATCCCGCGGATCGGATCTTGGAAGCCGGACTTCTCGCTAGGTCCCTCGGGCTCACCGGAATCATACTGGCTATCCAAGATCCTCCCGCTTCGGACGATCCGACTGGAGGCCGCCTCGTGCGGACGGCGCTTCTCGCGGGGACGCTTGCCGCGGCGCAGGCGTCCTCGAAGGACGCCCCCTCGCTCTCAGGGGACGCGGACGTCCTGATCCTCGACGCGCGCGATGTCGGCGTCGTCGCAAGTCCCCGGCTTGCTTTCGCTGCCCCCGGGGGCCTCGGGTTCTGGAGGGCCGGACCCATTCTCACCGGGGAGCCTGGCGCCGTCGTCGCGTCGTTCCTTGATCCCGCAAAGGCCACCGGGATCGTCTTGGCCTCGCATGAGGGGGCCGTTCGGGTGCCTTGGCGGAGGGGTGACCTCTGGCACGTCTACGGGGTGAACGCCTTCGGCAGCCGCATCCTCGAGATCCCCTTCTTCCGCCTGGGTGAGCACCACGTTGTGGTAGCTGTGCCGGACGATCCGGAGGCGTGCTTCTACGAGCTTTCGTGCTCTGAAGCGACCGCCAAATGATCCCTCCTGGGTCCCTGCCGGACTTTGTTGACAAGCGTATCGCCGGAGGTATCATTGTGGTTCTACGGCGCGAGATGAGTCGTTAGGGGCGCGCGCGGGCCTTCCGGAGAAGGGGCCCTGCCCAGAGGAGGCGTATGCATAGGGAGATTCTAAAGGAGATACGCGAGGCCGAGGAGCATTCGGGCGCCCTCGACAAGGAAAGCCACGAGCGTCGCCGGGAGATCCTCGCCCGGGCGCAGGAGGACGCGCGGAAGAAAGCGCTCGACGCCGAGCGAAGCTCGCAGGCCGAGGCGGACCGCCTCATCGCCGAGGTGGTAGCCGCTGCCGAGGAAGAGGCTGGACGCATTGCCGCCGAGGCGGATGGCCGCATCGAGGCCGTTCGCCGCGACGCCGAGGCAAAGATCGCCGAAGCGGTCCGCGTCTCTGTGAAAAAGATGTTGGGATAAGATGGCGGTAGGCAAGGTATATAGGGTCTTCGTTTTTGCGCTCAAGGTGTCGGTCGAGGACGTGCTGGCGGAGATCCAGGAGCTCGCCTCCGTCCATCTTGAAAACACCCGCGACGTGATCCAGGAGCTCGAAGGAGAGCCCGACTCGTCGGAGGGCTCCACCCTCTCGCGCAAGCTCGTCCAGGTCGAGAGCGCCATCGCCGCGCTCACCCCCTACGAAAAGCCCCTCACGCTTCTCGAGAAGCTCGCTCGGGAGCGTCCGCGATATCGCGTCGAGGATCTCGCCCGCCTCGATGAGGACCTCGGCGTCGATCGTTTGGCCGCCGAGGTCAACTCACTCGCGGAGCGCGACATGAAGCTCGCGCGGGAGGCGGACTCCCGCGGCGCCGTCCTGGGCGCCCTCGCCTTGTGGGAGTCCCTTTCTGAAAAGCTCCGTGACGTCGCGAGTCCCACCCCGTCGACGGTCGGGTTCTTCGTCAGGGTCCCCGCTAAGGCAGAGGAGCAGCTCTTCAGTCTCGGCGAGGACGTCGCCTGGGAGGTCCTTGGCCGCACGGTTTCGCAACTCCGCCTCATCGCCGTGGTCTGGTGCGACGTCGCCGAGGAGACCAAACAGAAGATCGCCGAGCTGGGCGGGGAAATCGTCGCTCTCCCGGTGGTGGATCGCACCCCGGCGCAGGAGTCTCAACGCCTTGCCGGAGAGCTCGATGCGATCCGCGCGGAGCGCGCCAAGCTCGCTCAAGACCTTGCAAAGCTCTCCTCCAAGCTCGAACCCCTGCGTGCCTCCCGCGACTACCTGGCGATCCGGCTCCAGCGCGAGGAGGCCCGCCATCTCCTCTCGAGCACCGAGCGCGTCGCCGTGCTCGCGGGATACGTCCCCGAGACCAAGCGCGACGAGCTCGCCCGCCGCCTGGAACGGTTCGGCTCCGCCGTCAAGGTCGTCTTCGAGGGGCCCGTCGAGGACGAGTCCGCCCCTGTCGTCCTTTCTAACAACGCCGTGGTCGAGCCGTTCGAGATGGTCACCCGGATCTTCGGCCTGCCTCAGCGTCACGAGTTCGATCCCACCCCTATCATCACCCCCTTCTTTGCGCTCTTCTTTGCCATCGCGCTCACCGACGCCGGCTACGGCCTGGTCATCATGCTCGTGAGCGCCCTCGCGAGGCGCTTCCTCAAACTCTCGAGCGCCGTCAAAGGCTTCATGCGACTTATCTTCGTCGGCGGCATGATGACCGTCGCGATCGGCGTCCTTACGGGCGGATACTTCTCGATTCCCCAGGAATACCTCCCCTCGTTCGCCCGGCGTCTCATCCTGGTCGATCCCATGACGGAGCCGACCACCTTCCTCTACATGGTCCTCGGCCTCGGCTTCCTCCAGGTCTGGTTCGGCATGATGCTCTCCTTCGTCAAGCATGCTAGGTCCGAAGGCGTGCGCGTCGCGCTCTACCTCGACCTCCCGTGGATTGTCCTCCTGCCGTCGGTGGCCCTGTACCTCGCCGCCTGGATTGGGCAGATCCCCTCTCAGTGGACGGTCGCCGGATACGTCGCTCTCGCCGCCGCCCTCGGCGTCGTCCTCTTCAAGGGCTACGAGCATCGCAACGTTCTCCTCCGCGTGGGTGTCGGAGCCTACGCGCTCTACGGCGGGACCTCCCTCATCGGCGATATCCTCTCCTATTCCCGCCTCATGGCCTTCGGGCTCGTCACCGTCGGAATCGGGATGGCCGTCAACCACCTCTCCCGCCTCGTGCGTGGCATCCCCGTCTTCGGACTCGTCGCGATGGTCTTGCTACTCGTGGCCGGTCACCTCTTCAACCTCCTCATCAACGCGTTCGGCGCGTTCGTCCACACGGCGCGCCTCCAGTTCATTGAGTTCTTCGGACGTTTCTACGAGGGAGGCGGACGCGAGTTCGTCCCCTTCGTGCCCCAGACGAAATACATCGACGTCGAACCCTAGAGCCGCAACGACAATGCGGAAAGGAGGTCCAGCGTGGAAATCGGGTTGCTTCTGGCGATCTTGGGTGCAGCTTCAGCCGTCGCCCTCGGGGGCATCGGGAGCGCCGTCGGCGTGGGACTCGCCGGCCGCGAAGGCGCAGGGGTCCTGAGCGAGGACCCCGGCAAGTTCGGCCGACTCATCCTCCTCGTCGCGCTCCCCGGAACCCAGGGCATCTACGGCTTCCTGGCATGGTTCCTCGTCATGGTCAAGATCGGCCTCCTCGGCGGAAACGCCATCGCGCTCACTACCGAGCAGGGCTGGGCCCTCTTCATCGCTTGCCAGCCCGTCGCGCTGGCCTGCCTTGTCAGCGGCATCCATCAGGGCAAGGTCTGCGCCGCAGGCGCCGCCATGGCCGCCAAAAAACCCGAGGCAGCCGGCAAGGCCCTCATCTTCGGCGCCATGGTCGAAACCTACGCCGTGCTGGGCCTCATCGCCACCATCCTCATTCTCAACGGCATCAAGCTTCCCGTCGCATAGGAACCCTCGATGAGCAATCCCGTCGCCCAACGAATCGAAAAGGAAGCCCGCGAGCGCGCCGATGAGGAGCGTCGCAAGGCCGAGATGGAGGCGGCCCAGGCCGTCCAAGAGGCGACCGAAGCCACCGAGACCGCCGCCGAGGCCATCCTCGAGCGCGCACGTGAGACTGCCCGCCAGAAAGCGCATGGGATCCTCGCGGACGCCCGGCTTGCGGCGCGTCTCAAGGAGCTCGCTGTTCGTCGCGATCTCATGGAGGAAACGCTGCGCCGGGCCCTCGACGAGGTTTTGAACCTTCCCGTCGAAAAGTTTCGGGACCTTGCCTTGCAGGAGATCCTCGAGGCCCGCTTCCCGGGCGAGCAGGAGCTTGTTACGAGCCCCCAGGACGCGGACGTCTGGGACGGGGCCTTCCTCGAGAGCTTGAACTCCCGTCTGGACGGGCAGGCGAAGCTGGTCCCCGCCCAGGATCCGAAGCTTCCGAAACGAAGTTGGCTCCTGCGACAGGAGCGTAAGTCGATCACGCTCGGCCCCCAGAGCGCGCTGCGCACGAGGCGGGAGGAACTCGAGGAGGAGATCGCCTCGGTCCTCTTCGGAGGCGAACCCGCATGAGACCGTCCGGCACCGATGTCCGTTACGCTTACGCCACCGGACGCGTCCGCGCTCTCGAGAGCACTTTCCTCACTGACGCGGAGCTCTCCCGCATGGCGGAGGCCGCCGACGCGCGCGCCGCAGCCGAGTTCCTGCGGGAGTTCCCGCGTTATGCCGAGGTCCCCACGTCGCTGGCGTCGATCTCTGCTCTGGAACGCGCGCTGGAAGCGGCCTTGAACGCTCTGCGCCGCGAGGTGAGGAGCCTGAGCCGGGACCCTGACTTCACCGATGTTTGGCTGGCGCGCTTCGATCTTTCCGCCGCGAAGGCGGCGCTACGTAGCACCGCCTTGAGCCCCGCCCGGGAGGCCGAAGGCCCCGGAGCGGCAGAGGGCGCTCTCCCGGCGTCCCTCTCGCCCGTGCTGCGCGGCCTCTATGCGGAGGCGGCGCAGATCGCCCGCGATACGGATGATCCCTTCCTCGTGGACTGCCGCCTCGATGCGGGGTACGCCGATCTCCTGTGCGCCGCCGCCCGCCGCTTGGCGAGCCCCCTCCTCGCCGAGTTCGCCGTCTTCTCCGCCGACCTCTACAACGTCCGTGCACTCCTGCGCGCTCGGCGCATCGGCCTCGTCGTGGAGAAGCGCGGCTTCCTCTTCGCCCGCGCCGGCGTCCTCTCCGTCGCCGACCTCCTCCAAGCCTTTCGCGAGGAGACCGAGATCCCTCCCTTTCTCTCCCGAGGCCGCTATGCCGGGCTCCTCGGCCCGCATCACGATACCGCCGGCGACACCTTCCTCGAAGAGGTCGACCTCCTCGTGGACAACGCCCTTACCGATTTCCTCCGACCGGCGAAGCTCTTCTCCTTCGGCATCGAGCCCCTCGTCGGGTACGCCCACGCGTTGGTCCTCGAGGTCTCCAACGTGCGCGCTGTCCTCGCGGGCAAGCTCCTCGGCATGACGCCGGGCGACATCCGGCAAAGGTTGCGCAAGAGCTATGTCTGACATTGCCTTCATCGGGGATCAGGAGACGGCGCTCGCCTTCCGCGCGGTCGCCGTCCGCGCCGCCGTCCCGGATGCTCCTGAGCACGCGCTGGATCTGCTCAACCGCGAGATTGCCCAGGGCGCGAAGATCATCTTCATCACCGAAGAGTACGCCGCCGCCTTCCAGGAGGATATCCTCAGACTCATGAATCGACGCGACGTCGCGATCCTCGCCGTCCCGGCGATGTCGGGCCCCACCGGTTACGGCATGGAGCTCGTCCGCAGAATGAGCATCCGCGCCTTGGGCGCCGACGTCCTCTTCGCCGAGTCGGGCGGCTCGCCCTGACGGACGCTTGTAGGGAAAGAGAAAGGGCAGACGTGGCCGAACCAAAAATCATAAGGGTCTCGGGTCCCCTTGTCGTTGCCGAGGGAATGAACGACGCGAGGATGTTCGACGTCGTGCGGGTCGGCTCCCCGAATCTCGTCGGGGAGATCATCGAACTCCGAGGCGACCGCGCTTGGATCCAGGTCTACGAGGACACCGGCGGCATCGGACCGGGCGAGCCCGTGAAAGGCACCGGCGAACCCCTGAGCGTCGAGCTCGGTCCCGGCCTCATCGGCGCCATCTACGACGGCGTCCAGCGCCCCCTCGAACGGCTCTTCGCCGCACAGGGCGTCTATATCCGGCGCGGCACCGACCTCCCGGGGCTCCAGCGCGACCGCAAGTGGCCCTTCGAGCCCCTCGTCAAGAAGGGCGATGCGCTCGTCGAGGGCGACGTCATCGGAAAGGTGGCCGAAACCCCGCTCGTCGAGCACCGGGTCCTCGTCCCGCCGGGCGTGCGGGGCTCCGTCCTGGACATCCGCTCGGGCGAGTTCACCGTCGACGAGGTCGTCTGCGTTCTCAAGAACGAAACGGGCGACCGCGAGCTCACGATGATGCAGCGCTGGCCCGTGCGCCAGCCCCGCCCATACGTGGAGAAGCTCCATACCCCCGTCCCTTTGCTTACCGGTCAGCGCGTCATCGACACCTTGTTCCCCGTGCGGCAGGGCGGGACCGCGTGTGTCCCGGGCCCCTTCGGAAGCGGCAAGACCGTTGTCCAGCACCAGCTTGCCAAGTGGGCCGACGCGCAGATCATCGTCTACATCGGCTGCGGCGAGCGCGGCAACGAGATGGCCGATGTCCTCCTGGAGTTCCCTGAGCTCAAGGACCCTCGTAGCGGGCGCAGCCTCATGGAGCGCACCGTCCTCGTCGCCAATACCTCCAACATGCCCGTCGCCGCTCGCGAGGCCTCCATCTACACGGGTATCACTATCGCCGAGTACCTGCGCGACATGGGCTACACCGTCGCCGTAATGGCGGACTCCACCTCCCGCTGGGCCGAGGCCATGCGCGAGATGTCCGGACGACTCGAGGAGATGCCCGGCGAGGAAGGCTATCCCGCCTACCTGGCCCGCCGGATCGCCGGCTTCTACGAGCGCAGCGGCAAGGTCGTCTGCCTCGGAAGCGATCGCCGCGAGGGAAGCCTCAGCGTGGTCGGCGCCGTCTCCCCCCCGGGCGGCGACCTGTCCGACACCGTCGTCCAGTCCACCCTTCGCGTGGTGAAGGTCTTCTGGTCCCTCGAGGACACCTTGGCTGCACGCCGCCACTTCCCCGCCATCAGTTGGCTCACGAGCTACAGCCTCTACCAGGACGATATCGCCTCCTACCTGGACGAGAAGGTGGACGGTCGCTGGAGCGCCGTCCGTCGCCGACTGATGGCTATCCTCCAGGAGGAGGCGAGCCTCCAGGAGATCGTCCGCCTCGTCGGACTCGAGGGCCTTAGCGCAGCCGACCGCGTCACCATGGAGGTCGCCAAAGCGATCCGCGAGGACTTCCTCCACCAGAACGCCTTCGACGATATCGATACCTACACCTCGATCGAAAAGCAGTTCCGCATGATCGACTCCATCCACACCATCGACGTCGAGGCCCACGCCGCCGTCGAGCGAGGCGTCGAATTGGACGACGTCCTCAAGCTCGGCTTCTGGGAGGAACTCCCCCAGATGCGCTTCATCCCCGAAGACCAGTTCGCCCGGTTCGACGCGCTCCAGGAAAAGATCCGGACGGATCTCCAGCAGGCCGTCCACCAAGCCGGAGGTTCTTGAGCATGTTGAAGGAATACGCCACCGTCACCGAGATCGCCGGTCCCCTCCTCTTCGTCGAGGGGACCGAGGACGTCAAATACGAGGAGCTTGTCGAGATCGTCCTCCCCGACGAGTCCCTCCGTCAGGGCCGCGTCCTCGAGGTCGACCGCGACCGCGCCCTCATCCAGCTCTTCGACGCCCCGACCGGACTCAACGTCTTCTCCAGCCGCATCCGCTTCCTCCAGCGCGGCATCAAGTTCCCTCTCTCCCTCGACATCCTCGGCCGCACCTTCACCGGCCTGGGACGTCCCCGCGACAAGGGCCCCGCCGTCATCCCCGAGAAGCGCCTGGACATCTCAGGCAGCCCCATCAACCCGTGCGCCCGCGACTACCCCAGCGAGTTCATTCAGACGGGTGTTTCGACCATCGACGGCATGAACACCCTCGTCCGCGGCCAGAAACTCCCCATCTTCTCCGGCTCGGGCCTTCCCCATAACCGTCTCGCCGCACAGATCGCGCGACAGGCCACCGTCCTCGGCAAGGAGGAGTCCTTCGCCGTCGTCTTCGCCGCGATGGGCATCACCTTTGATGAGGCCGCCTTCTTCATAAACGACTTCAAACGCAGCGGCGCCATGGAGCGCGCCGTCCTCTTCATCAACCTCGCCGACGACCCCGCCATCGAGCGCATCGCCGTCCCCCGCGTGGCGCTGACCGCCGCCGAATACCTCGCCTTCGAGAAGGACATGCACGTCCTCGTCATCCTCACCGACATGGCCAACTACTGCGAGGCCCTCCGAGAGGTCAGCGCCGCCCGCAAAGAAGTCCCCGGACGACGTGGCTACCCTGGCTACCTCTACACCGACCTCTCCACCATCTACGAGCGCGCAGGCAGAATCCGCGACAAGAAAGGCTCCGTCACCCAGATCCCCATCCTCACAATGCCCGAGGATGATAAGACCCACCCCATCCCCGACCTCACCGGCTACATCACCGAGGGACAGATCATCCTCAGCCGCGAGCTCCACCGCAAAGGCATCTATCCCCCCGTCGATGTCCTCCCCTCCCTCTCTCGTCTCAAGGACAAAGGCATCGGTACCGACAAGACCCGCGAGGATCACGCTGGCATCCTCAACCAGCTCGTCGCCTCCTACGCCCGGGGCAAGGAAGCCCGCGAGCTCGCCGCCATCCTCGGCACCTCCGCCCTCACCGAAGTCGATCAGAAATACCTCCGCTTCGCCGAAGAGTTCGAGCGCCGGTTCGTCCAGCAGGAGGAAACCCGCGCTCGCACCATCTTCGATACCCTCGACCTCGGCTGGAAGCTCCTCTCGCTCCTGCCCGTCCCCGAGCTCAAGCGCATCCGCCGCGAGATCATCGAGAAGTTTCATCCCGGCCTGAGCAAGAAAGAAGACGCGAAAGAAGATGCCAAGGAAGATGCGAGCAAAGACACAGAAGAGAATGAGAAAGAAATTGTAGAGAAGAGCAACAAGACCAAAGACAAGAACGAAGCCCCGGAGACCCCCGCCCAATGAAGGTCAGCGCCACCCGGATGCAGCTCCTGCGCCTCAAGCGGCGCCTGGTCCTCGCCCGCCGCGGACACAAGCTGCTCAAGGACAAGCAGGACGAGCTCGTCCGGCAATTCCTTCTCTTCATCCGCGAGGCGGGCCGCATCCGCGAGACCGCCGAGCGCGAGCTCGCCGTCGCCTACGCCGCCGCGCGCATCGCCCGCATCGATATGTCGGGCCCGGTCCACGAAACCGCTGTCGCCGCCCCGCGCGCTCATCTTCGTGTCACCGTCAAACACCGCCAGATCATGAACCTCAAGGTCCCCGAACTCTCCGCCATCTTCCGGGGGGACCTTCACCCCTACGGCTTCGCCGAGACCTCGGCCGCCCTCGACCGGGTGGTCGAGACGATGGCTGGCGTCGCCGAGACCCTCGTGAAGCTGGCCGAGGTCGAGCGCGGCGTCATGCTCCTCAGCGTCGAGATCGAGAGCGTTCGCCGGCGCGTCAATGCCCTCGAATACGTCCTCATCCCCGAGCTTGCCGCCGGCGTTCGCGAGATCACGATGAAGCTCTCCGAGATGGAACGCTCCGCCCTCACGCGCCTGATGCGCGTCAAGGACATCATCGAGGCGAAAGCCGCTCGATAGCGACCCTTGTTAGCTACCTTCCCGCCGCTATCATGGAATGCCCCTGGAGGTGCCCCCATGACCACCGTCCTCGCGGTGTCGCACAACGGAACCGTCGCCGTCGGCGGCGACGGCCAGGTCACCGTCGCCAACTACGCCGTCAAGCACAAGGCGGTCAAGGTCCGCCGCCTGCACGAGGATCGCGTCCTCGTCGGCTTCGCGGGCGCGGCCGCCGACGCCCTCGCCCTTCTGGAGTGCTTCGAGGGAAAACTCAAGGACTTCCAGGGCAACATCGCCCGCGCCGCCACCGAGCTCGCCAAGGTCTGGCGGACCGACCGCGTCCTGCGCCACCTCGACAGCCAGCTCGTCGCCTCCGACGGAAAGGTCCTGCTCCTCGTGACCGGGAGCGGCGAAGTGCTCTCCCCCGACGACGGCGTCCTCGGCATCGGCTCGGGCGGTCCCTACGCCGCCGCCGCCGCCCGCGCCCTCGTCCGCTACGCCCCCTCCCTCGACGCCGCGGCCGTTGTCCGCGCCGCGCTCGAGATCGCCGCCGATATCTGCATCTACACCAACCGCGAGATCACTGTCGAGGTGGTCTCATGAGCGACGAGCTGACCCCGCGCCAAGTGGTCGAGGCGCTGGACCGATACATCATCGGGCAGGCCGCCGCCAAGCGCGCCGTCGCCATCGCATTGCGCAACCGCTGGCGCCGCCAGCGCCTCTCCGACCAGCTCCGCGACGAGGTCTTCCCCAAGAACATCATCATGATCGGCCCTACGGGCGTCGGGAAGACGGAGATCGCGCGCCGGATCGCCGGCCTCGTCGACGCCCCCTTCCTCAAGGTGGAGGCCTCCAAGTACACGGAGGTCGGCTACCACGGGCGCGACGTCGAGAGCATGGTGCGCGATCTCGTCGACGTCTCCGTCTCCATGGTGACCGCGCGTGAGATGGAGCGCCACGCCTCCCGCGCAAAAGAGCTTGCTGAGGAGAGACTCCTCGACCTCCTCGTCCCAGGCCCCGCCGCCGAGGACCGTGACGAGGCCGCCGAAGAGCGCGCCCGGCGCCGCGAGCGCACCCGCGAGCGCTTCCGTGAGCTCCTCGCCGAAGGGAAGCTCGACGCGCAGGTGATCGAGCTCGATCTCGAAGAAAAAGTGCTCCCCGTCCAGATCTTCTCGACCGCCGGTCTTGACGACATGAGCCTCGAGTTCCAGAGCATGTTCGAAAAACTCATCCCCACCAAGAAGAACCGTCGCCGGCTCCGAGTCGGTGAGGCCCGTCGCATCCTCATCCAGCAGGAGGGGCAGAAGCTTCTCGACCGAGAGGAAGTCACCGCGCGCGCCCTCGAACGCGTCCAGCAGATGGGGATCATCTTCGTCGACGAGCTGGACAAGGTCGCCCTGCCGGGCGGAGCGAGCGGTCACGGTCCGGACGTCTCCCGTCAGGGCGTGCAGCGCGACCTCCTTCCCATCGTGGAGGGCTGCGCGGTCGCCACGCGCCACGGCATGGTGCGCACCGACCACATCCTCTTCATCGCCGCCGGCGCCTTCCATCAGGCGCGCCCAAGCGACCTCATGCCCGAGCTCCAGGGACGCTTCCCCATTCGCGTGGAACTCTCCGACCTCGGCAAGGACGACTTCGTCCGCATCCTCACGGAGCCCGAGAACGCCCTCGTGAAGCAGTACCGCGCGCTGTTGGAGACCGAGCGCGTGGAGCTTTCCTTCACGCCCGCCGCCGTCGACCGCATCGCCGGGATCGCCCAGGAGGTGAACCGTCGGACCCAGAACATCGGCGCCCGACGCCTCCAGACCGTCATGGAGAAGCTCCTCGAAGAGATCTCCTTCGACGCCCCCGAGCGCGCCGGGAGCTCCATCCTCATCGACGCCCCCGATGTGGACGCCCGCCTCGCCGACATCGCGTCCGACGAGGATCTATCGCGCTATATCCTTTGAGCGGTGATCCCCCCTGCGCATCCTCTCCACAAGTGCTCCGTAGCGGTTGTCCCGGCGGATCGACTCGAGGTCCCGGTCCTTCTCCATGTGTTGCCAGTCTCGGTACCCCAGTTCGAAGGCGCGTTCCAGGGCCTCGAACGCCGAATCGGGCTGTGCGGTGAGCGCGCAGCTGCACGCGAGGTTGTACCGCACGACCGGGTCCGCGGGCAGAAGCCGGACCAGACGCCGGTCGAGCGCGAGCCCCTTCTCAAAGAACCCCCGTTCGGTGTACAGGTGCCCCAGAACCTTCAGCACCTCCACGTAGGCCGGGTGCCGGGCAAGCACGCCCTCGTAAAAGGCGATCTCGAAGTCGATCTCAAGCGTCGGCTTCTTCTTCATCGCTTCCCATGTCCAGGAAACGGCGCGCCTCAGCGTCGAGCGCGACCATGATCTCCCGCAAACGTTCCGAAAGCCCCTCCACCCGCTCCCGCGGAAACTCCCGGTCCACCCAGATCGGCGCCCCGATGACCATGTGGATGCGCGTGAAAGGCATCGGGACCTCGAAGCGATCCCAGCTCGGCATTTCCCATGCGTGACGGATCGCCACCGCCGTCGGCACGAGCGGCGTCCCCGAGAGCTGCGCTAGATAGATTGCACCGGGCTGAAACACGCGTCGTGGACCGCGTGGCCCGTCGGGCGTGATCGCCGCGCCGACCCCGCCTTCCAACTCCCGTACCATCGCTTCGAGCGCCCCCACGCCGCCCCGCGAACTGCTCCCCCGCACGGCCGCAAAACCCATCCGCTCCACCACCCGCGAAATATACTCCCCGTCTCGCGCCAGGCTGATCATCACGCGGATCCCGAAGTCGCGGCACATGTACGCCGGCACGAGCAGCTTCCCGTGCCAGAACACGAAGATGCACTGCGCTCCCCGCCCCGTTGCCCACTCCGCGCCGGCAGCCCATTCCGCCGAGATCCTCGTTGTATGCATGAGGAGCCGGACGGCCCCCCGCCCAAGCTCCCCCAAAACCGGATACGCTGCTCTCGGAAATCGCACCGCCATCGTTTGCCCCTACTGCGGCTCGTATACCCCCTCGAAGACCGTCACTGCTCCTCCCGTGAGGATCACGTCCTTGCGCCCCGGCCAGGCGATGTCGAGCATCCCCCCTCGCAGGCGCACGTGCAGCTCTTCGTCGGTTCTACCCGTGAGTACCCCCGCGACGCACACGGCACTGGCGCCTGTGCCGCACGCCAAGGTCTCGCCCGTCCCGCGCTCCCAGGTCCGCTGGCGAACCTCCCCGCGCGACACAACCGTAACGAACTCCACGTTCGTCCGCTCCAGGAAAGCTGGATGGTTCTCGATCTCCCTGCCCGCCTCCTTCACCGGAAACGCGTCCACGTCGTCCACGTAGATCACGCAGTGCGGATTCCCCATTGAGAGAGACGTCACCCGGAACTCTCGGTCTGCGGCTTCGAGGGGTTCATCGATCACCCGGCCTGGCTTTCCCTTCATCGGGATTTCCGCACGCTCGAGCTTCGGACGTCCCATGTTGACTCTCACCCCCGTGGCGCGCCGCCCCTCGATGACGAGCTCCACCGGCAAGACCCCGGCGAGCGTTTCGATCCTGAACTGCCTCTTGTCCGTGAGGCGGTGATCATACACGTACTTCGCCACGCATCGCAGCCCGTTCCCGCAGTGCGCCTCCGACCCGTCGGGGTTGAACATCCGCATTCGGAAGTCGGCCGCCTCGCTCGGCAGGATCAGGATGAGCCCGTCCGACCCGATCCCGAAATGGCGGTCCGATACCTCCCTGGCCACCCGCGCCGGGTCCGCGATCGTCTCCTTCGACCCGTCGACGTAAACGTAGTCGTTCCCGCAGCCGTGCATCTTCGTGAACCGGAACCCGTGCTGTTTCACGCCCGCACCTCGCCTTGCTTCTTCTTCAAATGCACCGGCGCAAATCCCCCTTGCGGCGGGCCGTCCGGCGCGCACAAACCCTCCCCGACGCATATTATAACGCACTAGATGGGGCTTGGCACGGGGTGAATGTCGAACTCCGGCCGACGCTCGTGGAGGTGCTTCTTGAGCCGCAGCAGCAACGACGCGTGGATCTGGCTCACCCGCGATTCGCTCAAGCCCAGCGAGTGCCCGATCTCCCGCATCGTCAGCCCCTCATAGTAGTAGAGGATCAGGATGAGCCGCTCCTTCTTGTTCAGCCCCTTCATGATCAGCTCCTTCAGATCCTCGCGTTGCGTCTGGCTCGACGGGTCCTCCCCGTTGTGGTCTTGGAGCCCCTCGATCTCGCGCACGCCCCGGCCGCTCTCCTCGTCCTGCACGTTCTGCGTCACGTGGAAAACCCCCACCGTGCTCGCCTCGCGACACAAGTGCGTATACTCCTTCACCGAGCACCCCAGCTTGTCGGCGACCTCCTGCGGTCTCGGCGGACGCCCAAGCTCCGTCTCGCAGGCGCCCCGCGCCCACGCGAGCCGGTTCGCCCGCGCCCGCACGAGGCGCGGCACCCAGTCCTGCACTCGCAGCTCGTCGAGGATCGCCCCGCGGATCCTGGGACCGCAGTACGTCTCGAACTTCACCCCCCGCGTCAGGTCGAATCCGTTCACCGCGTCCAGGAGGCCGAAGAAGCCCGCCGCCTCGAGATCGTCCAGTTCGATCTCTCTCGGCAGCCTTGTCTTGATCCGCTCGGCCGCATACCTGACAAGCGGGCGGTAATGCGTGAGGAGCCGGTTGCGCGCTCGGACGTCTCGCGTCTTCTTGAAATACCTCCAGAGCGTCCTCTCCTCCTCCTTCGTGAGTGTCCGCGTGTCGGGCGGGATCACGAAGACGGCCTCCTCGCGCTTCGTCCGTCTTGCCGCCCGATGGACCGGGCGGCGGACGGATGTGGGGCCTCTTTTTCGCCGTTTTCCGCGGCGAAGACGGACGCTTGCGCGTCTTCTTCCCTTTCTTGCTCACTCTCTTCTTTGACAAAGACTTCATCTCCGCTCGCGTTCCACTTCCACGAGGATCTCCACCCGACTGCTCGCATATCCGCGTCGACCCGTTGCCGGCCCCGCCGCCCCTGTCAGGAACCGCTCCGGACGTATTCCGCGTCGTTCCAAGTGCTCCGTCACCGCGCGCGCCCTCTGCCACGAAAGCTCAAATGCCCCTGCGGGTGCCTCCTGCTCCCCCACGAACGCCACAATCTCAAGCCTGTTGGGATACGGCCGCACAAGTGCTGCAAACTCCTCCAACAGCCTCTTGCCTTCCTCGTGCAGCACGACGCTGCCTGACTCGAACAGGTCTTTTCCCCACAGCACAACCCGCACCCCCTTCGGCGCCTCCTCCACCAGCACCGGCTTTCCTCGCAGCGTGATCCGCGCCTCCCCGCTGAAAAGGTCCTCTGCCGCCGCTTCCTCCCTCGGCGGCTCCGTCAGCGCGCCCTCCAGCGCCTCCAAGAGCTGGCTCTTCTGTGCCGTCGGCTCGCCTATCCCCGGGATCGCTCCGTTGAACCGCACCAACGTGAACTCCACAAACGCCAAGATCAATAGGAACAGAAAGACCAGCATCGCAACGAGGTCCCCGCGGGAGAACCGTCGCCCCGGCGACCTCTTCTTGACCCCTTCCTGCTCGTGAGGTCCGTCATGCATCGCTCCGGACGACCTCTAGATCCTGCCCGCGACCCCGCCCCTGCGGGGCGGCAAGCGCGCTCCCCGCGGACTTGGGCGGCGCTCCGGGCGTCCTCCCCGTGACTCGAACGCCGGAGAAGGGAGACCGGGCGCCTCCTTCCCTTGTGGCCCTGCTGTCGTTCCGGCTTTCCACGCTTATCTCCATTTCGCTTGCGCCCGCCCGGTCCACTACGCTAGGAAGACTTTCTCCGCTCTTCCGATAGACACATCTCCTGAATCTCCCGCAGCGTCCTCGTCTTCTTCAGTTCCTTGATCCGTGCCAGCTTCTCGAAGACATCCTCCCCGTACAGGCGGTGGCCCGCCTCCGTGCGCTCCGCCTCTTGGATGAGCCGCAGCATCGTGTAGTGGTGGACCATCTGGCGGCTCAGCCCGCTGTATTGCATAACCTCCCCGATGCGGTAGAGCTTTCTTGGCGCGAACTTCTTGATGAGCCGCCCGACCATCTCCTCCCTCGCTGCCCCCCTGCGAACGCGCACTCTACGGCGGACACCGTGGTGCGTAAAGGGAAAAACAAAATTATTTTTGTAAATTGAATTACACGTTATGTACTATGCGGCGTCCCCGCCCGCTCGGCGCGTCCCGCAGACCCCCGCAATGTCGATCTAGTCCGCCTTCTCCATGTCCCGGCGCAGGCGCTCGAGGAATCCCTCGATCTCCCGCTCGTGCCCAACCTCGCCCGGCAGGGCCAGGTACCGGTTGAAATGCGCCTCCGCCTTCTCGTACTCCCCCCGGTGGGCGTAGCATACCCCGAGATTGTAATGCGCGATCGCGTCGTCGGCGTCCAGCCGCACCGCCTCGCTCAGGTGATAGATCGCCTCGCGCAGCTTCCCCATCGCGCGCAACGCGCACCCCAGGTTGTTGTGCGCTTCCGCGTTCCCCGGGTCGGCCCGCAACAACCGCTCGAATGTGACCACCGCCCCCGACAGATCCCCCGCGTCCCGCTGAGTGCATCCCAGACTGTTGAGCGTCTCCCGGTTCCCCGGATCCTTTCGCAACACCTGGCGGAACTGCTCGATCGCCCGCTGGGAGTCCCCCTCGAGCGCGTAGAGCAGCCCAAGGTTATTCTGCACTTCGACGTCTTCCGGGTCCGCCGCTAACGCCGCCTGGTAAAGTGCTTCCGCGTCGCGATAACGTCGCTCCAGCGCCATGGCGTACGCAGCGTTGTTGAGGGCGCTTCGCTCTTCGGGATGCGCTTCGAGCAATCTCCGAAATGTTTCCACCGCTGCGGCCGTCTTCCCCATGTTAAGATACAGCGTTCCCAGTTGATTGAGCATCCGCGCGTCCGTCGGGTCGGTGGAGAGCAGGCTTTCCAGGTACTCCGCCGCCTGCGTCGCGCGACGCTTGTCCTTCGAACGTAGCGCGGTCTCGACCAGTTTCTCCGGGTCCAACTTCGGTCCTCTCCGCGAACCCGCCCCACCCCCGCCTGCACACACCTTCCCTTTCCAGGTCCGCCCCTCACGGGGCCGACCCGCTCACGGACACGGCTTCCTCAACCTTTACTTCGGCAGGATTCCCGTACAACATCACTCTTTTGCCCGTGAGTTGCTTGTCTTCGTCCTCCACTCGCGCATACGGCGCCCCCAGGAGTTCCGCCCTCCACTCCCGCTGATCGTCGCGCTCCCACGTCATCCGCTCCCCCGTCGCAACCGTCTCCTTGTGCCGCTTCTTGTGCGTGATCTGCACCCGCCCCGCCGCCCCCATCCGGGTCATCTGCTCCCGGTTGCTCCCCTTCTCCTTGCCGAAGTGCGTCTCCAGGTACCGGCACGCAAGCTCCAGCTCCACCTCGAGTTTCCCGCCCGCCCGAGGCGCCACCTCCCGCCGGACCCGCACGTCATCCACAAAGAGCGCCAGCCCGTCCTCGGTCACGTCCTTCGTCGGCGCCGCGACAAGCCCCTCGGGCATCGGCGTCTTCCCGAAGGGCATCCCCGCCCGCTTGGCCGCCTCCTCCAGCCTTCTCGGAGGCGCGTACACGATCGATCCCCGACACCTCACCCGCGTCCGCTCCACGAGTTCCTCCCTCTGCCCCCGACGCTCGAAGCGCTGGATGTCCGCTTCCCCTCCCCGTTGTGTCCACAGGAGCCGTTCGGAGGTATCCTTGTCCTCCAAGTAGTACACCGTCCGGCTGCTGAGCCGGTTCGGTCCGAACGTGATCGACGCGACGGCCCCCTCCGGCAGATTGCGAGCCTCTTCGTCGTACTCGGCCGTGCTCTCCAACTTCATCACCTGCGTCGAGAAATCGAACGTGAGGATGTCGCCCTTCGCTTGGAGCGACTCCCCGCGCGAGAGATCATCAAACACCACTCCCCCGCGGGCAGCGAGTGTCCGCGGCGCCCGGGACGCCTTCCCGCCCGGCGCCGCCTCGAACCCGAGCTCCAGGACGTTGCTCCGAAGCCTCGAGCGTGCCTGTAGCGCCTCCACCTCCCCTTCGAATACCGCCCTCTTTTCCGTCAGGGAGCACCGCTGCTTCCAGCGGATGTCATACGCTGGCCGGGATGTCTCCCTCGCGCGCGGATCCACCACCCCCTCGTAATACTGGAGCCGGCCCACCCCTTTCCCCGTTAGCCTCTGCGAACCGTCCTCCCCCTCGAGCCTCAGCGCCTCCGCCTCGATCACCTCCGCCTCCTCCTCCACGCTCGCCAGTCCCCTCTCCCCCCCCGCCAGATCCAGCGTCCCCTCCTTGGGCGTGTATTCGATCGTCTCCGCCTGCGCGACGCGGTACGGCTTCTCCTGCCGGTACCGCGCGTTCCCCCGTGCCGTCATCTTCCGGAGTTGCCGTTGACCCCCTTCCGTGTCAAACGCAAGCTCCAATCCTTCCGCCTCAAGTCTACCCGTCTCGTCCGATGCCTCCACCGCACCCTCGAAGACAGCCTTTCCCTCCTCCTCGCTCCAGAGGAAACGCTTCTTCCACCGGATGCTCCCCTCTCCCGGCTGCGCTTCGCTGCCGGAAAGCTTCCCCATCCAACCGGCCGTCTGAGTCCTCAGCACTCCTGGCTTCTCCGAGCGGATGATGAGCTTCGCCGCCCCGGTCGTCCCCTCGAGTTGGAACTCCTCCCCCTCGAGGTTGATCCCCCCGGCATGCCATAGCTTTGCCTCGCCTTGAAAGATCACCTTGCCCTCCCGGTGCTCGATCCTCCGTGCCCGCGCTTTCTCCTGCCCCCGGATAAGCCAGGAATCCCCCGTAGCCGTGAAGGCCTTGAGGATCGTCGGTTTGTTCTCCCCGGCCCCCTCCTCGAAATCGATCGCGAGCGACTCCCCCGCGAAGAGCACCGGCCCCTTCTCTTCCTTCGTGGCCAGCACCGCCTTCTCTCCCTCGGCCACCGCCGCCAGCCATCGCTTCCGGTCCTCCTCCGTCTGCGCGGGGGGAGAACCCCCCTCCCGTCTGCGTCACGAGGACCTTCTCCTCGAAGGTCACGTTCTTCCTCTTCGCGCTGTAGCTCATGACCCCGTCGCACGTGATCACCACCCCCGTTGCCGACGCCGTCTCCTCGCGCTTCTCCCCGGCGAAGATCCGCTCCAGCGTCGTCCCCTCCGCCTTGTCGAATATCACGCAGACGTTCCGGCGGATCAACACCTCGTCGTTTTCGGCGCTGGCCACCGCCTCAAGCTCTTCCCCGTACACCCGGAAGTCCGGGCTCTCAATCACAACCTCCCCCGGCGATGTCACCTTCCGGGTCTTCTCCGACCAGTCCGCCGAAGGAAGGTGCGCCCGAACCCCCTGAGCCAGTTCCAGCACTACGTTTCCCCGCAGCGTCCCCTTGGCCTCCGCGTTCTCCCGCTCCTTTGGGCCCTTCCTGCGGCGCGGGTGGTAGATTCCCCGGTCCGCGCTCACCCGCAAGACCTCCTCGTTCTCTGGCTTCGACGAGTAGAACACGATCCGGGGGCGCACGATCTCGATCGTCCCGTCCCGGTGCGGATACGCGTTCCTGCCGCTGACCCGGTAGACGATCAGGTTGGTCTTGGCGTCCAAGTCCGTGAACCGGAACTCCCGGACCCCTCCCGCCGGGACCCCCTCCATCGCCCGCCCCTCCCCGCTCCCACCCACTTCCTCGTCGGGTGTGACGTAGCTGGCCGTCCCCAGCCGCGTCATCTCCGCAAGCTCCTTGTCGATCTTGAAGCCGATCACGAGGATCCCCAGCGACAGGACCACGATGAGAATGAGCAGTGTCTTTCGATACATGGCTACTTCCGATACCGTTCCGTGAGTGTCTCCCAGGAACCCTGCGACTTGAGGATCACCTCCGCAAGTTCCCGTACCGCACCCTCCCCGCCGCGCGCCTGCGTCACGTAGTGCGCCGCTGAGCGCGCCTCCCCTGTCGCGTCCGCCGTCGCCGCCGCGAAGCCGGCCCGTCGCAGCACCGGCAGGTCGTGCAGGTCGTCCCCCGCGTAGCAGACCTCCTCGTCCTTTACCCCCCGCGCGTCCCGCAGCGTCTCGTACGCCGGGAGCTTCTCCGTCGCCCCCTGCACCACGTGCTCCACCCCGACTTGTCGAGCCCGCGCCTCGACCGCCGTGCTCGTCCTGCCCGACAGGAACGCCACCGCGAGTCCGCAGCGTTGCAGCCACTTGATCGCGGCGCCGTCCCGTACGTTGAAGCGCTTCGTCTCGTCCCCTTGCCCGTTCACGTAGATCGCTCCGTCCGTGAGCACCCCGTCCACGTCCAGGATCACCGCCTTGATCCGCGCGATCCGTTCGTCGTTCATACGAGCCCCGTCGCTAGAAGGTCCTGAATATCGAGGATCCCCACGCACCGCCCGCGCCCGTCCACTACCGGGGCCTCGTCGAACTGGTGTTCCCGCAGCTTCCGGGCCGCTTCCGCCGCCAACTCTTCCTCGTGCACCCTGACCCGTGGCCCCGGCGTCATCACCCTCTCAATCCGGAACTCCAGGATTGATTCGTGCTTCTCGAGCTTGCGCCGCAGGTCTCCGTCCGTGAAGAGCCCCAGCAGCTTCCCGCCCTTTCCCACCACGCACGCCGCTCCCGCCCGCACCCGCGTCATCTCCGCGATGACCTTCCGCACCGGCGTCCCCGGCACCACGCATACGTTCTGCTCCCCCTTCCGCATCACCTCGGACACCTTGAGCAGCTTCCTCCGCAACGCCCCCGCCGGATGGTAGAACGCATACTGCTCCTTGCTGAACTTCCTCTTCTTGAGCACCGCCAGCGCTAAGGCGTCCCCCACCGCCAGCATCGCCGTTGTCGACGCCGTCGGCGCCAGTCCCAGCGGACACGCCTCGTCCACCTTTCCGATGTCGATCACCACGCTGCTGTACCGCGCGAGCGCGCTCTTCCCCCCGCCCGTGATCGCGATCACCCGAGCCCCGATGTTCGCGACGTGGGGCAGAAGCGCCTTGATCTCCTCCGACTCCCCGCTGTTGGAGAGAGCCAGCACCACGTCATCAAGCGTAACCCGTCCGAGGTCCCCGTGCGTAGCCTCTGCAGGGTGCAGCCAGAGCGACGGCGTCCCCGTCGATGCGAGTGTCGCCGAGATCTTCTGCCCGATGATCCCCGCCTTGCCCATCCCCGTCACCACCACTCGCCCCTTGCACGCGTGGATCGCTTGGACCGCCTGCACGAAGCTTCCCCCCAGGCGGCCGGCTACTTTCTTCAGCGCCTCGGCCTCCGCACGGACCACCTTCCTGCCATATGTCGCCGTCGCCGCTGGCTCGCGCTTCACTCTCTCACCTCTTCGAAAACGATGGCCCGGCGTCGCCCAGCCGCCAGAGGACGAGCACCGCCGTAAGGGCGCCCGCCAGCAGATAGTGCCACCGCCTGGTTGCCCTCTCGCCCTGCCGAACTGCGCCGGTCTCACACATGGTCAAGTGCGTCCTTGCTGGGATCTGGCGCAGGCGCCGTCGGACAGGTCCTCGGCTGGTCCGCCGCTCTCCAGAAGAGAAAAACCGGACAGCCGAACATCCCCGCAACGGCCCCGGTCAAGAACCACGCTAACGACAGCGCCATCGCTTCGGGCTTAGGCAGTCCGCGCTGCGCGAAAAAGAGTACCCACATCCCCTCGCGAATGCCCAGACCGGATACCGTCACCGGTACCATCGAAACCAGCACGGTGATCGAAACGGCCACGAAGAGAAACCCGATCGGAAGCCTTAACCCCATCCCGTACGCCAGCAGCATGTACAGAGCGATCATGACGACCTGCACGACGATCGACAAGAGCATGGTGATCGTGAGAATGCCATACTGACGGCGATACGTTCCGAAGGCGTTCTGTATCGCTGAGATCGTCTTTTCCACCCTCCCCAAGCCGATGGCCCGCATGCATTTCGTGCTCACGCGGTACACCCATGGCGAGAAGAGAAACAGCACTCCAACCAGGAAAACCCCGGTGGCGGCCAGAATGAAGTAGACCATCACCGGCGTGGCATCCTGCCCGGAAACAAACAGCGCAACAATCGCGATGAGGATCAGCGCGCCCACCCCTATTGCTCGTTCTGTGATGACCGATGCCACCGCTCGATCGAGCTTCCCCGTATCCCGCGCGAGATACGCGATCCGCACCGCGTCCCCCCCCACGATGGTCGGCAGAACCGTGTTAAAGAACATCCCGATAAAGTACATCCCCAAGAGACGAAGGTAGGACACCCTGACGTCGATCGCGCGCAGCAGGATCTGAAATCGATACGTCTTGATCGCCTGCATCACGCAGTAGCCCAGCACCGCCGCCGCCGGAACCTGCCAGTGGAACTGCTTGAACGCCGCCCAGATCGCCTCACCGCCGACCTTCTTGAATAGAAAGACAAGGATCCCCGCGGCGACGGCCAGCCGGATCGCCGCCTTGATCGGCTTCCATGCTTGTTCCCGCGACTCTCGGGGCTCAGGGCCCTGCCGCATCATCTGTCCCCTGGCGGTGTACGGCCCGGATCCTGTACACCTTTCTGACCTGGGCGCGATTGTAGCGGAGGATGCCCCAGACGGCAATCACGCTGACGGCCGCCACGACGCCCCCGCCGATCACGAGAATCCATCGTGCGATCGGCGGCATCCACCCAAGGACCCCCGCAAGAAAGAGGCCCACCCCCAACAGCCCTGCGCAAGACACACCCCACGCGTAGAATCGCGGATCACGGTTGATAAACCGGATCGCCGCGAGATCCCGCAGCACCGCGAACGTCCGCGAAAGCCCGTAGTGTGTCCGGCCGTGCTTCCGAGCGCGGTCCTCCGTGCGAACTTCCGTCACCTGACAGCCTCGTACCCCGAACACCGCCGGGACAAAACGCTGGAACCCCCGCGGGATGTTCCGGCCTATGACCACCTCCCGCCTGTAGGCCTTGAGGCTGCAGCCCGTGTCATGCACCCCGACCCCCGAGATGCGCGCGATGATCCAGTTGGCGACCGTCGAAGGCAGTCGGCGACTCCAGAGCGGCTCTTTCCTCTTCTGACGCCACCCGCTCGCGACGTCCCACCCCTTGTCGATCTCGGCGATCAGCCGGGGCACGTCGGCCGGGTTGTTCTGCAGATCTCCGTCCATCGTCACGATAACCCGGCCGGCAGCAACCGCGAACCCGGCGGACAGCGCCCCCGCCTCCCCGAAGTTGCCGTCAAGCTCCACCACCCCCAGGTGCGGATCGCTTCCGACCAGTTCCAGAAGACGCTCCAGGGTCCGGTCCGTGCTGCCGTCGTTCACGAAAAGGATCTCGTACGGACGGCCGAGCCCCGCCAGGACGCTGGACAGCTCGTCGCGCAGGGGACTGACGTTCTCCTCCTCGTTGTGCACGGGGATGACGACGGAGATCTCGGGCCCCGCGGTCTCAGGCACGTCGGCTTCCTCTATCGGACGAACGCCCCGACGCTCTCGATGATATGCTCCACTTCCTCGTTCGTCAGGTCAGGGTAAACGGGAAGGGAGAGGATCTCCCCGGCGACTTTCTCCGAGACCGGTAGCTTCGGCTCGGTCCCCCACGTCGCCTTCCACGGAGCTTGCTTGTGGATCGGATCGTTGTAGTGCACACCCGTGCCGATCCCGCGACCTTTGAGGAAAGCCGCCAAGCGGTCCCGCTCCGCGGCGCGGATGACGTACTGGTGGTACGAGCACGTCCGGTCCGGAAAGACGGGCGGCGTGATAATCCCGAGAGGGCGCAACGCGGCGTTGTACCGTTCGGCGTGCCGGACGCGCAGCGCATTTCGGCGGTCCAGTCGCTTGAGCTTGGCGCGCAGCACGACCGCCTGCAGCTCATCCAGTCGGCTGTTGAACCCGTAAAGCTGATGCTCGTTCTTCTTCGCCTGACCGTGCGCCTGGAGGAGCCTGACTTTTTCCGCAACGCCCCCGTCGTCGGTGGCGACAAAACCCCCGTCCCCGTAGCACCCCAGGTTCTTCACCGGCCCGCAGCTGAAACACCCCACCCGCCCGAACGTCCCCGCCTTGCGACCCCGGTACGTCGCCCCGTGTGCGTGCGAAGCGTCCTCGACGAGCAGGATCCCCTTCGGCTCGATGACCTCCCGGATCGCGTCCAGGGCCACCGGCAGGCCGTACATGTGCACCACGATCAGCGCCGCTGTCCGGTCTGTGATCGCATCCTCTAGCTGGTCGAGGTCCGGGCCCAGATCGCTCTCGCGGATGTCGATCGGGACGGGCGCCGCCCCGGCGATTCGGCAAGCCTCCGCTGCCGCCGCGAACGCGTTCGCCTGTACAATCACTTCGTCCCCCGGCCCGATGCCCGCCGCTAAGAGTCCCAGTGTCAGCGCGTCCGTCCCGCTCGCCACACCCACCGCGTGCTCGATGCCCAAGTAGGCCGCGACCTCCTCCTCGAACGCCTGGAGGTTCTCCCCCTTGAGCAGCTTCATGCTCTCAAGCACCCCGTTCCACCCCGCGAATACCTCGTCGCGGATCTCGGCGAACTCGCGCTTCAGGTCTAGGAGCGGAATGTGCACGTGCGTCTTCCTCAACAGGATCGTCGCGTTTCCACGGGCGTCGATCACGCCCACGCGGGCGCGTCACGCAGCTCGCTGAAAAGGCACCGGTACTGGGCGCTCTCATGCAAGAGCTCGCGCAGATTGGCGCAGTCCTCCCAGCGGATCTTCTTGATCTTGTAGTCGGCCGCTTGAAATGCCGATTCAAGCACCGCCACGCACTTGACCGCCTCATCGAGCGGCGACAGCGGCGCAACGCCGGCCCGCACGGCCCGGTAGAAGTTCTCGTAAAGGTAGTCCTTCTCGTCCGCTTCGTCGTGCACCGTCGGCTCCCGTCCGTTCTGCCAGACGATTCCCCGACCGTCGTACAGCGCCCGGCCCTTCTCCCCGACGATCTCAATGGTCAGCGTGCCGCCCCCCAAGAGCGCGGTGGTCGCGACACAGAAGAACCTCACATCGCCCTCGAGTCGACAACGGAAAACCCCCAGGTCATCCATCTCGAGGGCGGGCGTTTCATGCGCCCGGTAGAGCGCGGACACGGTACTCCCCGGCGTCAGTCCGCTCACGTGAGGCGCGTCCCGCGTCGACGCAAAGAACATGCTCTGATTGATGAAATGCACCATCTGGTTGCTCAGCGCCCCGTCCAGGCACCATTCCTGCCCCACCTTCATCTTCCCGACCCACGTCGATCGCTCGTAGTAGCTTTCCGGCCGGTAGTTCGGCATGACCGCCACGACCTCGACGATCCTCCCCAGCCCCCCGCCTGCGATCAACTCCTTCAACCACCGCGCGTTGGCGTGCCCCACATGCTGAAAACCGATCGACACCACCCGTCCGGATCGGTCCCGCGCCCTTACGATCCTCTCGCACGCCTCAACGGTCGGCGCGACCGGCTTCTCGCAGAATACGTGTCGGCCCCGCTCGAGGGCCGCCTTGATCATAGGGAGGTGCAGGAAGTGCGGGGTCCCGATGAAAACCGCCTCCGAGTCCATCTGATCAAGCATCGCGCGATAGTCGGTGAATATCTTCGCCCCGCCGGCCGTCGCCAGGGCCAGCCCCTCCCGCGCATCGTCCCTCTCGGGATGCGCTTCCGCCACGGCGGCCACCTTGAACCAGTCGATCTCTAGCAGACGTCTCAAGTGACGGCCGGCCATCCCGCCCGCCCCGATGACCAGGACCTTCATGGGATCAGTCTGCATCTCTCGGCTTCTCGCCTCCGAAAAGGATTCGTGTGCTGAGGCCGCATACCGGCGTTCCCCGATTGACTGCGCTACGGCTTAACCTTTTCATCATCCCGCCGGCGCGCGTGTGCGTCAACAGCGATTCTCCGTCTCGTGGCCGCAAGGCGGACGACAGCCACGTCAGAGCGCCGGGGGATGTCGCGCTCTCGGTCGCCCTTCTCCTCCGCAAAACCCGGACTCGGTTGTCTCCCGTGCCCGCGCCTGTTATCATTGCCCCGTGTCGTGCCGCTCTCCTGAGTTCTTTCCCCCTGGAGCCTCGGACGACGCAAGGGAACCTGCCCATGTGGCAACGCCTCCTGGATCTCGATGTCTCCTGCCTGCGCTGGGTGGAGGGACTGCGACCCTCCTGGCTCGACGGCCCCATGTACGTCGCTTCCCACCTGGAGTACGCCCTTCCGTTCCTCGCCCTCCTGTGGATCCTGCTCGTCTGGAAGGGCGGGGACAAAGGCCGCCGGGTTGCGCTCGCCATCATCGTTCTCTTTGCCTGCACCGACCTGCTGAACGCCCATCTCATCAAGCCGCTCGTCGGCCGCCCCCGCCCCCATAGTGATTCGTTTTCCTTTCCTTCCTCCCACGCCGTCAACCTCTTCGCCCAGGCCATCCTCCTCACTCTCTGCTATCCGAGGGTCGGCTTCGTCCTGTATCCTCTCGCGGCGGTCGTCGGATTCTCCCGAATCTACCTCGGCAAACACTATCCCCTCGACGTGGTCGGCGGAGCCTTCATAGGCACCGGCTTCGGCCTCCTTGGGTACTGGCTGACCCGCAGGCTCGGACGCCGTCTCGACCGCCTCTGGGCCTTCCTGCGCTCCCCTTGGAAAGCGAGAAGCGCGTGATGGCCTCCCTGCTTCTCGGTTTCGCTCTCGCGGCCCTTGTCGTCGTCGTCGCGGGGACCTTCCTCGCTAGGTTCGCCGACTCTCTTGCCGTCTCCCTGAAGTTGAGCCGCGCCTGGGTCGGCCTGCTCTTCCTCGCTGTTGTGACCTCCCTGCCCGAGTTGGCGACCAGCCTCAGCGCCGTCACGGTCATCCGGGGCCCGGACCTCGCCCTCGGAACCCTTTTCGGCAGCAACCTCTTCAACCTCCTGATGCTGGCTGCTCTCCGCGTCGTCCCCCGCGCCCGCCGTTGCACGATCCAAACCCCCTCGGACCTCACCCTTTCCGCGGCGGGGAGCATCCTCCTCATCTCCATCGCGACCTTCGGTGTCGCCACGGGTGGCGCCGTCTCCGTGGCCCCTCGGACCTTCGAAGCCCTTCTCGCCCTCTCCCTTGTTGTCGCGTATCTCGTCCTTTTGCGCGCCACCTTCCGTGCCGGAAGCGACCTCTCTCGCGCCGAAGAGGACGCCCCGGCGTCCCTGTGGAAGCCTTCGCTGGGCTTCGCGCTCTGCGCCCTCGCCGTGATCGCTGGCGGGCTCTGGCTCGTGCGTCTCGGCGATGCCCTCGCAGGCGTGCAGGTGAGCCTCGCCGGAAGGTCCTTCACCCTCGGGCGTACCGCGGTCGGTACCTTCTTGATCGCCGTCGTCACCTCCCTCCCCGAGCTCGTCGTCACCGTCGCCGCCTTGCGCCTCGGCTCCCTCGACATGGCGTTCGGGAACCTCTTCGGAAGCAATATGTGCAACATGGCGTTCGTCGGAGTCGTCGCGCTCGCTTCCCCCGGCCGGAGCCTTTTCGCCTCCTCCTCGCCGATTCACGCCCTCACGGGCCTCCTCTCCGTCGCGCTCACCGCGGTTGCGATCGCCGCCTTGTCGCGCAGAGAGAGCCGTCCCGTCCCGTCGTTTCCCTGGGACGCGGTCGTGATGCTCCTGCTCTACCTCCTTGGCCTTGTCGCTATGGGGATGGTCGGCCTCGCTGCCCCTTCCGGATGAACTTCACGATCCCAAGCCCCGCCGCCTGAAGGTGGGACCCCACCGGAAGCGGTCGTACCCCGGGCTTGCTGATCTCTTCGTAGTAAATGTCCCCGCTCTTGGAAACGACGTCCGCCGTTACCCACAGCCCTCCCGGCACCTGTACCCGGTCGAACATGTGGGCATGTTCCCCGATGAAGTCGGTATCGACCTCCCGAGCCATGCGCTTGCCCCCGAGGTTCCGGCGATGGATCCCCTTAACGGCCGCTCGCCGGTCGCGGTCTTCTCAGGCCCCGACGAGCACTCCCACTGGAGCCGGCTCCCGCTGCGCCGCCCGCATGTACCTGAGCAGCGCCTCAACCAGATCGGGCTCCGATCTCCCGATGTCGTTCAGGTAGATACGGTAAACCGTCCCGCCCCCCGTTTCAAGAATCAGGATGGTTGTCGATGCCCCTTCGGTCCGCGCCGTGTAAAGCTTCAGCGCCTCGTCGTACTTCACCTTTTCCACCCCCTCCGGCGTCAGGACCGCTAACGCCTTTGTCGTCACCGCTAAAGACGCGAGGAGATTCCTCTTGGCCTTGGCTCCGAAGATGTCCAAGCGCACCGATTTCCCGAAAAGGCTCCTCTTGCGCGGGATGTGGAGGAGGAACCTCTCCCCGGGATCCAGCTTCAGCCCCCGGATCTCTCCCTCCTTCTGTCGGAACCCCGCGCGCTCCGCGTGGGCGAGGAGTACCCGGAGCGCGTTGCGCCCGGCGAGCGCCGTCGGGATCTGCGCGCTCTCCTCCAGCGTCCGTTCTTTGCCCGACTCCGTGACGCGTGCCTGCGGGTGTTTCTGCCCCCGCAACTGCGGGGCCGGGCGCGCTACCGCCCCTCCCTTGTCCTTCGACTTGAGGAAGTAGTAGTAGTGGAAGTTCCCCCCCGCAGATTTCTCCATGTCGGCGCGCGCCTGCGCTACCTCCGACGCCTCGATCTTCTTGACCCGCATGCTCCTTCCGATCACGAGCGCTAGGTCCGCGATCGAACAGATCACCCGCGGACATCCCTCGCTCGCCCGGAACACCTCCGCGTATGCCTCGTCTGCGAAAATCTCCCTCCCCTCCGGTAGCCCCGCCAGTTGCAGGCGATGCTGGATGAGCTTTCGCGTGTCCTGAAAGTCCAGGTTCCCCAGGAAATATCGCACCGGCAGCCGCTGCCAGAACTCGGGCATGCTGCGCACCGTCGGCTCCAGCCCCTTCTGCCCCGACAGGATGAACGTGAGCAGGAAGGCGTCTGCCACACAGAAGTTCAAGAGGATCCTGAGCTCCTGCAAGATGTCCGGACGGTTCGCTAACATCTGCCCCTCGTCCACGATCACGAGCGCTCTGCGGCCTTCCTCGTGGATGGAGACCAGGAGCGCCCGCAGCTCGTTGAGCGTGCGCATCTTGCTCCTATACGAGCGCGAGAGCCCCAGTTGCCTGCCGATCTCCCCGATCATCTGCGTCGGGGTCAGCGTCGGGTGCGTGATGAAGGCCACCGCCGCCCGCCCGTCCTTTTCCGTTTGCACCTCCCGGATGAGCTTCTGGAGCACGCTCGTCTTGCCGTCGCCCGCGTTCTCGCTCACCAGGAGTGCTCCGCCTTTGTTCGAATCGATGGCGTAGCGCAGCCGCAGCAGGCACTCGTAGTGCTGCTTGCTCAAGTAGAGCTTGTCTGGATCCGGGCTTAGCGAGAAAGGAGGGGCCGACAACCCCCAATACTCATAGTATTCCACCGCGGTCTCCCCTCCCTGGAACATAGAGACTCTGCCTCTGTCCTCTTTTCGGTGAAATTTCGCCCTCGTCTTTAGCAAATCGTCCCCCGTACAGAACATCGGCGGCCCTCGGGCGGCCGCCGACGCCTTCACTTGTCTCGCTCGCGCCTTCTACGCCCTCGTTCCCGTCGGCTTCGGTCCGCCGAAACAGTACCGTGCGTGCTCCGCGTTCATCGGCTTCGTCGTCAGCGTCACGACGATCGCCACAATCGCCGACAGCGGCAGCGCCACGAACAGTGGATCGACCACCGTCCACGTCGCGCTGCACGCCTTCGGCACCAGATTCGACCGCCCGAAGAGCGCCAGAGAGATCCCTAGGCCGCTCGCCGTCTTGTCGTTCATGAACACGAGCCAGAAAAGGCTCCCAAAGAACCCCGTGAGGATGCTCGCGATCGCCGCCGTCCGGCTCATCCGTTTCGAGAACAGCCCCCCCACGAATGCCGGCAGGAACGACGCGCCGCACAGCCCGAAGAAGATCGCCGTCGCCAGCGCGATCACGTTCCCGTGCACAACCTTCCCCAGCGCGATCGCCACCACGATGCCGAACCCGATCCCCAGCCTCGTGATGAGCACCGACCGGTGCGAGTGCCGGTGCGTCGCCTGCTCGAACACGTCTCGCCCGATCGCCGTCCCCATCGCGTGAAACTGGCTCGAGACCGTGCTCATAGCCGCCGAAAGGAGCGTCAGCAGGAATAGCACTCCGAACCACCTTGGCAGCGCGCTCGTGATGTAGATCGGGATGATCCCGTCCACGATCCCCTTCATCGTGGTCCCCGGACCGATCGTCCTCGCAATGCTGATGAGCCCAGGCGCAACCCTGTCCCACTCCCCCTCTCCCCCGCGCGTGACCTTCATCGTGGGCGTGTGGAGCACGTAGTGAGGCGCCTGCTCCGGACCCTCCCCGGGAAGCCGGTAGCTTACGAACCGCTTCCCCGCATGTCGCGCCTCCTCCGTCGCCTCCGGCGCGATCGGCACCAACACCTTTGTCCCCGGGTCTTCCACAAGAAGCGCGTTCTCGTCCAGCACCCGGCAGAGGATCTCTTCCTTCTGTGCGAAATACACGTTCGACACCGCCCCCACGATGAACGCCACCCCCGTCATGAAGAAGATGAAGATCCCGCCCATCGCCACCCCGCGGTTCAGCGCCTGTTTGCTCTTCACCGTCATGAACCGCACGATGAGCTGCGGCTGCGCCAGCACCCCGATCCCCACCCCCATGACGATCGTGCTCACCATCGTCCACCACAGGCTGTACTGCATCGCCTCCGCTGGCTCCGCCCCTGCCTTCGCCCATCCGAACTTCGGCATGCTCGTCCATCCCTGGTGTCCCAAAGCGACGAGACTCTTGGGGGCTTCCATGGCGCTCAGGGCCTCATGGGCGGACGTGACTCCTCCGAGGATCGCGTACGTCGCCACGAAGAGCACCACCATCCCCACCAGCATGATCGTCCCCTGCAGCGCGTCCGTCAGCATTACCCCCTTGAGGCCGCCTATGATTACGTATGCCGCTACTACCACTGCGAAGACATACAGCGCCGGCTCGAATGGGATGTGAAACGTGGACTTGATGAACTCCGCCGCCCCGTTGATCACCGCCATGGTATACAACGGCATGAGGAGGAACACCACCAGCCCCGCGAACACTTGGATGAACTTGCTGTCGAAGCGCTTCCCCAGGAGTTCCGGGAAGGTGTGCGCATCGATGTGTCTGCCCATCCGTCGCGTCGGTCCTCCCAGCGCCACGAACGCGATGAAAATCCCGACGAAGATGTTGAGGAAGGTCAGCCATAGCAACCCCATCCCCAGGTTGGCGGCCACCCCTCCGAACCCCACGATCGCCGATGTGCTGATGAACGTCGCCCCGTAGGACAGCGCCATCACCAGGGGGTGGGCGCTCCTCCCCGCCACAAGGTAGTCCGCCGCCGTCTTCGTCTGCCTGTAGCCGCGGTACCCCAGATACCCGACCAGAAGCAAATACACCACCACCACGATGCCCGTGAGAAGGCCCATTCTTCTTGCCCTCCTGTTTCCTGAACGGTTCGCTTGTGAGCCCTCGGCCTACAGCGCCTCCTCTACCTCCTCTTTTTCCTCCTTCGCCCAGTCCACGTCTTCCTGCTTAAGAGGCTCTTCTCCGCGATTCCACGTCGCAAACCCGTAGATCACGCACAAGAGCGTGCTCCCCACGCACAGAAGATACGCGAGCACAACCCATCCGTCCTCAATCCCGAGCATTGTCGCACCTCCTTCTGGGGTTTCCCCGTGCCACAGCCCTCCACCTCGCCTTCCGGCTGCATGCACGAGACGCTATTCTTGAGTCTGCATATCGTTGTGTCAAGCCTCCTCTCCCCACGGAAAACTGTAAAGTCCGCGCTCGGATTTTTCGAAATCTTAGGAAAAGGATTTGAATTGCATTGCCAAGGCGGTTAAATCCCGTCCACAGTATTCTCTCTTTGAGGGGTATGACGTGACTGATAGGCCCTGTCTGGTCCTGGGATCTCTAGTGGCCTTCTTCCTCTGCGTCGCGCTCGTCTTCGCCGATGAGCAGCCTCCCGCAGAGGATACCCAGCCCGTCGAGCAGATCGAACCCGTCCCCGTCACCCCGGGGCCTCAAGACTGGCTCAAGCAAGCCCGCGAGGAATCCAAGGTCGGCGCGCGACGCATCACTCCCTGGTGGACTTGGGGCGCCGATCTGCGCCTCCGTCAGGAATACATCGACAATGTCGTCGACCTCGAAGATGACACCGACAGCGACCAGCGCTGGTTCTGGCGGCTCCGCGGCCGCATCTGGTCCAAGTTCGGCCCCTTCTTCCCTGACGAGACCTCCGACAAGCCCAACGGTCTCTACGGCTTCGTCCGCCTTACCACTGAACCCCGCTACTACGAAGTGGGTGCGGGCAGCGAATTCAAGGAAGGCATCTGGGACAACCTCTACCTCGATTGGCAGCGTATCGGCGGTCTCCCCGTCTCCGTCCGGCTCGGACGCTGGGATGTCCTGTATGGCCGCGGCTTCATCCTCCTCGACGGCACCCCCCTCGACGGCTCCCGCACCATCTACTCCGACGCCGCCAAAGTCACATTCCACTTTGATTCCGTAAAGACCGACCTCGACCTGCTTTACATCAATAACGAGGGCGAACAGGACCGCCTTAGGCCCATCGACGACGATGGTGGTCGCCTCTGCGAGTTTGACGAGGAGCTCTTCGGCGCATACCTCATCTCCAAGGTCTTGGAAGGTCAGGAGATACACGCTTACTACATCTACAAGGAGGATGATCCCCTCTCCGGCGTCACCTCCCCCAACCGCAACGTCAACACCCTTGGTGGCCTGGTCCAAGGAAAGCTCGCCCGGTGCTGGGACTACTATCTCGAAGGCGCCGTCCAATGGGGTTCCGAAGGTTCCTTCTCCCGTCGCGGCTGGGGCCTCTCAAGCGACTTCGGCTACACCTTCTGCGACTGCTCCGCAAAGCCTCGCGTCCACTTCGCCTATGAATACCTCTCCGGCGACGACCCTACGACCAGCCGCTTCGAAGGCTGGGATCCCGTCCTCGCCCGCTGGCCCCATTACAGCGAGCTTTACGTCTACCGCTGGGCTTTCCCCACCGAGGGCGGACTCCCGGGCAACTGGACCAACGTACAGCGCTTCGGCACAGGCATCGGCTTCGCCTTGTGTGACCAGGTCGATACCTCCTTCGACTACAGTTTCCTCCTCGCCAACCAGCACCCCGCCGGTGAGACGCCGCCTTACGACTCCGGCCGCGGCCGCGGACATCTCCTTTCCTGGATTCTCAACGTCAAAATCAACCCCAGCGTCTCCGGCCATTTTTGGCTTGAGTATTTCCTCCCAGGGAGCTTCTACGCCGGCTCCGCCAACGACGCCATCTTCGCCCGCTGGCAGATCAACCTCGCCTACTGACTTCGTCGCTTTTTGCACGCACTCCGCCGGGCGCCTCTTGTAGGCGCCCGGTTTCTTTGGCGAAGGCTCCCTCGTGAGCGCCTACCCGTCCCTGCACGCTGTGTCGCCTGGTGGCTCCTCCCCAGCCGTCCTCCTGATCGAACCCTGGATCACTGATTTTGCCGCCTACGATCTTTGGCGTAAGCCATTGGGGCTCTTATATATAGGCTCTATTCTGGAGCACGCAGGCGTCCGCGTCAGCCTCCAGAGCGCACTGGAACTCCTCCCGAATGAGACCATCCGCGACCCCCGTGTCCTCCCGGCGAAGAGGAGGCCCTTTGGTGATGGCGCCTTTCCGCGCGAGGAGATTCCCAGGCCTGCTCCCTTGCGAGACGTTCCTCGGAAATACCGCCGCTATGGCGTGCCCCCGGACGTCCTGCGTGAACGTCTTGCGCCGCTTGGCCCGTTCGACGCGATCCTCGTCACAAGCTCCATGACCTATTGGTACCCCGGCGTTATCGAGACGATCCGCCTCCTTCGATCTCTGTTCCGTCGCACCCCCGTCCTCCTCGGGGGTCTCTACCCCACAATCTACCCCGATCACGCGCGGAGGCTTTCAGGTGCGGATGAGGTCTCTTCCGTGGCCCCGCGCACCTTGCTTTGCCACCCATGGCCCGGAAGCACCTTGGCATCGGCCTCCCGGTTGCGCCCGACCCCGCGGGCTGGCCGGCCCCCGCCTATCATCTCCTTGCGCCCGTGCATTCCCTGGGCGTCCTTTCCTCCTTCGGCTGCCCCTTCCGTTGCGACTACTGTGCGTCGTCCCTCCTGTCTCCCTCCTTCATCGAGCGCAATGCCGAGGAGGTCGCCTGCGAGATCGCCCGACTCGTCTCCATCACGGGCGCCAGCGATGTTGCCTTCTTCGATGACGCCTTCCTCGTGCATTCTGATACGCGCGCCAAGTCCTTGTTGCGCCTCCTCGCCCGCCGCCTGCCGCGTCTGCGCCTTCATTTCCCCAATGGGCTCCATGCGCGCTTTATCGACCAGGAAATCGCCGATCTCCTCTGTGCCGCCAACGCCTGTACTATCCGCCTCGCTCTCGAAGGGATTGGCTCCCGGCTCCGCGACCGCAAGGTATCCCGTGGCGACCTCGCCTCCGCCTTGGAGCGCCTCGAACGCGCCGGGTTCGATCGCTCGCGGGTCTCCGTCTACCTCCTTGTGGGGATAGCCGGGATACCGGAGAGTGAGGTCCTCGACTCCTGCGACTTCGTCCACTCCCTTGGCGCGCGCATCGGCTTATGTGAGTACTCCCCCATTCCGGGCACGCTGCTGGCCGACACCCTCCCCCGTCGGTCCGAACTCGCGGCTGAGCCTCTGCTTGCGAACAATAAGGCCCTCGCCGTCTGGGACGTCGAGGACCCCTTCGCAGCCCTCTCGCGTATCAAGTCCTGCGTCCGACTGCTCAATCGCGCCCTGTGACGGCTCCCCCCCTTTCCTTTCAGTTCCGACCTCATCCGGCCGATATCTCTCTCGAAATCATCCCCTCAACCGAGCCGGAGGTATCCATGCCCCGAAAGAACGACGAGGAACTGGCCGAACTGGTCGTCTCCCGGGGCCTCCTCTCTCAGGAGGAGGTCAATGCGGCGCTTGTTGCTCTTGACCGTTCGGAGCGGTTCCGAAACCTCGGCGAATACCTCTATGCCCAGGGCCTCCTCGCGGTCGACGAGATCCGTTCCCTCCTCGCCTCCGTCTGCGAGTGCGTTGTCCGCTGTCGCTCCTGCCGACGCAAGTTCGGCGTCCGGAAGTTCGACCCGGAGAAGACGTACCACTGCCAGCACTGCGGCGGAGATGTTGAGGTCCTGCCCATTGGCTCCGCCGTCGGCGAGACCGACCAGTCCAAGGATCGTTTCCTCGGCCGCACCGTCGGCCATTTCCGAATCGTCGCGCGCCTCGGAAGAGGCGGCACCGCCTCCGTCTACCGCGCCCTCGACACCCGTCTCGATCGCAAGGTCGCCCTCAAGATCCTTCCCAACGACGGCCTCGCCCCCGACAGCGCCGCCCTCGCCCGCTTCCTGCGCGAGGCCAAGGCGGTCGCACGCATCCATCACCCCGCGATCGTCTCCGTCTTCGATGTCGGCGAGATCGACGGCCTGCGCTATATCGCCATGGAGTACGTGGACGGCGAATCCTTGCGCTCTCGCGTCACCCGCGAGAAGCGCCTGAGCGTCAAGGACGCCACGAAGGTCGTTGCCGCCGTCGCCCGTGCCCTCCACGTCGCCCACGAGGCCGGCGTCATCCACCGCGACATTAAGCCCGGCAACATCCTTATCGGTCGCGCCGGCTCCATCCACGTCACCGACTTCGGCCTCGCCAAATTCGCCCACGACCACCGTCAGATCACCATCGCCGGAAGCGCCATCGGCACCCCTGCCTACATGTCCCCCGAGCAATGCCGCGGGAAGAACGTCGACGCCCGCAGCGACATCTACTCCCTCGGGATCACCTACTTCTACCTCCTCACCGGCACCACCCCGTACGAGGGGACGTCGCTCGAGATCATTCAGCAGCACTGCGACGACGCCTCCGTCCCCAGCCCCAAGTCCATCGTCGCCGATCTCCCCGAAGCCGTCTGCATGGTCGTCGAGAAGATGACCCATAAGAACCCCGCCGCGCGCTATCAGGACGCGCTGGCGCTGGCGGAGGACCTCGAGCGGGTCATGGGAGGCGAGGAGCCCGTCCTCCCGGGGATGTTCGCCTTCCTCGACGACGCCGAAGGCCCGGGCGACCCTCCCTCCGTGGAGATCCTCCTTGCCCAGCCCTCGCAGAAGTCCCGCGATGATCGAGAGCGCCAGCGCCGCGCTCGCAGGCGTCTCGTCCGCCAGTGGATTGTCTGGAGCACCGCGGCGGCGCTCCTCCTGGGCTTCATGGTCTTCTACACGCTTCGCGATCATCGTTCCCCTGCGCCGCTCCGCGAGACCGCCGGCGATGACGCTGCGCTTTCCGCGGATCTTGCGCCCCCCGCGCAAGGCGAGACGGTCTACCTCGAGGAAGAGCTCGGACGCGCAAGGTCCCTATCCGCCCTCGCCGCCTTCTATCGCAAGCTGGATACCTTGGGAGGCCGCTACACCGATTCCGCTTGGACGCAACGCCTCGCCAAGCTCCGGCAGGAGGCCCTTCTGCGCATGGAGGAGCGCTTCGACCGCGTCGATGATGCCGCCCAGTTCCTCGCTGACTCCGGTCGCGTCGACCAGGCCCGCGAGCTCTACCAGGCCGCCCTCTCCCTCCCCGTCGACACCATCCGCAGGACCGCCGAGGAGCGCATCGCCGCACTCACCGCCGCCCAGAGCGAGCCCGTCGTCGGCAGCCTCAGGTAGCCTCCTCCTGTCCCGAGTCCCCACCCCCATTCACTGCTCCCTTTCTCCCTGCCTGTGTCTTGGCATGGCTTTCCCCTGTTTCTCGTTAACGCATCAGGCCGGTATTTGGCGTTGATCCCCACTCCGGACAATATAGGATCGCGCGAAAGGAGGCTACGGCGATGATGCAGAGAAAGCGAAACCAGGGCAGTGTCCGTGACGCCGCCGGCGTCATGTTCGCCGTCTTGACGGACGACGAGTGCGCCCGCATCGTCTCGACGGCGGTTGATTTGCTTCACCGGGTCGGGGCCCGCTTCTGGGAGCCCGAAGCCCTTCGAATCCTCAAGACGGCCGGCTGCCGGATCGAGGATGGAATCCGGGTCCTCTTTCCTCCCGCCTTGGTTCACGAGATGATCGCCCTCGCTCCGGGACGCTTCACGCTGTTTACCCGGGAAGGAAAGCCTGCTGTCGAAGTGGGATCGGGACGCGCCTACTTCGGCCCCGGTCCCACCTGCCCCAATTTCATCGACCCCGTGACGAAGGAGCGCCGCCCCTTTCTTAAGCGTGACGCCGCCCTTACGGCCCGCGTGTGCGATGCCTTGCCCAATATTGACTATGTGATGTCCCTGGGCAGCGTGAGCGACGTCCCTCAGAACCGCGCCGACGTTCACGAATTTGATGCGATGGTCCGGGAAACCACAAAGCCCATCATGAGTTGGTCATTCAGCCAGGATGCCCTGTCCCTTCTCCACCGGATGTGCGCGGCCATCAAAGGCTCCGCGGAAAAGTCCGAGCTCGAGCCTTTTATGATCTTCTATGCGGAGCCGACGTCTCCTCTCCGGCACTCCGCCGAGGCGTCGCAGAAGCTGATCTACTGCGCGACGCACCGGATACCGATCGTCTACACCCCCTGTCCGATCGCTGGCGCTACGGCGCCGGCGACCCTTGCCGGCGTCCTCGTCCAGAACTTGGCCGAGACCCTCAGCGGACTTGTCCTGTGCCAGCTTGTCCGGAAAGGCGCTCCGATGGTCGTCGGGGGCGTGGTTTCCATCCTGGATATGCGAACGACGATCCTGAGCTACGGCGCCCCCGAACTGTCCTTGCTGTCGGCCGCCGCCACGGATGTCGCCCGTCACCTTGGCTTGCCGATGTTCAGCACCGCCGGCTGCACGGACGCGAAGCTTCTGGACGAGCAGGCCGCCGCAGAGGCGACCCTCTCCGTCGCCATCGCCGCCTTGAGCCGCGCCGATCTCGTCCATGATGTGGGCTTCATCGAGTCCGCCATGACCGGATCCCTGGGACAGTTGGTCATGTGCGACGAGCTGATCGGGATGGCGCGTCACGTTGCGCGGGGGATCCGCGTCGATGACGATACACTGGCCGCCAAGGTGATCGCGGAAGGCGCCAAAGGGGGAGATTACCTCACGCTGGACCACACCGCCGACAACTTCAGGAGAGAATTCTGGTTCCCGCGCCTCATGGATCGTCGACGATACGGCGAGTGGGCCGCCGACTCCCGAAAACGCATGACCGACCGCGTATGGGAAATGGTCGCGAAGATACTCGCGGAACATCACCCTCCTGCGCTCGATGCAAGAAGCCGGCATGCTCTTGACAAGATCATGAGGGACGAAAGGCAAAGCAAGTAGGGGCCCCGACTAGCCCCATTCGTACCCGTACAGCTTCGCCTTCGTCAGATACAGCCGCAGGTGTACGCCGTCCCGCGGGCACACGGACTTCCCCTTCCATGTGATCGGAACGGCCTTACCGTCCCCCTGGAAAGGCCGACAGTCCTTCCGGGCGAATCCGGGTAGTGACTTGAGCGACTTGCCGAGAAGCTCCGCCTCGATTCGTCCGCCCGGGAACGTGGCGGCGTTGAGGTGCAGCCTCTTCCCCGCGACGTCTGCCGCCTGCGTCGTGAGGTACCCGTAACACAGTCCTCCCTCCGCCGACACCGCCGCCCACAGGCGGCCCATCTCCCAGCTCGCCCCGCACCACGCTCCGTGAAAGTGCAGCGCCGTCTCGCCCCGCGCGTAAATGTCTCCATGCAGAGCGTCCAGCGCCCCGTAGTAGATGTGCAGTCGCCCCTTGTGTTCCACGAGCGTCCGCGTGGGCCAGATCATCCCGCTGCCGTAGTCCCCCAGCGGCCCGTTGCGCAGGCAGGGCTTCCGCGGGAAAGGCCTCCACCACTTGATCCCGTCCCCCGACGCCGCGAACTGC
>JAZDKG010000259.1:0-2213 GCA_043803205.1 Planctomycetota bacterium
GCGGGCGGGCGCTCCCGGGATATTCGGCGCAGGATTGCGTCACGTGCACGGAGCCGGGGCTCTTCCAGCCGGTGCGGTGGAAGGGACAGGAATCGATCGGGAAAGAGATTCGCGAGCCGGTGGAGCTGCGGGTCCATTTCCGCACGAACGGCGACACGAATCCGTACCAGCCGGAGCGATCGTCACCGATGCTCTATTGCGTGTATGTCGCGGAGGAGGGGGAAGAGGCATGAGCGCGAGCGACATGGAAGGGCCGCGGGCGTGCGCCAAGGCGGAGCTGGCGGAGATGATCGCCCTAGTCGACGCGGAGATGCGGGCGGGGAAGTCGCAGAGCCTCCTCACGGATTACCCGCTCGTCTATCGGGACGCGAACCTCGAGAACGTGCGGATCATCAAGGCGGGAGGGAAGCTAGCGTCGGTGGTGCCGTTCATCGTGCGGGAGGTGGCGCTGGGCAACTCCCGATTCTCCATCGGGATCATTTCACCCACGGCGACGGCGCCGGAGCATCGCAAGAAGGGGTACGGTTCGGCGTGTCTCAGGAGCTGCGTCGAGAAGATGACGCTGGAGGGCGTCGACCTCTCGGCGCTGTGGACGGATGTTCGGACGTTTCCATTCTACGAGAAGGCAGACTACCAGGCGGTGCGCCCGCAGGGGTGGGTGTATCCGTGCAGGCGGGAAGACGCGAACCTCTTCCCGAAGGGCGATTTCGAGGTCGTCCGATACGGCCCTGAGAGGCGGGAGCACATCGAAGAGATCCAGGCGATGCACGAACGGGACGTGTATGGGGTGCTGCGCGCGAGGGGAGAGTATCCGGTCCTTTTCAGTCTGCCCAAGATGGAGACGCTGATCGCGCTCGAGCGGGGGAGGGCGGCGGGGTATCTCTTGGTGAGCCGGGCGGTCAACAAGCCGGGGTTACTCGAGGCGGGCGGGAAGACGCCAGCAGTCGAGACGCTTGTGAACCATGCGCTTGCCGAGCTTGAGGATGGAGCGACCTTGAGCGCGCACGCGAACCTCACGCCTTCCGTTCTCGGCGACGCGGTTGACAGGAGAATGCGTGACCGCCGGCAGCCGGGCGCGGGCGGGAACATGATGATCCGGATCAACGACGCGCGGGGGTTCATGGGGAAGATCTCGAGCCGGCTCGTTGCCCGTAACGCGGGTGCGGCGAGGAGGTTCTCGATAGCGATCAGCGGCACGAAGGAGCGGATGAGCTTCGAGTTCAGTAGAGGGACGCTCACGCTGGGGGACGAGTTCATCGAGCCGCATCTTGAGATGACGCTCAGGGAATTCACCGGGGTGGTATTCGGAGCGCACGCGGAACGGCCGGCGCCCATGTCCGCAGCGTTGGAAGAGTTGTTCCCGTTCTATTTCCCACTTTTCATGCTGGACCACAGCTAAGAGCCTGTCCGAATAACAGGGCCGTGTGCGCCGCGAGGTCCCGCAGTCGCGGGACGAGCAGGCCAAGGAGCGAGGAGGCAGGCGTGTCAGAAATGAGACACGACAACGACGAGCGATCCCGCAAGGCGGGAACGCAACCACCCGCGGCCCGGAGGGTTGGGGCGGCGAGAGGCCGTCCGCCGCGTTGCGCCTCCTCGACGCATCGACCCTTTGATACGTCTACGTCGTCGCGCCTTGCATCCGACCTCTCGGCGCTCCCAACGCGCGCGACCCTGTTATTCGGATAGGCTCTAGGGGCAGGAGCGGGCATTACGCGAAGAAGGAGAAGGGCACCGATGAAGACGCCGATGGAGTTGTGGAGCGGCCTGCGGGTGGATCATGAGCTGCGGTTTCAGGGGGAATTCAGGCTCGGATTCGACACGAGGAGGGGATGCGCCGTCAGGCTTGAGGGGGAGCGCGCCACGGTGGGCAGGATGAACATGATCCCGTTTCACTTGGAGATCGTGGACGACCTGGAGAGGCGGTCCTACTCGGAGATCGAGCTACCGACGGACGGGGGAATCGCTTCGTCGGTGAAGGCGGAGGTGCTGCCCGACGAAGTGCGGTTCACGAAGAGGTATCCGGGCGCGCCTTTTCGGGTGGAGGAGAGCTGGCGTGTCGCGGAGGGGGAGGTGCGATGGACGGCAGCGGTGGAAGGGGAGGAGGGGATCGCGCCGAGGTCGATCGCGATAAGGCAGTTCTTCCCGAACCCCCAGAAGAACGAAAGCTTGTGCGCGTGGCAGGTGTGGACGGCGCGGGCGGGCTATCCGCGCAG
>JAZDKG010000260.1:0-2517 GCA_043803205.1 Planctomycetota bacterium
GGGTTCTTGCAGTCAAGGATTCGGAAGACGTTTCGTTCGTATCTGCGGAGGCAGTCGGGGCAGAGGGCGCCCCGGGCGCCGGCGAGCTCGTCCTTGAGGCGGGCGCGCCAGGCGGGGCGGCAGGCGGGGCATCCGCAACTATTGATTTTGACGTGGGTTGCGCCGGCGCCGACCCGGCGGAGGATTTCCTGAGTAATGAGGATCATTTCGGCGTCGAGGAGAGGGTCACAGGAGCCGAGGGCTTCGACGCCGAGCTGGTGGAACTGTCTCTGGCGGCCGGCTTGGGGGCGCTCGTAGCGGAACATCGGGCCGATGTAATAGAACTTGCGGAAGGCTTTGGACTTGAAGAGGCTGTGCTCGACGTATGCGCGCACGACGGGGGCGGTGGCCTCGGGGCGCAGGGTGATGCTCTCCTTGTCCTGGGCCTTGGCGAAGGTGTACATCTCTTTTTCGACGATGTCGGTGGTTTCGCCGATGGAGCGGGTGAAGAGGCCCGTGAGCTCGAAGATGGGGGTGCGGATTTCGCCGTAGCCGTTGGATTCGAAGACGGCGCGGGCGGTGTCCTCGAGCTTTCGCCACTTGGCGACCTCTTCGGGGAGGATGTCCTTGGTGCCACGGGGGGCCTTGAGCATCGCAGCCTCCGCTTGCGAGCCTCGGAGCAAGTCGAGGAAAGCGGCGCCAGTATAGGGGGAAGCCGGGGCCGCCGCAATGACCAGATTGCCGAGCAGGCCGCTACAGGTATAATGGCAACCTGACGATAGAATAGCCCAGACGGTTGCGCCACTCCCGGCGGGTCGGGTGACCGCCTTATTGTTTTTCGAGAAGCCATGAGCATTTCATCCGGCAGCGAGGCCCTCTCGGTGCGCGGGCGATTCACGCCTCGGAGGTACTTCGCCCAGCGGGTGGTCCACCCCTGGGAGCTTCCGAGCATCATGACAAAACACACCTACACAGGTGCGATGGGAAACATCTGGGCGGTTCTCATCAGCGACATCTTCTTCGTGCATTTCGGGATGCAGGTGGGGCTTACGCCGTTCCAGTGGGGGATCATGGGGGGGATCTCGTCGTGGGTGATCGCGGCGCAGTGCCTGTCGGCGCTCCTCACGGAGCGGACGGGGAAGCGCAAGCTCATCTGGTTCTCGTTCGCCGTGGGGGACCGCGCGCTGCGTCTAGCGGGGATCCTGGTATCGCTGTGGCTATGGCGAAGCGGGTGGCCCCACGCGGGGGCGGTGCTGATCCTAGCGATCGTGATCTCGAATGTTCTGGGGAACATGGCGTCGCCGCCCTGGTGGTCGTGGCTAGCGGACATCATCCCGGAGGGAGAGCACGGGAGCTTCTGGGGGCGACGGGCCGCGTGGATCGCGCTGTGCGTGATCGCGGTGGTGGTGCCGGCGGGGCTTCTTGTGGATCGGGTTTCCGCGGACCACAAGATCAAGGTCACCGTAGGGCTTTTCGTCTTCGCGACCGTTGTGGGGATCCTGGATCTCGTGATCCACGGGACGATCCCGGAGCCCAAGATGGTGGTGCCCAAGCGCAACCACTTCTGGCTGCGGGTGGTTGAACCGATCCGGGACAAGGCCTTCCGTCCGTGGCTCACCTTCAACATGTGCTGGACGTTCAGCATGACTCTGGGGGGGGCGTTAGCGACCCTTTACGTGCTGAAGGACCTTGGGATCGGGGAGAACTTCCTGGGGGGGACGATCGTGCTGACGAGCTTCACCCTTGTGGGGAGCCTGGCCACGGGGGGATGGTCCGGGAAGCTTGTGGACCGCGTGGGCGTGAAGAGGGTGCTCTACTGGGGGCAGATAGGGTGGGCGCTTCTGCCGGGCTTCTGGCTTTTTGCGACCCCTGCGACGGCGCTCTGGTGGCTGGGGGCGGCAAGTCTCACGGGAGGGGTCGCGAGCACCGCCGCGACGACGGCGGCGAACAAGCTCATCACGCGCGTGCCGCCGGCGGACGGGCGGGCGATGTACGTGGCGGTCTCAACAAGCCTCGGGAGCCTAGCGGGGGGCTTAGGGGTGCTGGCGGCGGGCATTGTGCTGCGGTTCTTCGGGGAGAGCCGGATATCGGCGGGATGGGTGAGCCTGGGGGGGTTCCAGGTCCTCTTCTTAGCGTCGGTGGTGTTGCGTCTGCTCTTCACGCTCGTGCTCGTCCCCCGGATCCCGTACGCGCCGAGGGACCTCAACGGGAAGGCATGAGGGGCGCCGATTGATCGGGGCCCGGGAAGGAACGGCTTGGGCGATCAGGCGAGGAAAGGAGAACAGGGGTGAAGAAGCTGCGGGCGGTGATCGTAGGGTGCGGAGCGATGGGATCGGCGCACGGGCGGGCGCTGGCGGGGCTTCCGGGCGCTACGGTCGGCGCGACGGTGGACACGAACGGAGAACGCGCGCAAGCACTAGCGAAGGAGCTTGGGGCGACGGAATGGGGGACCGACTGGCGGAGCTACGTCGAGCGGCCCGACATCGACATCGCGGTCGTAACGACCTACCCATCCACGCACGCCGAGATCGCGGCGCC
>JAZDKG010000261.1:0-7592 GCA_043803205.1 Planctomycetota bacterium
TTCCTCTCGCAGTACCCCCAGATCGCCGCCGCCGTCTCAGGCTCCATCGAGAAGATCATGTCCCTCGCGCCCCTCGACGAGAAAACCAAGCAGCTCGTCTACATCGCCGCCCAGACCGCTAGCTGCTATCCCTTAGCCGTGAAGTACCACGTCCCCGAAGCCCTCAAGGCGGGCGCAACCCCCGACGAGATCGTCGGCGCCATGGCCATCGCCTCCTCCGCCTCCGGCCCCAAAGGCCTCGTCCTCTGCTTCAGCGCCATCGCCCCCGACCTCGCCAAGGCGTGACGGAACCCTTAGAGACTGGACGAAACCTACATGAGCCACAAAGCCTTCGACGCTCCGTACGAACGCGGCCGCTTCGTCATTTCTGCTTCGTCATTCCCCCCTTGTCCCTCGTCCCTTGTCCCTTGACCCTCTTCGTCATTCGTCATTCGTGCTTCGTCATTCGTCCCCCCTCTACCACTCTACCACTTACCACCTACCACCTCTTCCCCAGCCCTTTTGCCTTGACTTCCCCCCCATGTGAACCCTTACAATTACTGAGGATTTCCCCCTCTGAGAGACGAGTTCAGTTCGGATGCTCGAAACCCTTTCTGATAAAGCGCTTGCGCTCCTCCAGCGGATCTTCGGCAACCGCAACGAGAAGATCCTCGCCGAGATCGCCCCCATCGTCGACCAGGTCAACGTCCTCGAGGATCGCGCGAAGCCCCTCTCCGACGACGAGCTGCGCGCCAAGACCGACGAGTTCCGCGACCGTCTCGCCAAAGGCGAAACCCTCGACGACCTCCTCCCCGAAGCCTTCGCCGTCGTCCGCGAGAGCGCCCGCCGACACGTCGCCATGCGCCACTTCGACGTCCAGATCCTCGGCGGCGTCGCCCTCCATCGCGGCATGATCGCCGAAATGGTCACCGGCGAAGGCAAAACCCTCGTCGCCACCCTTGCCGCCTACCTCAACGCCCTTCCCGGCAAAGGCGTCCACATCGTCACCGTCAACGACTACCTCGCCCGCCGCGACCGCAACTGGATGGGCCCCGTCTTCGAGGCCCTCGGCCTCTCCGTCGGCGTCATCCAGGCACGCACCCCCTCCGAAGAAAAACAGGCCGCCTACCGCTGCGACATCACCTACGGCCAGAACAATGAGTTCGGCTTCGACTACCTCCGCGACAACATGGAGATCGACCCCGCCCGCTGCGTCCAGCGCGAGCTCAACTACGCCATAGTCGACGAGGTCGACTCCATCCTCATCGACGAGGCCCGCACCCCCCTCATCATCAGCGGCCCCGCCTACGAGAGCACCGACAAATACTACCTCGCCGACCGCGTCGCCAAACGCCTCAAGGAAACCGAGCATTACGAGGTCAAGGAGAAGGAAGGCCGCGTCGTCCTCACCGAGGAGGGCATCACCCGCGCCCAGGAGCTCGCCGGCGTCGGCTCCTTCTACGAAGGCCGCAACATGGACTGGCCCCACCACATCGACCAGGCCCTCCGCGCCCACAGGATCTTCAAGCTCGACCGCGACTACATCGTCAAGGACGGACAGGTCGTCATCGTCGACGAGTTCACCGGCCGACTCATGGAGGGCCGCGTCTGGTCCGATGGCCTCCACCAGGCCGTCGAAGCCAAGGAAGGCCTCAAGATCAAGCAGGAGAACCAGACCCTCGGCACCATCACCTTCCAGAACTACTTCCGCATGCACAAAAAGCTCGCCGGCATGACCGGCACCGCCAAGACCGAGGAGACCGAATTCTACAAGATCTATCGTCTAGAGGTCGTCGTCATCCCCACGAACTTGCCCCTCCGCCGCTCCAACCTCTCCGACGTCATCTTCCTTACCCAGAAAGAAAAATACGAGGCGGTCGTCCGCGAGATCTCCCGCATGCACGCCCTCGGCAGGCCCCTCCTCGTCGGCACCGCCTCCATCGCAACGAGCGAACTCCTCAGCTCGATGCTCCGAAGCGAAGGCGTCCCCCACGAGGTCCTCAACGCCAAACAGCACGAGCGCGAAGCCCTGATCATCGCCAAGGCCGGCCAGCCCGGAAACGTCACCATCGCCACCAACATGGCCGGACGCGGCACCGACATCGTCCTCGGGCAAGGCGTCGCCGGCCTCGGCGGCCTCCACGTCCTCGGCTCCGAGCGCCATGAGGCCCGCCGCATCGACAACCAGCTCCGCGGACGCGCCGGCCGCCAGGGCGACCCCGGCTCAAGCCAGTTCTTCCTCTCCCTCGAAGACGACCTCATGCGAAAGTTCGGCGGCGAGCGCCTCAAGGGCATCCTCTCCAAGCTCGGCATGGGCGACGGCGTCGACCTCCAGAGCGGCCTCGTCACCCGCTCCATCGAAAAAGCCCAGAAACGCACCGAGGAATTCAACTTCGGCATCCGAAAAAACCTCCTCGAATACGACGAGACCAAAAACAAACAGCGCGCCGACATCTACTCCAAGCGCCGCGAAATCCTCGCCGGCCAGGGCCTCAAGGACACCCTCCTCGATATGTGCGCCGACCAGCTCGCCGGCGCCGTCGACCTCTACTGCGCCGACGAAAAACGCCCCGACTCCTGGGACCTCAAGGGCCTCGCCGAATGGACCGCCGCCCAGTTCGCCCTCCCCCTCCAGCCCCCCGCCCTCGAAGGAAAGTCCCGCCCTGACCTCGAACAGTTCCTCTTCGCCGAAGTCGAGCGCGCCTACGCCGCCAAGGAGGCCGAGGTCGGCCCCGACGAGATGCGCGAGATCGAGCGCTTCCTCCTCCTGCGCACCCTCGACGTCAAGTGGAAGGACCACCTCCACGCGATCGACCAGCTCGAGCGCGCCGTGGGCCTGCGCTCCTACGGACAGAAAGACCCCCGCCTCGAATTCCAGCGCGAATCCTGGGAGCTCTTCCAGCAGATGACCGACTCCTGGAGCAACGACGTCTCCCGCATGCTCTTCCGCCTCCACCGCGTCGAGGACGCCTCGGGCCTGCGCTCCACCTGGTCCGTCGCCGAGGAGCGCCACGACGAGCTCGCCCAGTTCGAATCCCAGAAGCGCGCCGCGCGCGCGGCCGCCGCCTCCGAAGAAAAACCCGAGCCCTTCAAACACAAGGCGCCCAAGGTCGGCCCCAACGACCCCTGCGCCTGCGGAAGCGGTAGGAAATACAAAAAGTGCTGCGGCCGAAACGTCTGACCATCCTCTTCGACGCCCTCTACCTCGCCGGCCTCCTCCTCCTCGCCCCCCTCCTCCTCTACCGATCCCTCACCACGGGCAAATACCGACGGGGCCTCGCCCAGCGACTCGGGCGAATCCCCCGCCGTCCCGGCTGCCGGCCCTGCGTCTGGTTCCACTCCGTCAGCGTCGGCGAATTCCTCGCCGTCGAAAGCCTCGTCCGCCGCTTCCGCGACGCCCACCCCGACTTCGACGTCCTCCTCTCCGCCACCACCCGCACCGGCTTCGATCTCGCCTCCTCGCGCACCGGCGGCCCGCCCGTCATCTACTTCCCCTGCGACCTGAGCTGGGCCGTCCGCCGCGCCTTCGACGCCGTCCGCCCCTCCCTCGTCGTACTCGTCGAGCTCGAGCTCTGGCCCAACTTCCTCGCCGAGGCCCGCTCCCGCCGCATCCCCGTCCTCCTCGCCAACGGGCGCATCTCCGACAAGTCCGCCCGCTCCTATCGGCGCTTCGCCTTCGCCTTCCGCCACGCCTTCGACGCCGTCAGCCTCTGGGGCGTCCAGAATGAAGAATACCGCCGCCGTCTCCTCGACCTCGGTATCCCGCCCGAGCGCATCGTCGTCGCGGGCAATACCAAATACGACTCCCTCCCCGACCTCCGCGACGACTCCCTCGGCCCCGCCCTCCGCGCCGAGCTAAACCTTGCCCCCGACGATCTCCTCCTCATCGCAGGAAGCACCTTCTCCGGCGAAGAGGAAATCCTCCTCGACCTCTTCCAGGACCTGCATCCGCGCTTCTCCAAGCTCAGGCTCCTCCTCGCCCCCCGCCATCCCGAGCGCTTCGACGAAGTGAAGGAAGTCCTGCGTTCCCGACGCGTCCGCTGGGCCGCCCGCACTTCGCTCCCGCAGCCTGAGCCCGCCGATGTCATTCTCCTTGACACCATCGGCGAACTCGCCAAAATCTACGCCTGCGGTGACGTCGTCTTCGTCGGAAAAAGCCTCTGCGGCGGCGGCGGACAGAATATCCTCGAGCCCGCCGCCCACGGAAAACCGGTCCTCTTCGGCCCCCGCGTCGAAAACTTCCGTCAGAGCGCCGACCTCCTCCTCGCCCGGGACGCCGCCGTCGAAGTGGCCGACAAGGACGCCCTGCGCCGCCGCGTCGAAGAGCTTCTCCTCAAACCGGAGATGCGCCGCCGGATCGGTGACAACGCCCGCCGCGTCCTCCAGACCCAGAAAGGCGCTACCGAACGCTACCTCGCCATGATCGAATCCCTCCTCAACGTCCCCCGAAAGGAGCCGCCGCGTGAATAAGGGTAAACTCCTCTTCACCTCCGAGTCCGTTACCATGGGCCATCCCGACAAGATGGCCGACCAGATCTCCGACGCCATCCTCGACGCCATCCTCGCCCAGGACCCCAATGGCCGCGTCGCCTGCGAAACCCTCGTCAAGACCGGCGTCGTCGTCGTCGCCGGCGAAATCACCACCACCGCTCAAGTCTACATCCCCGACATCGTGCGCAACGCCGTCAAGGACATCGGGTACTGCGACTCCTCCATGGGCTTCGACTACAAGACCTGCGGCGTCCAGGTTATGCTCGACCGCCAGTCCCCCGACATCTCCCGAGGCGTCACCCCAAAGGGCAAAAAACAGCAGGGTGCTGGCGACCAGGGACTCATGTTCGGCTTCGCCTGCAATCAGACCCCCGAGCTCATGCCCGCCCCCATCCTCTTCGCCCATCGCCTCTGCGAAAAACTCGCCGAGGTCCGCCGCTCCGGCCTCATCCCTTACCTGCTCCCCGACGGCAAAAGCCAGGTCACCGTCGAATACATGGACGGCGTCCCCGTGCGCATTCACACCGTCGTCGTCTCCACCCAGCACCTCGCCTCCGCCTCTCACAAGACCATCCGCAAGGACGTCATCGATAAGGTCATCCGCGCCGCCCTCCCCAGCAGGCTCCTCGACTCGCGCACCATCTACCACGTCAACCCCACCGGGAAATTCGTCGTCGGCGGCCCCCAGGGAGACTGCGGCCTCACCGGACGCAAGATCATCGTCGACTCCTACGGCGGATGGGGACGCCACGGCGGCGGCGCCTTCAGCGGCAAAGACCCCTCCAAGGTCGACCGCAGCGCCAACTACTACGCCCGCTACGTCGCCAAGAACGTCGTCGCCGCCGGCCTCGCCCGCTGCTGCGAGATCCAGGTCGCCTATGCCATCGGCGTCGCCAAACCCCTCGCCGTCTACGTCCACTCCGAAGGCACCGGCGTCCTCCCCGATTCGGACCTCGCCCGCCTTGTCCAGCGCTGCTTCGACTTCCGCCCCGCCGCCATGATCGAAGAACTCGACCTCAAGCGGCCCATCTATCGCCTCACCGCCGCCCACGGACACTTCGGTCGCAACCTGAAACAGTTCACCTGGGAACGGACCGACCGCGCCTCGCTCCTCCGCAAAACCGCCGGCCTCTGATCCCCCCGCCCTCAACTGTCCTTCGGAGGGACGCGCTTCGTCGCGTCCGTCTTGCCCCTTCCTTCCTCTGCGCCTCAGCGTCTCTGCGGGAGAATCTTCTCTTCTTCCCGCGCTTCTCCCGTGCCCGCTTCACCCCCGCTCATACACCACTTTCCCTTCCGCCTCGATCATCTCGAGAAGCGTCCCCTTCACCCCCCGGAACTTCTTAACCTCCGCCGGGGTATACACCACTACGTCCAACCCCCATGGCCGCAGTCCGAACGCCGAGCTCACCTCGATCGCCCTCTCCGGCGGCCTCTTGTCCGTCTCCATCTCGACAAACACGTCCACGTCGCTGTCCGGCCCCGCCTCCCCCCTCGCCCAGCTCCCGAACACGATGATTCTGCGTGGAGAGAAACGCTCCACGATCGTCCGCGTGATCGTCTCCAGAAGCGATGCGTCAACGGCTTGTCCCATAATCAGCTCCTTCCTCCTACTCCGTATAGCCCCTCCTAAAGGAACAGCTCTAATCCCGCCAAGCCAGGGTAAGTGTGTCCTTGAATTTCAAACCTCAACGAACTCACTTCTAGTTGCTTCCCGAGGTCGACCACAAGAACCATCTTCCCAGAGAACTCATGTTTCAGTACACAGACACGCTTCCCATTCACGAACATTCCGGCGCGTCCCCATCCGTCAGCGTGCGAAGTACTAGTCCGATTGATGAGAAGCGCGTATCGGCATCGCACAGCCCGGTCCCACTTGACCTCGAGCCTGCCTACCTCACCGTCCAAGCACCAAGAATGTCCATCGCGATGCCCCGACAAAATATGTTCCGGAGGGCGCCCCTTGTAGTTGCTTGAAGCTTCGACTGTACCCTCTCCAGCGAGATTGTTCTCCATAGGAAAACACGCTAGTATCTTGTCCCTCGCAAAAGAATGGAAATAGAAGAGCTCCATGTCCCCCGCTTCCTTCTGCCTCTCACAGGCAACCGGCGTTTCCGGAAGGCCGTCAAGCACCTTCACGTAGTCATCCCCGTCCAAATCCTCCATCGGCGGCACACAGGCCATTTGCCCCTCAAGCGTCCACGTCGAATGCATTTCCCCCATATATTGATAGCGGAGCAAGAGATGTTTCACTTGCTCGATACATGGATCCCCGAACTGCGAGTTGGAAACACGAAGAACCAGCCTGTCGCCACGAACCTCTCGCATGACGTCGTCGGTGACGTCCCTGCAATTCCTCCCCGTATTTCCAGTGATATCATCCTTGACTCCGTAGACAGCTTTGATAACCACAAGTCTGCCAGAGGGACGGCCTGCCCGCGTCGTCGACACGCTTGGAGGTTCTTCCTCTGGCGTAAGCATCCTTTCAAAAAGGTTCATCTCCGTGAGTATCTCCGACCGCGCCACACGTTGGACGTTTCTCTGCGTCCAGCCAAACCACGTTGAAAGGGCACCTATTACGCCTGCCACAACCACCACTGACCAGAGCCATTGATTGCGGGGCTGTACTATAGCGGCGGTCAGAGCTGATCCGAAGACGCCGACGCAACTCATCCCAATGCTATGAAAGAGGTTCACCCGCTCAGTGAGATTGGATATTCTTTCCTTCAGATAATCCCAGGTTTGCTTCGGCATAGCGAACGCTACTTGTCGTCGAGGGCTCTGAATCTCTATCGATTGGTCGATCGAATGGGACGGCTTATTCTGCATTTGGGCACCTCCTTCCGCCCTTCTTCCAAACTGGCTCTCTCAAGAAGAGAGCCTAACCCTAAAGTCAGAATCTTACGTTCAAGAACGCGAAGATGAAAGGGCATTCTACTTCCACCCGGCTAGCTGTGCCTTGGGCTGGCCATGATCTCACACACATCCAAGCCGACGTCCGCATTCCCTTACAGCGCCTCATCCACCGGCCGGGTCCGCACGAAAAGCCACAAGAAGAACGGTCCCCCATGAGCGCCACCGACACGCTTACCCCCGCCGCACCACCCTCCCCCTGCCCGCGCCCC
>JAZDKG010000262.1:0-3135 GCA_043803205.1 Planctomycetota bacterium
CACGTCTCCAGTTCCGCGAGCAGCGCGGCTCGCCGCTTCACCTGGTCCGGCTCCCGCAGGGCGGCGATGATAGCATCTCTCGCCTCGACGCCCTTCCCCGCCGCCGTGACGGCCTTCTCTGCGAGGGCGTGCGCCTGTTCCGCCTCGAGGAGCGCGGCGTCGCGCTCCGTCTTCATGAACTCGAGCCGCGTCTCCAGGTCCGCCCTCCCGGCGCGGACGAGCGCCGCGAGGGCGGCCCAGAGGACACCGACGAGGGCGGCAACGGCGGCGAGGAAGACGGCCCACTCAAGGGGGTTCACTTCGGGCCTTCTTTCCAGTACTCGTCGTACTCACACCGGCAGCAGCGGATCCTCTGCGGGGTCGTCGGCCAGGCGTGGGCGGTGAGGTCCCCGCACCCCGGGCATCGGATGAGGCCGAGGGCGTGGGAGGCGCGTAGCCGCTCATCCTCGGTCGCCATCGCGGCGACCGTCTCCCGGAGTCCCTTGGGCCCGCTCATTCGGGCACGATCCCCGCCAGTGACAGACCCCCCAGCGGGAGCCCTTTCGCCGTGACCGCTGCGTGCGCCTTGTCGAGGGCCGCCTTCACGGCGTCCTCGGAGCCGGGGAGCGACCCATGGACGCGCAGCACGTACTTCAGCGCAGCGTCGGCCTTCTGTGCCGCCTTCCCCTCCGCCGTGTCAGGGATGGCCTGCTCCGCGGCGCGTACCGCGTCGATCAGGAGGGGCTTGTAGGTGGCGAAGATGCCCTCCCACTCGGGGCGCTTCATGAAGAGGTAGCGCAGGAGCGCGACGGCGCCGGCGCCGATCAGGGCGACGACGGCGTTCGAGTTCGCCAGGTCGATGAGAACCTTGGTCCAGTCCATTTACTCTACCCTCTCCAGTTTCACGACGACGGCCCCGTCGAGCGAGGGCGGCGCCCCCATGCTTCGGATGTTCCCTCGCACGTCCTCAGGCTCGCCCTCGAAGGTGAAGTCCTCGATGTGGACGCGCGCGGCGGTGACATACTCCACGGCGGCGCTCGAGCCGACGTTGGCGCTGAGGATCGCGAAGAGCATCTGCTCGATGCGCTTGATCGCGACGACGACCGAGCCGATGCGGTTCGCAATCTCCTCGATCTTCACGGCGTCGGTGCTACCCGTTATCATCTTCGTCCTCCTCCTCCTCCTCGTCTTCCGCTACGTTCCCCAGCATGGCGACGACCTGCGGGTTCCTCGAGGCCGCGTCCAGGAGCCCCTCGAGGAGCGTCGCGACGCTCGCGAAGGACGTCTCCTTCTCGACGCGGGCGCAGACGCCGCCTTCCTCAATCCAGGCCGTGCAGCGCTCCTCGAGGCAGTTTCGGTCCATGTAGGCGCAGCGGACGCTACTGTTCATCTTCGGCATCGGGCGTCTCCTTCTCGGCGGCGGAAGTGGCGGCGAGCTCCTCGAAGAGGTCCTCGATCATGGCGCGGCTCGCGTCGTCGCTGAGGGCCGCCTCGTACTTCTTCAGCTCGAGGCCGGGGATGTAGGTCCCGAGGTCACGCAGGAGCGTCAGCCGCCCGGCGTTGCCCCGCGGGATCTCCGTCAGCTCCTGGCAGAGGCGCAGGGCGTTCTCGCCGACGAGCCCGTCCTCGAGGAGGCGAGCGGCGAGGTCGCTCGTCGCCTCGTGGCGGGCCCACGCCGCCGAAACGACGAGGAAGAAGTCGTCGGCGAAGAAGCCGGCGAGGGAGCGGCCGACGGCGGGGAGGGCGGGCGCCGGCCTCGGGGCAGGGAGGGCCGCGGGGCGACGCTGGGGCGCCAGGGCCTGGAGGCCCGCCGCCAGCGTCGGGGAGGCTGCCTGGATGAGCTCGGCGACTTCAGAGAGCGTGCTCTTGCCGTCGCCTTGCAGCTCCTTGAACACCTGCATCATCGACAGCAGCTTCCCGACCTCGTCCTCCTTCTGCATCATCTGTTTCATGATCCCCCCGACGGCTGGCACCAGCGGCGTCGCGATGGCGGCGATCATGGTCAGCATGCGGTCGCTCGAGGACGTCGCCGCGGCGGACGCCTTCGCCTCCCGCAGGGAGATCTCCTCGCGGAGACGGAGATCCTTCTCGGCGAGTTCGCGCTTGACCTCGAGCTCCCGCTGCCACCGCCGGTCCTCGGCCTCGCGGCGCTCCCGCTCGAGCTTCTCCGTGCTCTCGATCCGGGCGCGCTCCAGGCGCTCCCCAGATTTCAGCTCCGCGAAGAGGCGCTGCGAGTTCGCCTGCATCTCGGCGAGGACGCGGTTCTCCTCCGCCTTCTCCGCCCGACGCGACTCGTGGCGGAGCCGCTCCTGCTCGACGCGAAGCTTCATCTCCTCGAGGGACTCCTTGCGGGCGCGCTCCTCGACCATCCCCTGGCCGACCCAGGGCATGCCACCCCACGGGGAGGGCATGCCGGAGTCGAGGTCCTCCTCCGGCGCCGGGGGCGGCGCCGGCTCAGGGGCGGCGAGGCGGACGACCTCCGTCTTTCCGTTCATCGACGTCTCCTCTGGCCAGATGATCTTCGTGAGGAACGTCGTCCCGTGTTCGCCGTCGCCGTAGAGGCGGGCGACGACCTCGGCGACGCCGCGTGCTTCGTCCTCTTCGACCTCGTGCGTCGCCAGGTAAGTCTTCCGCTGGTCGTAGACGATGACCTTGGGCACGGGCGCTACTCCTTTCGAAGGAAGGCGATGGTCGAGGAGATGAGCAGCTTCAGCCCGCTCCCCTTCGCCATCCGCTCCAGCTCCGCCGTGGCGACGGCCGGCGGGCAGGTCCGCCAGGCGTCGCCGAAGAACATGTGCTTCGTATCGCAGAGGTTGCACGGCCTCGTCATCAGGCCGGTCTTGCAGGGGTACAGCCGTCGGACGTGAGGGTCTGAGACGGCGCGGCCGACGCCAGGGCAGAGGACCCAGCGCTCGAGGACCTCCGCCGGCTCGGGTGAGGTGGGTTTCGGCTTCGCCACGGGGGCCTCCCTCTATAAGTAGTTCTATAGGGTATGGACGGACGGGAGGGCCGTCAAGCGTCTTCTTAGTACTCTATGGCGCTGTAGGGAACATTCTGGACGCCTGGGGGCCCCCGAGCCGGAGCTCGAGACGGCGCCTCGAGGAGCCTCCCGGCCCCCTCCTCGCGTGCGCGCTCATCGCGTGCGCGCGCATCGCC
>JAZDKG010000263.1:0-26612 GCA_043803205.1 Planctomycetota bacterium
CGTGCATGCGTCCTTGCGTGAGGGGCTGGCGCGCGCCCTACCGCAGGCGCTCCTGTCGGGGCGGCCTGCGATCGCCTATGCGCTGGACGGGGCGCCCGAGGTGGTCCTTCCCGGCAAGACCGGGGTCCTCGTGCGACCGGGGGACATAGGGGGCCTCGCGCGCGCGATCGTGAGGCTGGCCCGGGACGGTGCCGCCCGCGACGCGATGGGCAAGCTGGGCCGCGAGCTCTTCCGCGACCAGTTCCGCGCGGAGGTCATGGTGCAGCGCCTTGAAGAGCTCTACCGCGCGGAGCTCTCGCGCAAGAGCGCCCGCACATCCACAGGATGAAGGGAAATTAAGCCTATCCGCGGAACGCGGCGAAGACGAGGGTCGCGTTGTGCCCGCCGAAGCCGAAGGAGTTTGACAGCGCGACGTCGACGGCGAGATCGCGCGCGACGTTGGGAACGTAGTCCAAATCGCAATCGGGGTCGGGGTTTTCCTGATTGATGGTGGGATGCACTTTTCCGGTGAAGACAGACAGGCAGGCGGCGATCGCCTCTACACCGCCGGAGGCGCCGAGGAGGTGTCCGACCATGGATTTCGTGGAGCTGACGGCGATTCGGCGGGCGTGGTCGCCGAAGAGCGTCTTGATCCCGCGCGTCTCGGAGATGTCCCCCTTGACGGTGCTCGTCCCGTGGGCGTTGATGTAGCTTACGCGCCCTCCATCGAGCCTCGCATCTTCGAGCGCGGCGCGCATGGCGGCCTGGGCGCCCTCGCCGTCCTCGTCCGGATCCGTGATATGGGAGGCGTCGCCGCTCATCCCGAAGCCGACCACTTCGCAGTAGACGCGCGCCCCTCGGGCGCGGGCGTGCTGGATCTCCTCCAGCACGATGATACCGGCGCCCTCGCCCATGACGAAGCCGTCGCGGTCGCGGTCGAAGGGGCGACTGGCTGCAGCGGGGTCGTCGTTGCGTCTGGAGAGGGCGTTCATCGCGCAGAAGCCGCCCATGCCCAGGGGCGTGACGGCGGCCTCAGTTCCACCGGCGAGCATGACGTCGGCGTAGCCGAGGCGGATCATGTTGCAGGCTTCGCCGATGGCGTGGGTGCCCGTGGCGCAGGCGGTGGCGACGGCGAGGTTGGGTCCCTTGACGCCGAAGACGATGGAGATTTCGCCGGCGCAGGCGTTGATCATCAGTTTCGGGACCATGAAGGGGGAGATCTTGGAGGGCCCGCGCTCGAGCAGGCGCTGGTGCTGGGTTTCTATCTCGGTGAGGCCCCCGATGCCGCTTCCGACCGCCACTCCGACCCGCCAGGGGTTTTCCTTCGAGACGTCCAGTCCGGCATCGCGCGCCGCCAGGATGGCGCTAGCGAGGCCGAAGTGGACGACGGGATCGAGGCGACGCATCTTCCGCGCGTCGAGGAAGTCTTCGGGACGGAAATCCCGGCATTCCCCGGCGATCTGGACGCGGAATTGAGAGCTATCGAAATTAGCAATCGCCCCGATGCCGCTCTCCCCGGCAAGGGCGCGGCGCCAGAAAGTTCCCGCCCCCACGCCGAGAGGAGTCACGCAGCCTAGCCCCGTCACCACCACTCGGCGCAACGCCATCGGCTACGTGTTCTCCTCGATGTACTTGATCGCCCCGCCAACGGTTTGAATCTTCTCCGCGACTTCGTCGGGAATGCTGATCTGGAAGGCGTCCTCGAAGTTCATCACGAGCTCGACGGTATCGAGGGAATCCGCCCCCAGATCATTGACAAAGGATGTGTCATCGGTGATCGCGTCCACGGACACACCCATCTGTTCCGCAACGATCTTCTTCACTTTGGCCGCGATATCCGCATCAGTCACTGCGCTGTCCTCCTTGCCATGGGTCCATTCCCTGACCGACCTCCCAGACAGCCGCCCCGCACCCGGAGGCAGACGCTTTCCGAAGGCGAGTCGGTAGCGTAGCGCGGCCGGGAAGGTTGTCAAGACCTTTCCGGGGGTCAAGCCATCGTCATTCCGCCGTCGACCACGATCGTCTGACCCGTGATATAGGAGCTGGCGTCGTCGGCCAGGAAGACGACGACGGAAGCCACCTCGGAAGGCTTCCCTACGCGCTTGAGGGGGACGCTCGCCAGGAACTTTTCCCGCATGGGCTCCGGGACGGCGTCGGTCATGTCGGTTTGGATGAAGCCCGGGGCGACGGCGTTGACGCGGATGTTGCGCCCTGCGAGCTCGCGGGCCACGGCCTTCGTGAAGCCGATGACGCCCGCCTTGCTGGCGCAGTAATTGGCCTGCCCGATGTTCCCGACGAGCCCCACGACGCTGGAGAGGTTGATGATCGAGCCGCTCCGCTGTCGGAGCATATGCTGGCCGACGAGCATCGTGAAGTTGAAAACCCCTTTGAGGTTCGTGGCGATGACGGCGTCCCATTCCTCCTCGGCCATCCGCAGGAACAGGTTGTCGCGGGTGATCCCCGCGTTGTTCACGAGGATGTCGATCCTCTCGAACTCCGCGATCGTCTTGTCGACGGCGGCCTGCGCGTCGGGGAGCGAGACGACATCGCCCTGGATCGCCAGGGCCCGGCGGCCCAGGGCCTTCACGTCCTCGGCGGTCTTTTCCGCCAGCTCCCGGTTGCGCGCCACGAGCGCCACGTCTGCCCCCGCGCGCGCCAGCGCGACGCACGTCTCACGTCCTATCCCCCGTGAGCCACCGGTCACCAGCGCCACTTTGCCTTCCAAGCTCACGACACGCTCCCTTCTCTAGAGTTTCTCGACCGTCTCCACCGTGCCCACGCTCGCGCACTCCGTATCCGGGCTAATCCGCTTGAGGAGCCCCCGCAGCACGGTACCGGGACCGAGCTCCACGAAACGGTCGACGCCATCGGCCAATAGAAGCTCCATAGACTTCTGCCAGAGCACGGGCGAGCCGATCTGCCGCACGAGCAGCTCCCGGACGCGTTCCGGGGAGGTCTCGTACGCACCCGTTGCGTTGGCTATGAACGCGACCCGGGGCGCGCGGATCTCCACATTCCGGAGGGCTTCCGCGAGGCCCCGCTGCGCGCTCTCCATGAGCGGGGAGTGGAAGGCGCCGCTCACCTGGAGACGGACGAGACGGGTTGCGCCTCGATCGGAAGCGATCCGTTCCGCCCGCTCGACCGCCGTGAGGTCGCCCGAGATCACCACTTGGCCGGGACAATTCAGGTTCGCCAAGACCAGCGTCTGGCCCTCGGCCGCCTCCGCGCAGAGACGCTCCACCTCCTGCGTCTCCAGTCCGATCACGCTCAGCATGCCGCCGGGGCGCTCCCGGCCCGCCGCCTCCATGAGTTCTCCGCGCTTCGCGACCAGAGTCAAGGCGTCCTCAAAGGAGAGCGAGCCGGCGAACACGAGGGCCGAGTACTCCCCCAAGCTGAGGCCGCACGTGGCGCGCGCGCCGACGGGCGACAGCTTGCCCGTCTCCTCGAGCACGCGCAGGACGGCGACGCTCATGGTCAGGATCGCGGGCTGCTGGACGGCCGTCTGGGAGAGCTTCTCCTGGGGGCCGTTGAACGAGACCTCGGCGATCGAGTATCCGAGCACCTCCTCGGAACGGCGGTACACTTGGGCCGCGACGGGGAACCGCTCTGAGAGATCCGTCCCCATGCCGACGAACTGCGAACCCTGGCCCGCGAAGATGCAGCCTACCATCCGCGCACTCCGGGAAAGATCCCTACCATTTCCACACGACGCTGCCCCATGTGAGGCCCCCTCCGAACGCCACGAAGATGAGGATATCCGAATCGGAGAACCGCTTTTCGCGTCTCGCCTCATCCAGCGCGATCGGGATCGAGGCGGCGCTCGTATTGCCGTACCGGTCGATGTTAACGTAGAACTTGGCGCTGTCGATGCCGAGCCGCTTGGCGGCCGCCTCCAGGATCCTCAGGTTCACCTGATGCGGGATAATGAGCTTCACGTCATCGAGGGAGATCCCGGCGGCCTTCACGGCGTTGGCGACGAGCTCGCTCATCTTGGTCACGGCGAAACGGTAGACCTCCCTGCCGCGGATCTTCATGTACTGGAGGCGCTGCTCCAGGGTCGCGGCGGTGGTGGGGATTCGGGAGCCGCCTCCGGGCAGGATCATGCATTCGCCGCCCGAGCCGTCCGCGCCTAACTCGAAATGCAGGAGCCCACAGTCCCCCTCGGCCGCCTCCATCACCGCCGCGCCCGCCCCGTCCCCGAACAGGATACAGGAGGTCCGGTCCGTGTAGTCGGTGATCTTGGTCAGACATTCCGAACCGACGATGAGCACCTTGCGGGCGGCGCCGTTCTTGATGAACTGCGCGGCGACGACCGTGGCGTAGGTGAACCCGCTGCAGGCGCACAGGAGGTCGAAGGCGGCTGCGCGCGGGGCGCCCAGCTTGGTTTGAAGCTCGCACGCCGTCGAGGGGAAGAGCTGATCCGGCGTAATCGTCGCCACCATGATAAGGTCAAGCTCGTCGACTCCCACCCGGGCGTCGTCGAGGGCTCTGCGACTGGCCTCGAGGGCGAGATCGCTGGAGGCTTGGTCCTCGCGGGCGACCCGCCGCTCCCGGATCCCCGTCCGGGTCTGGATCCATTCGTCCGACGTCTCGACCATCTTTTCGAGGTCGAAGTTGGTCAGGACCTTTTCAGGAAGGTAGCTGCCTGTCCCTGTGATCTTTGCAGAGAGCTTCTTCATGCAGAGAAGTCCCGTTCGTCAGCGATGTCGGATTATGACGAGATCTTCGCGATCGCCTCCACGATGCGGTCTTTCACGTGGTGTCCCACGAACCGGACAGCGACGCGGATAGCATTGGAGATCGCGCGCGCGTTCGACCGCCCGTGGCAGATAATGGTCACGCCGTCCACCCCCAGAAGGGGAGCCCCTCCGTACGCGGCGTAGTCATTTCTCTCCATCAGCTGCGAGAGCGCTTCGCGGCCGCCCGCGACGGCGCCCGCAAGCGCCCCCTCGAGGTCCTTGAGGGCAGAGCGGACCAACTCTTCCGCCAAGGCCTCGGCCGACTTGAGAAGGATGTTCCCGACGAAGCCGTCGCAGACGACGACATCCGCCCCCCCGCGGTGGATGTCGCCTCCCTCGACGTTCCCGACGAAGTTGAGACCGCTTGCCGCGAGGAGAGGGTAGGTGCTGCGGACCAGCTCGTTCCCCTTCTTGGTCTCCGTGCCGACGTTGAGAAGTCCTACCCTGGGGTCGGCCACGCCGAAGACGTGCCGGGAGAACTCGTTCGCCATGACGGCGTACTGGAGAAGGTTGGCAGGCTTGCACTGGACGTTCGCGCCGACGTCTATCACCGTGCAGGGGCCGGAGGGCGTCGGGAAGCCCACGCAGATCCCTGCCCGCGCGACCCCTGGGAGGGGTTTGACGAGAAGGGTGCTCGCCGCCACCGCCGCCCCGGTGCTTCCAGCCGAGACCACCGCCTGACAGTCTCCCGAGGCGAGAAGTTCGACGCTGCGCTTAATCGAGGAATCGGGCTTCTTGCGAAAGGCCTCCGCGGGGCTTTCCTCCCCCTCGACGACCTGTTCCGCATGGATGATCTCAAAGACGGCTTTGGAGGGGCCGGCGGCATCAAGCTCGCGGCGGATCTCCTCGCGCCTGCCTACCAGGACAAGCCCCACGCCATCGAGTTGCGAGGCTGCCAACACCGCGCCTTGTACGATCTCACGCGGCGCGTCGTCCCCCCCCATCGCGTCGATGGCGACCCGCACGCCCGTCATCCCTTGACCTCGACGACCTTTCGCCCCTTGTAGCTTCCGCAGTTGGGACAAATGACGTGCGGCGGCCGACTATAGCCGCATTTCGGACAGGGGACGAGCGTCGGCGGTCTTAAGTACTTATTTGCGTTACGGTTGCCTTTTCTGTGTCGACTGAGCTTTCTCTTGGGATTCCCCATTGTTCCTTCCTGTCAGAACGCAAGCGCACGAGCCTGGGGCGAGCGACGCCCACAACCCCTCCGAGGCGTCACGCTTGCTTGGTCTTAAGGTGCTGAATCTCCGGTTGCGGGGGTCTCCTGTCAAGGAAAAAAGCCCCTGGCACGGCTTTCGCGGACTCGAGGGCGCACTCACGGCATCAGCGACTCACGAAAGGCCCGTTTCGCTTCCTCAAGGGCCTCCTCGACCGCATCGATCCGGCTTCCGCCCGCCTGTCCCATGGTCGGCCGTCCCCCGCCCCCTCCTCCCAGGCGTTGTGCCATCCGCTTGGCGATATTCCCCGCGTGCGGGCCCTGCTTGGCAACGTCAGGGGCGACCGCCACGACGGCGGAAACGCCCTTGGCGGAGACGGCGACCAGCACGGCGGCCGCAGCGGGTTTCCCCTTCACGATCTCATCCGCCAGGACGCGCAGATCCTCCGCTCCAGAGTCGCTCAACCTGTAAACGGCGAGCTTCACGCCGCCGAGGTCGATCGTCTCGGCGGGGGCGACGCCCTGTCCGGAGGCCCGCTTGCGCGAAAGCTCCTTACGCAGATCCTTGACCTCGCCGAGGAGCGTCTTGACCCGGGCGGCCAGCTCCTCGCGTTTCACCCCGAGGATTCTGGCAGCCTCCAACGCATAGGAGTCGCCGGCCCGGAAGGCCTCGTAGGCCGCCATGCGCGTCACGGCCGTGATCCGGCGGATGCCCGACGCGACGGCTTCCTCGCCCACGATCTTGAAGAGGCCGATCTCGGCGAGGTTGGCGACGTGCGTGCCGCCGCAGAGCTCCTTGCTGAAACCTCCGATCCCGAGAACCCGGACGCGGTCGCCGTACTTCTCCCCGAAGAGCGCGGTCACGCCCTGGGCCTTCGCCTCTTCGAGGGTTGTCTCCCGGGCCGTCACGCGGTCGGCCTCCAGGATTTGCTGGTTCACCATCCTCTCGATGCGCTCGAGGTCGGCCTCCATCACCTGTCCGGCGTGCGCGAAGTCGAAGCGCAGGCGGTCCGGAGCGACGAGGGAACCCGACTGGGTGGCGTGCTCACCTAGAACTTCCCGCAAGGCCCAGTGAAGGACGTGCGTCGCCGTGTGGTTCGCGGCGATCTCCCGTCGTCTGCGGGGGTCCACCTGGGCGTTCACGGTCGCCCCCACGGCAAGCTCGCCCCGGAGGACACGGCCCCGATGCACGAACACGTCGTCCACCCGGACGACTTCGGTCACCTCCATCTCCCCTTCCGACCAGGAGAGTTTTCCCCCATCGCCGACCTGTCCCCCCGCCTCGCCGTAGAAGGGGGTCTGATCCAGGACGACGGACAGGGCCTCTCCCGCGGAGGGCCCGATGCGCTCCACGCTCTCGGTTCCCGCCGCGATCACGAGCACTTTTCCCCTGCACTCCAGTCCCTCGTACCCCACAAACTTGGTGGCTGGGGTTTCCTGGACGATTTCCACGATCGCGTCGTGAGCGAAGATCTCGCCTGAGAGCGCCGACGCGCTCCTCGCCTTCTCGCGCTGGGCTTCCATCCGGGTCCGGAATCCCTGCTCGTCGACCGACAGGCCGCGTTCCTCGGCGATGGCCCGGGTCATCTCCAACGGAAACCCGTACGTGTCGTACAGACGGAAGGCCTGCTCACCGTCCATGACTTTCCCCCCGGCGGCCGACAGCTTCTCCAACGCGTCCTCGAGGATCGCCGTGCCCGCGTCAAGGGTAGCGCGGAACTTCTCCTCCTCCTGCACGAGGATCCGTTCGATGGTCCTACGTCTCTCGACGAGCTCCGGATACGCCTCACCCAGACCCGCCACCACGGGCTGGACGAGCTTGTCGAGGAAATGCTCCCGGATCCCGAGGTGGTCGCCGTCGCTCACCGCCCGTCGCAGCAGCCTTCGGATGACGTACCCGCGTCCCTCGTTCGACGGGAAGACGCCATCGGCGACAGCCACACAGAGCGCACGCACGTGGTCCGCCACCCGCCTGACGCGTCTGCCGCCGTCGGCCCCCACTATCTCTTCGTACGATATCCCGGCGATGTCGCAGAGCCTCGCGATCGTCGGAGCGAAGAGATCGGTCTCGTAGTTGCTGAGCTTCCCTTGGAGGACGCGGGCCATGCGTTCCAGCCCCATTCCCGTGTCGATGTTCTTGCGGGGGAGGGGCGTCAAGGAGCCGTCGCTCTGACGGTCGTACTGCGTGAAGACGAGGTTCCAGATCTCCACGAAGCGGTCGCAGTCACAGGAGGGCCCGCAATCCTTCCGTCCGCAGCCGACGCCCTTGCCGTGATCGAAATGGATTTCGCTGCACGGGCCGCAGGGGCCATTCGGTCCCTCCGCAGGGGCGTTGGCGGGCCAGAAGTTCTCGTCGGCGCCGAGCCTCGTGATCTTTTCCGTGGGCACGCCGATCTTCTCATTCCAGATCCGGAACGCCTCCTCATCGTCCTCGTAGATCGTGACGACAAGACGCTTCTCCGGGATCCTCCAGCGCCTGAGGAGCAGCTCCCACGCCCACTCGATCGCCTCCTCCTTGAAGTAATCGCCGAAGGAGAAGTTGCCGAGCATCTCGAAAAAGGTGTGATGTCGAGCGCTCTTCCCCACCTTTTCGATGTCCGGCATCCGCAGGCACTTCTGGCAGGTGGTAGCCCTTGCGAACGGCAGGCGTCCGACGCCCAGGAACATGTCCTTGAACTGGGTCATGCCGGCGCTTGTGAAGAGGAGGGACGGATCGTTGGCGGGGTAGATCCGGTCGGACGGGTAGACGACGTGCCCGTGCTCCCGGAAGAACTCCAGAAACCCTCTCCTGATTTCATTCGTCCGCATCTGGCGTTTCCTTCGACCGGGCGACCGGCGCCCGCACAACCTCTCCGGCCCCGACGGTCATCTGAACCTTATCCTTCAGCTCCGCCAGCAACTCCGGGTTCTCCGTAAGGAACTGCCTGGCGCGCTCGCGGCCCTGACCGAGCTTGAGGTCCCCGTATGCAAACCAGGTGCCGGCCTTGCTCACGATCGAAAGCTCCGTCGCCATGTCGAGGACGTCCCCTTCGAGGGAGATTCCCGAAGCATGGAGCATGTCGAACTCCGCCCAGCGGAAGGGCGGGGCGACTTTGTTCTTGACGACCTTGGCGCGCACGCGCGAGCCGACCACCCTATCGCCGTCCTTGAGCGCCTCACGGCGGCGGACCTCGATGCGCACCGAGGCGTAGAACTTGAGCGCCCTTCCCCCGGGGGTCGTCTCGGGGCTTCCGAACATGACGCCGATCTTCTCGCGGATCTGATTGATGAAGACCACGCACGTCTTGCTCTTGGAGATCGCCCCCGTGAGCTTGCGCAGCGCCTGGCTCATGAGCCGCGCCTGAAGGCCCATGAACTGATCTCCCATCTCCCCCTCGATCTCGGCCTTGGGGACGAGCGCGGCCACGGAATCCACGATGACGATGTCGATCGCGTTCGACCGCACGAGCATCTCCGTGATCTCGAGGGCCTGCTCGCCCGTGTCGGGCTGGCTGATGAGGAGGTCGTCGAGGTTGACGCCCAGGAGCCGCGCGTAGGTCGGATCCATGGCGTGCTCCGCATCCACGAACGCCGCGATCCCGCCGGCCCGTTGGGCGTTCGCCGCGATGTGCAGCGAGAGCGTCGTCTTGCCGCTGGCGTCCGGACCGAAGATCTCGATCACCCTGCCCCTCGGGACGCCGCGTCCCCCCAGCGCCATATCGAGCGACAAGGATCCCGTCGAGATCCCCTCGACCTTGGGGAGGTCGCCCCCCTTGAACGTCATGATCGAGCCCTTCCCGAACTGCTTCTCGATCTGCAAGATGGCTTGGCTGAGCGCCTGCTTGCGCCTATCCTCAACATCCGGTTCCTTGCGTTCCTTCGTTTCTTTGGCCAACTCACGATCCTCCCAGATTGATGTTCCTAAGACGACTGTCCCAGCGGCGCGGTGGCGAGCACGGTGTAGATGGGGCCGCCCCTCTCCAGCTCGCTCTGGTAATAGGTTAGCGTCTCCGCCTGGAAATCTCCATAGAGCTCCTCACGCGATTCGGTGATGATCGAGCCGAGCGTCCGGCACGGTCCGCCCAAAACCCGACCGAGGGTGACGTGAGGGACATAGCGGCGGTTTTCCGCCGGGAAGCCGGCGGCGCGGAGTCTTTCCTCCAGCCGCTCGTAGAGCGCGCGGAGTCCCTCGGCGCCCGTCCTCGCTCCCGCCCAGAGCACGCGCGGACGACCGCCCGGAGGGAAGCTCCCGAGCCCGGCGATCTCCGCGGAGAAGGGCTCGACGCCCGCGGCTGCATCCCGCACCAGCCGACAGACTTCCACGATCTCCTCCTCGGGGGTGTCGCCTAGGAACTTGAGGGTCACGTGCAGATTCTCGGGCCTGGTACAGCGGAGCTTCACGTCAGCGCTCGACAGCCGCCGAATGGCGCCCGTCAGCGCAAGCCTCATGTCGTCCGGGAGCGCCACGCCGACGAATGTCCTGAGGATCCGCCCCATCCGATCAGCCCTCCACCCGCATCATGTCCACGAGCTTCCTGAACCGTGCGTCGACAGCGGACCTGTCCGCCGCGCACAGCCCAGCGACGCTGAAGCCTTCTACCGCGAACGATGCGACAACCGAGCCGTAGACAATCGCCCGCCGCAGCGTCGACAAGTCGCTCCGGCCCGCCGAGGCGAGGCAGCCCATCATTCCGCCCGCGAAACTGTCCCCCGCGCCCGTCGGATCCACAACGTCGAGCGTCGGAAAGGCGGGCGCGGCGAAATGCTCCTCCCCCGTCATGAGCACAGCCCCATGCTCCCCCTTCTTGATCACGACGAGGCGGGGACCCATGGCAAGGATCTCCTTGGCCGCGTGCGCAAGGTTCTGCCGACCGGAGAGGCTTCGAGCCTCCGCGTCGTTGAGCACCACCCCATCCACCTCGGCGAGCAGCGCGCGCAGCTCGTCGCGCGCGTTCTCGATCCAGTGGTTCATGGTGTCGGCGACGACGAACGCTCGACGCTCAAGCTGCCGCCGGACGTGCCTCTGGAGGGCGGGGCTTCCGTTCGCCAGGAACGCGAAGCTGCTGTCGCGGAACTCCGCCGGAATCTCAGGCTCGAAATCCCTGAACACATTCAGTTCCACGGCGACCGTTCGTGCGCTGGACATGTCGCCCTCGTAGGCGCCGCGCCAACGAAAGGTCCTCCCCCTTCGCACGACGAGGCCGCGAGCGTCCACTCCGCGTTGCGCGAGGAGTTTTCGGTGCGCCTCCGGGAAGTCGTCTCCGACAACGCCCACGAGGCGCGTCTGCGTGAAGAGCGCCGCGGCGCAGCAGAAATACACCGCCGACCCGCCAAGGACGTCCTCCGCTTCGCCGCAGGGCGTCCGCACGCTGTCCAACGCGATCGAACCCACCACGAGAAGAGACAAAGCGTCGTCCTCCGAACCGCGCGCCCCATCGCCGAACGGGGCGCTGCCCGCTAGCCGCCTTTCATCCGCCCCAGGACCCGCCGGATCCGACGAAGCACCCGCTCCCGTCCCACGAGGGATAGAACATCGAAAAGCGGCAAGCTCTCGAGGGAGCCGGTGACGGCGTAGCGCACCGGTTGGGCGACCTTCTTGAGAGGCAGGTGCAACTCCTCGGCCACGCTGCGCAGGGCACTCTCTATCGCATCTTCCGTCCAGTCGGCGACGCCCTCCAGCACGCGGGCTCCGGCGTCCAGGATCTCGGCGCCTGAGACGCCCGCGAACGCCTTTGCCTTGGCGTCTTCGTCCCAGGAGATCTCCTCCGCGAAGAGGTACCGCGCGTCGCGCTCGATGTTCTCGGCGAGCTTGCGCAGCCTCTCGCGATAGAGCCGGGCGAGCTTGAGGCAGACATCGCCGCCCGGCTCCAAGGAGAAGTTCTCCCGCAGCCGGGCTGCGACCTCACGGGCAAGTCCTTCCTCGTCGAGCATCTTGAGGTGCTGGGCGTTGAGCCACTCGAGTTTTTCGAGATCGAAGCGACTGGCGGTCGCGCGCACGCGCCCGAGGTCGAAGGCGTGCACAAGCTCGTCGCGGCCCAGGACTTCCCGATCATCCCCGGGCGACCATCCCAGAAGCGCGAGGAAGTTCACCAGCGCCTCCGACAGGAAGCCCATGCGGCGGTACTCGTCCACCCCGGTGGCGCCGTGCCTCTTGCTCAGACGCTCCCCGTCGGCCCCAAGGATCATCGGGACATGTGCGAACTTCGGCGGTTCCCATCCGAGCGCGTCGTAAAGGAGGAGCTGCCGGGGAGTGTTGGAGATGTGGTCGTCCCCGCGGATCACGTGCGTGATCCCCATCGAGTGATCGTCCACAGCGCAGGCGAAATTATAGGTGGGGAATCCGTCCGCCTTGAGGATGACGAAGTCCTCAATGAGCCTCGCGTCGAACTGCACCGGGCCATGGATCGTGTCCTCGAGGGCGATCTGCTTCTCACGGGAGACGCGGAGGCGCAGGGCTTTCCCCCGCTCGTCCTCCTGCTCGTAGGCCGCGCCCTTGACGAGGAGTTCCTCCAGGGCGCTGCGGTACGTCGCGAGCCTGTCGCTTTGATGAATCGGTCCTTCGTCCCAGTCGAGCCCGAGCCAGCGGAGGCTCACGATGATCTGTTGTGTGGCGGCGTCCGTGGAGCGGGTGCGATCGGTGTCCTCGATCCGTAGGATGAACGTCCCGCCGTGATGGCGTGCAAAGAGCCAGTTGTACAGTGCCGTCCGGGCGCCCCCGATGTGAAGCATGCCCGTCGGGGAGGGCGCGAAACGCACCCGGATGTCCTGAGCGCCAGCCATTTCCTAACTCTTGCCCAGACTTGAGGATACGCGCGCTCCTTGCGAGGCGCGCGCCGCATGAAACATTGTAGCCTATGCGTAGTCGTCTTGACTGTCAAGCCAGAATTGCATGAGGGCGGGCGATCCCGCGGGGGAGCCGCGGCGCCCGACGGGTCAGAAGACCTTCTTCGTGTCGAGCAGGATGGTCACGGGACCGCGATTGGTTAGAGCAACATTCATGCTGGCGGCGAAGACGCCCTCCTTCGTGGGAACGCCCAGCGCGCACAGATGCGCACAGAAGGAACGGTAGAGCGTCTCCGCCTTGTCGGGGGGGGCGGCGTCAGTGAACGAAGGGCGGCGACCTTTCCTCGCGTCGCCGTGCAACGTGAACTGGCTCACGACGAGGGCCTCCCCCCCGTCGTCAAGGAGCGACCGGTTGAACTTGCTCTCCTCGTCCTCGATCACGCGAAGGTGCGCACATTTCTCCGCCAGCGAGCGCGCATCGTCGTCGCAATCGTCCTGCGCGACGCTCACAAGGATGAGAAAGCCCCGTCCGATCTCGGAGACGGCCCTTCCCTCGACTTGGACGGAGGCGTTGTCAACCCGCTGGACGACGGCGCGCATGTCGGAAGCGACCCTTTCCTCATGTCCCGCGGAAGGGAGTATAGCAGACGTCAGCGACATCGATTTTCCCCTCGTGTACCTCGAGAAACGGCTTGTCATCCTTGACGCCGGCGGTCCCGTAGCCGGTTGCGGTAGAGAGGAACACGCGGAGGTCTCCCGGGAGGCGGGGCTCGACGTACAGCGTCTTCTCGACCGCGTCATACCGCACGCCCGTAAAGGCCTCGAGGAGCGCGTAGGACGACATGGCGCGGGCGTACCAGTGGCCGCACTCGTACTCGTTGAAGGGATTGCGGACGCGGCCGTCGTGCCGGGAGCGGGCGATGCGCACGATGCGCAAGGCCTCCTCGACGCAGCCAAATCGCGCCAAGTGCGCCGCGACCTGGTATTCGAAACCGGTCCAGACCTCGTCGCAGTAGGGAAAAGGAAGAGAAGGCCGGCCGCCCTTGGGCCAGGTGCAAAGGACAAGCCCCCCTTCATGCCCCATGGCATAGCCGGCGCGCTGAGGATTTGCGTGCTCGAAGAGGTCCTCCTTGAGGTTGTGTCGAACGACGGCCAGGAGATGGGATTTCACTTTCCCATCGTCGAGGATGGATCCCAGCCCGCAGACCGCCGCCAGCCACGCGCCGAGAACGCCGTCCGCTAGACACCCCGGTCCGTACTGGTCAGTAGGCCCCTCTTCCTTGAGTATCTCAAGCATTTCGCGGGAGACATGGAACGAGCCGGAACCTGCCGGGTCGCCCGTAGGGTCGCTCGCGCGCAGGTCTTTCCAGCGGACTCTCTGGAAGAAGTACTCGCCGTTGAAGAGCTCGCCCTCGATACGGGCCCGCCCCGACCGATAGAGGGATTCATAGGGGGAGGCATCCTCGCCGACGAACCGGGCCATCTCGGCGGCGGCGCGCAACGCGCCGAGGTAGAACGACGAGCACATGCTGTCGGGTCCCCAGAACTCGATGTCGTACGTATTGTGATGGGGCTCGACAACGAGGCCGATGCGGTCGGGGTCCCAGGTCTCGATGCAGTATTGGAGGCTGCGCTTGACGCGGGGCCAGATCCCGCACAGCCACGCGGAGTCGCCGCTTACGCGCCACTCGCGGTAGACCTTCATGATCCCCCCGAGTTGCCCGTCGGCGGCGGCCAGGCCGTCGTGGACAGTGGGCCGGATCGGCAGCGAGGAACGGAAGTTCTGGTGCCCTCGCTCGTCTTGACTCTCGTGGAACTCGGTCTGTCGCAGGGAGCGTTCGAGCCCAGGAAAGAGATGCGGAAGCGCCTGGGCGTAGTTCCAGACATGGGTGCAGGACCCCGCGCAGCAACCCCGGGAGTCCCGACAGCCCTCCCACCCCCAGAGCCGACCGTCAGGGTCGCGCAGGACCGTCGGGGACTTGAGAATGGTTAGGTTCGCGGCGACGGCCTCGATGACTTCCGGCGGGAGAGTGGTATCACAGAGGCAATCGCTCAGTTTCTTAGAGGCGGCCCGGAGACGGCTGTAGTGGGAGCGCGAATACTCTATAACGGCGCCGATGTCGCCAAAGCGTGCGCTGTACCAAGGCCGATGCGTGGCCAGCCCGGCAGCGGTCGGCGCCTCCGGGGCAGGGGAGCATGTCGAACACGAGGGGCCGCAGGAAGCCCCGCCCTCGAGATCCGGGCCCACGCGCAGGTTCGTGGTCGGGACATACCAGTTTACCAGCAGCCTGACGAGGCGGCTCGCGCCGGTCGCAATGCGAAAAGGCAGGTAGATGCTGGCGCCCAGACTCGCGGCCCCATCGGGAGGCGGAGGATTATGCGGCGTCCTCCCTTCGCTCACGTTCTTCCAGAGGATCATCGCCTGCTTGTGGTAACGGGGAGGAAACCAGCCGCAGTCGACGCGCGGATCGTCATCCAGCACGACCACGCTCAGCGAGCCCTCATCCCACGGCTTCTCGGCGGAGCCAGGTTGATGGAGGAGGAAACCCGAAGGCGCCGCCTTCACGCATGCGCCCGGCGTCTCGGTCGCGAGAAAGTGCTGCATATGGAAGGAGAAGACCCCTTCGACCGCTTCGGAGGAGGCGTTCTGGAGGACATACTCGAGCGCAGCGAAGGGGAGGCTTGAATCGTCCGCGTTTCCCGGAAGGAACGGGCTCCAACCGGTCAGGATCGCCCGGACGGGGAAGGCACGATGCGAGAGCTCTACAGTCGCGAAGGGAAATCGGGCCTGAAAGGCCGCTTCCTCGAACCGCGGAAGGCCGGGGAAGCTATTATGATTGACCGGCCGGCCGTTTCCAGAATCGCCGGCGGGGCAGAAGATCTTCCAGGAAGGAACGGGCCCCTCGAGGACGCGGGCGGACCTCACGGGGGAGCCGACGTAGACCGCCGCGAGAATGCACGGAGCATTGAGAATCGCGGGGGCGTTACGAACCGAGACGTGGGAGAAGGCGCCCGTCCCCTCCAGACAGATCATCCCCGCGCCGATCCCGCCCAGGGGAAAGGCGATCTTGTTCAGGAAATCTCCCGCGTAGGGCTCATTGAATGCACGCTTCGTGTTAGGCACGTCCGGCCCTTTCGCGTCGCGTTCCCGGAAGCCCGGGCCCTTCCCGTCATGCGACGTCCTTGAGCGTCGCACAGGGGAGACCGAAGGTCTCGGCCACGGCGCGGTTGAGGACTGCCCCCTTCGCCATGTTGAGGCCGTGCAGGAGCCCCGCGTCCGACCGGGCGGCCTCAAGCCAACCGAGGCGGGCGATCCGACGGGCATAAGGGACGGTGGAGTTCGTCAAGGCGAAGGTGCTCGTTCGTCCGACGGCGCCCGGCATGTTTGCGACGCAGTAGTGGAGGATGTTGTCGACGACGAAGGTGGGATCGGAATGGGTCGTGGGACGGGAAGTCTCGACGCATCCGCCCTGGTCGATGGCGACGTCGATGATCACGGCGCCTGGCTTCATGACCTTGAGGTCGCTCCGGGAGACGAGCTGCGGGGCGCGCGCGCCCTCGATCAGCACCGCACCGATGATGAGATCCGCCTCGGCGATGCTCGCGCTGACCGTGTGGGAATTCGAGATGAGAGGGACGACGTTGGCGGGCAGGACGTCGGCTAGGTACCGGAGGCGGTCCAGGCTGATATCGAGGATGTACACGATCGCCCCCATCCCGGCGGCGATCCGAGCGGCGTTCGCTCCGACGACTCCCCCTCCTAGAATCACGACGGTGGCAGGTTTTACCCCCGGCACCCCCGACAGAAGCACGCCCCTCCCCCCCATGGGCCGTTCGAGGTACTTCGCGCCTTGGTGGATGGACATTCGGCCGGCGATCTCGCTCATCGGGGTGAGCAATGGATGCCGGCCCTGCTCGTCACGGATGGTCTCATATGCGATGGCAATGATCCCCGCCTTCCGGCAGGTTTCGGTGAGCTCCGCGTTCGCCGCGAAATGGAAATAGGTGAAGACGATCTGGTCCCGTCGCAGGAGAGGCCATTCGGCAGCCAGGGGCTCCTTGACCTTCATGATCATGTCGGCCTGACGGTAGACCCCCGCAGCATCCCGCACGATCTCGGCCCCGGCCTGGCTGAATTCATGATCCGTAAGACCGGAACCCATCCCCGCGTCCTTCTCGATGAGAACGCGGTGTCCGTCATGGGCGAGGGCTTGGACCCCCGCAGGCGCAATCCCCACTCGGTATTCGTCCTTCTTCGTCTCCTTCGGCACTCCGACAATCATGACGACTCTCCTTCCCATTGACTTCGCACGTGTCGCAAGGCCGGTCGCACCCAGCCTTGGAAGGTATGTCAGTTTTCTTTCGCCAGGAACTCCAGGACCTTCTGCATGTCCTCCCAGACCTTTTTCTTCTCGGCGGGGTCATTCTTACGCAGGAGGTACGCGGGATGATAGGTGACCATGACTTGGATGCCGTTGCGTTCGTAGAACTTCCCGCGCAACGCGCCCATGCTGGCATCCGTTTCGAGAAGAACGGAGGCGGCCAGCTTTCCGAGACAGACAATGACCTTCGGGCGGATCGCCTCGAACTGTTCCTCCAGGTAGGGAAAGCAGGCGCGGACCTCATTGGGACGGGGGAGGCGGTTCTCGGGCGGACGGCATTTGACGATGTTGGCGATGTAGACGTCGCTTCGCTTCACGCCCATGGCCTGGATGATTTTCGTGAGGAGTTGTCCGGCGCGGCCGACGAAGGGCTCGCCTTGAAGGTCCTCGTCCCGTCCCGGGCCTTCGCCGATGAACACGAGGCGCGCGTTGGGGCTCCCCACGCCGTAGACAACTTGGGTGCGGCCCTCGGCCAGCGTACACTTGGTGCAGTTAGCAATCTCGGCGGCCCGGCGCTTGAGAAAGGCTTCCGCCGTTTCACCGCCCGAAGGTGAGGCAGTTGCTGGAGGCGTCGGGGCTGGCGCCAGAGGAGACGGCGGAGCGAGTCGCGTCCGCTTCGGGCGCGGCACGGAGTCCTGCCCCATGTCGCGCTCGAGCTCCAGATGAGCGCGCATCGCATCGAACAGAGAGGGCTGTACCGGATCTGGCATGGCGGGTTCGCTCACAACGGTCCGTGCGACCCCGCAGCGGCGGGGCGCAAGGCGGCCGCATTGTACGAGGCAGTTGCCGGAGCGCAAGGAGTCAGGGACGGTCGGAGCGCTCTCAGGCGCGCCGAAGCGCCTTGAGCACCGCGGCGCGCGCGTCCGCCAGGGGCATCTCGAGGGTGAAGCCGGCGGCCGCCCGGTGCCCCCCGCCCCCGAAGAGCCGTGCGATGCGAGCGACGTCGAAATCGTCCTTCGCGCGCAGGCTCACTTTGACGAAGCGAGGAGCCTCCTCGCGGAAGAACACCCCAAGGCAAACGCCCTCGATGTCGCGGGGCATATCCGAGAAATCCTGCGTGTCCAGGGGCGAGACGCCGCTCCTCCTGAGCCGACTCCACGCGAGCTCCATGACGGCGATTCGCCCCCGATCGTAAGTCCGCAGGGTGGAGGCCACGTGCGCCGACAGGCGCACCAGCTTCTCAGGGGCGCTCTGATAGAGGCGGACTGCGATGGCGTGTGGGTCGGCGCCGAAGGCGAGAAGGCGCTTCGCCGCGGCGAAACTGCGCGCGCTCGTGTTGGAGAAGGTGAAGCGACCGGTGTCCGTCACGAGCGCGACGTAGAGGTTCGCCGCCATGGTGGGAGTGACGCAACCGAGTTCCTGGGCGAGGTCGAGAACCATCTCCCCGACGCAGCTTCGTGACGTATCCACCCAGTTCCAGGTTGCGAAGTTCGCGTTGTCGAGATGGTGGTCGATATTAACGGTGCTCGACGCACGCGGGAAGAGACGCGCCACGCCGCGCAGGCGATTGAGACTGGGCACGTCCAAAGCGACAGCGAGGTCCGGACGCCGGGCACGCGCCGGCGCCTTGCGGACACGGCGCGCCAGAGGCAGAAAGGAATAGACGCTCGGAACGGGGTTGGGGTTTACGACCTCGGCGGCCTTTCCCATGTTGAGCGCGAGCTCCAGAAAAGCGAGCTCGCTTCCGAGGGCGTCACCGTCGGCCCGCTCGTGGGTCGAGATGAGAATGGTCCGCGCCTTCCGGACAGCGCGCACGATCTCCAAGACGACCTTTCGCAACTCGATCTCCTCAGGGGTTCGCCAATAGGTCATGCACGGAGTAGACCCGCGTCGGGACGTTGTCGGGGGCGTCATCGGGCACGGTCACGTAGAGTACGCCATTCTGACGGTACCACCGAAGCCGCAGGAGACGAGTGATCCATGTGAGGGCCGTCTCGACCGTTACGTCGTTGAGGCGGACAGTCACGAGAAGCTCCTCGGGCGTGCGCTCCTCGTAGACACGGGGCGAAACGACGATGTTCGCCGCGCTCCCGGAGCCGAGAACGCCGATGGCGGCGGAAAGCGGAGTCTGTACAAGGTCAAGGGAGACACCCGAAGAGGGCTTGGCCTGCACGGACGCCTGCGCGCCTGCGGACGACGACTGCAGGGCGCGGCTCTCCTTCCGCCCGCGGGGAAAAGTCGGCACCGCGGACACCCCCGCCTCGTAATGCGTCCGGCAACAGCCGACGCACAGAAGAAGCACGAGAGGAAACGCGCCGCGCAAGAGACTCACGGTGTGGGTCCCTCCTGAGGCCTACTCGCCGGAACCTGCACCCGCACCGGCCGCTCCTTCTTGAGGAAGCGCTTCTCGGCGTCCTTCCACCACGCGCGCCACGCGTTCTGGTCCAGTCCGAAGTCCTGACTGGTGATCCGGACGAGGGCCTCGCGGGCGTCGAGATTGGGGGCGAGCACCCACTTGGCTCCACCAACCGCTCGCTGGGCGTTCCCCAGTTTCTCGATGCGGGGCTGATAGGTGACGGCGCCCTTGGTGATGACAACGTCCCAACCGGCGACGTACGCCGCCCTGCCCGACTCCGTCGTGGTTGACGCGGGCGCGGGGACGGACACGTAGAGCGCATCGATAAGAGGGGCGACCGCCTGGGGATCGCCGAGGTACCCCAATGCGATGGCCGACCAGCCCTTGCTGCGCGGGTCGCGACCCCTAAGGGTCCGCAGGAGCCGCCGCAAGGCGCGGGGGGAATCCGCATGCGACAGCGCCCCCGCAGCGATATACCGGATGTCGTCGGAGGAGTCCGTCAGGACCACGTCCACAAGTCTTTCGGGGAGGTCTTCCGTCCCGGTGAAACGCATGCTGAGGATGGTGACGGCCGCGCGTCGCAGCTCGAGCGCGTCATCGTTGAGGAGGACACCGAGCGCGTTCAGGGCCTCGGGATCCTTGAGCGCGTATAGCTCGTTGAGGATCTCCTCCCGCTGCTCAGGCGTGGTCGTCTGCGCGTAGCGGCGGGAGATACGTCGCATCTCGGTCTGCCAAGTGCGGCGGGCGCGCTCTTGTTCGAGGGCGTCCAGGCGCTTCTGCTCGTATGTGGAAGGCTGGGAAGCGGCGGGCTGGCTGGACGGCTCGACCTCGAGGGCGGACGCGACAGGGCCGAGAAGGGCGAGGCAAAGCGCTATGCGGGCGATGGACAACTGCATGCTCCCCATTGCAGGGAATCCTATTCCGGCCGCGCGGTTGCGTCAAGACGCGTCAGCCGCGTCTCCCGAAAGCTCCAGGCCGGGCGGATTCCAGAGACGATCTACCCTTGAGGCCCTTCAGGGGTTACACTGTCCGTGGGAGGACGAGGATCCGGACGCTCCCATGAAGAAGACCCGTCTTCACATCGGCACCGCGGGATGGTCCTATGAGGACTGGAAGGGAATCGTCTACCCCGAACCTCGGCCTCGAGGTTTCGAGGAGCTGTCGTTCCTCTCCACGCTTTTCAACGCCGTCGAGGTCAACTCCACCTTCTACCGACCCACATCGGCGAAGATGGCGGAAGGATGGGTGAAAAAGACCGAATGGAGGGGTGAATTCTCCTTCACCGCCAAGCTCTGGCAGCGGTTCACCCACGAGCTCTCCACGCCGTACTCGCCCAACGAGGTGAAGCTCTTCCGCTCGGGGCTTGCGCCTCTCATCGAAGCGGGGAAGCTGGGCGGCCTCCTCGTCCAGTTCCCGTGGTCTTTTCGAGACAGCCCCGCGGCACGCGAGCACTTGGCGCGGGTCGCCGACGACTTCAGCGACGTGCGCCTCTTTCTCGAGGTACGCCACGCCTCCTGGCTGACGGAGGACTCGTCCGATCTCTTCCGCAAGCTTCGTCTCAACTTCGTGAACATCGACCAGCCGCGCTCAAGCTCCTCCATTCCTCCGACGGATCTCGTCACAGGGAAGGCGGCGTACTTCCGCTTCCACGGCCGGAACGCCGCCAAGTGGTTCGACAAGAACGCCTCCCGAGACGAACGCTACGACTATCTCTACAGCAAGAAGGAGCTCACCCCCTGGGCTCAGAAGATCCGTCGGCTCATCGGAGAGGTTGAGCTGATCTATACGATCACGAACAACCACTTTCGGGGACAGGCTGCCGCCAACGCGCTCCAGCTCCAGAAGCTCCTCACCGGGAGCTCGTCTCCCTCGCCCCCTTCGCTCGTGGCGACGTTCCCGTTCCTGCAGGAAGGCTAAGGGGCCGGTCATCCTTGCAGGCGCGACGTTCCGCTGGGATAATCCCACGCCTCACGCTTCTTCCTGAAAGGTGATCCACCCATGCAGATCAAGCCCGTGCGGTTCGCTCTGGAGCGCAGAGACTGTCGCGAAGAGCGGACCATCCCCGTCGGCTGCGTCGCGGGGGCGAGGTTCTCCTCCCGCGACGTGCGCTCCATGCGCGAGGCACTGGACGACCAGATCGCGCGCGAGGGGCGGTACTCCGCCGCCACGCTCACCAACCCGTCGATCTTCCGGATCGCGAGGTATCTCTTGACGCAGGACGAAGCCTTCGAGGTCCAGGGGGCGCTCACGGGCGGGGAGTGCGAGGTGCTCGCCGTGCGCACCCGGGAGGGGATCCTCGTCAGCGCCGGGAGCGACCACTGCGACCGCGAGCTCGATCCGCTCTTCCCCGACAAGCCCAAGCAGATGTGTCCGCACCCGGTCGCCCGCGTCGCCTGGCCGTACGAGGAGGTCCGCGATCACTGGGACTCTCTGCGGGTCCGCAGCGAGGTCACGTCGCACGGGCGCACCGTCACCCTCCAGGACGCTCCCCTCAGCGTGCTCGTGGACCTCGAGTATCTTCTGGGGATGGAGGAGGTGCGACGCCTGCCGGACCCCATGTTCCTCTTCTGCGGGGCGGCGCCCTTCCGGCAGTCGGCGGCCGATGAGGTGAGGAAGCTCGGCCTCCCTGCGATGACGGCCTCGGGCGTCGGTGACGCATTCCTCGTCGGCTTGAGCGACCCCGTATTCAACCGCGCGATTGAGCACCGGTACCGCGCGGTCCCGGTCGGCGACGACTACAACGAACGCAAGGATCGCGACGATGCCCGGGCTGCGCATCATTGACCCGCCGCGTCTTCGCGCACGAGAGGAAACCCGAGTGCCCCTCACGAACTGTCGGGAGTGCCGCGGCGAGGTGAGCGAGGAGGCCAAGGCCTGTCCCCGCTGCGGCGTCCCTTACCCGGCGCGTGCAGACTGGGACGGCACCGGAATCGACTGGCGGTCTCAGGCCACCGTGTTCGGTTTCCCCCTCGTTCACGTCGCCTACGGGCGCGACAAGCGGGGGAAACACCGCGTGGCCAGAGGGATCATCGCCATCGGACAGTACGGGGTGGGGCTCGTCGTCATCGCGCAGTTCGGCCTGGGTGCGGTGACGGTGGCGCAGTTCGGGATCGCCGCCCTCCTGGGCTTCGGCCAGTTCATCCTTGCGACGGCCACGGTCGCGCAATTCGCCGTCGGCATCCTCTTCGGGCTGGGACAGATCGCCACCGGCTACGTGGCCATCGGTCAGTTCGCCACGGGATATTACGCGTACTGCATGGAGGGCTTCGCGAAGCATCTCTGGAGCGCGCGGACGCAGGACCCGGAGGCCGTCGCGTTCTTCCAGCGCATAGCGCGCTTCCTCCCCTGGCACGTCGGCGCGACGCCGCATCGGGGCTAGGAACTTGAACGACTCCGATCCCTCCCTACAATGACCGGAGCAAGTCCCCCTCCTTGACCGCAAGGGGCCGCGCATGGAGACGATCCCGATCAACGACAAGGTCGCCTGGGTCGGCGTAAACGACCGGGACACCGCCCTCTTCGAGAAGATCTGGCCCCTCCCGCGGGGGGTCTCGTACAACTCGTATCTCATCCGCGACCGGAAGACCGCGCTCATCGACACGGTGAAGAAGTTCTACCTCCCGGCATATCTCGACAAGCTCGCCGCGCTCCTCGGGGACGTGCGGAAACTCGACTACCTCGTGGTCAACCACATGGAACCCGACCACTCGGGATCCGTCAAGGTGCTGCACGACCTCTGCCCGGACCTCCGGATCGTCGGAAACAAGAAGACCGCCGCCTATCTCAAGGACCTCTACGGCATCTGCGACCGGGTGCTGACCATCGCCGACGGCGGGGAACTCGACCTTGGCGGGCGGAAACTCTCCTTCTTCTTTATCCCCATGGTGCACTGGCCTGAGAGCATGGTGACCTACGACGCGGCCGATCGGATCCTGTTCTCCAACGACGCCTTCGGAGGCTTCGGGACACTGGACGGCGGCCTCTTCGACGACGAGGTCGATATCGAGCACTTCGAGGACGAGATCCTGCGCTACTTCTCCAACATCGTCGGCCGCTACGCCCCCATGGTCCAGAAGGCGATCGCGCGGCTGAAGGGACTGGACATCCGCGTCATCGCGCCCAGCCACGGACCGGTGTGGCGGCATGACCCCGGGAAGATCGTCCAGATGTACGACAAGTGGAGCCGATATGAGGCCGAGCCGGGCGTCGTCATCGCGTACGCCTCGATGTACGGCAACACCGAGACAATGATGGAGGCCGTCGCGCGGGGTCTCGCGCTCGAACGATGTTCCACCGTCCGCATCCACGACCTCAGCACGAGCCACATTTCCTACGTGATCCGGGACGCGTGGAAGTACCGCGCGCTCGTCCTGGGAAGCCCCACGCACGACACGCAGCTCTTCCCGCCGATGGATCTCCTCGTGCGGATCCTGGCGAACAAGAAGCTCGGGAAACGCATTGTGGGCGTGTTCGGCACACGCGGCTGGACCGGAGGAGCCGTCGCGGCGCTCACCCAATTCGCGAAGAACGACGGTCTGGAGCTCGTCGAGCCGATCGTGGAGGCCACTCTGTCCCCCAAGGGATGCGACCTCGAGAACTGCGTGCTCCTCGGACGGAACATCGCGAAGCGGCTGCGGACGGACCCGCCCGGATAGGGCTGAGAATACGTGGGCAACAGCTCTCTCATTAACTTCCTGCAATCCCTGCATCCCGTCGTGCAGGCGCTTCTTGCCACCCTCTTCACCTATGCCGTCACCGCACTTGGCGCGGTCCCGGTCTTCTTCACGCGTCGGTTCAACCAGCGGGTCATGGACGGGCTTCTGGGGCTTGCAGCGGGCGTGATGATCGCCGCAAGTTTCTGGTCGCTCCTGGCACCGGCGATCGAGCTTTCGAACGGAAGCGCTGTTCCCGCCACCGTAGGATTCCTGGCGGGCGGGGCCTTCCTCTTCCTCATTGACAAGATCCTCCCCCACCTGCACATCGGGGAGGATATCTCGCAGGCGGAGGGCATCCGAACCGCCTGGCGACGTAGCGTTCTTCTTGTCCTTGCCATCACTCTCCACAACATCCCTGAGGGTTTGGCCGTCGGTGTCGCCTTCGGGGCCGTGGCGCACGCGACGGACACCGCCACCGCCCAGCAGCTCCTGCTCGGCGCCGTGGCGCTGGCGATCGGTATCGGCCTGCAGAATTTTCCCGAGGGCCTCGCCGTCGCGATGCCGTTGCGCCGGGAGGGGATGAAGAGATCCAAGGCGTTCTTCTACGGACAGGCATCGGGGATCGTCGAGCCGGTGGCGGGCGTGCTCGGCGCGGCCCTCGTGCTCGCCACGGCGCCGCTTCTTCCCTATGCGCTCGCCTTCGCGGCGGGGGCCATGATCTTCGTCGTCATCGAGGAGCTCATACCGGAATCCCAGAGAAACGGCTACGCCGATTCCGCCACGCTCGGCGCGATGGCGGGCTTCACGATCATGATGTTCCTCGACGTCGCCCTCGGCTGAAGCGGCGTCGTCCGAAAGCCCCAGCGCTCCCCAGGGAGAAACGATCATGAGCGGCAATCCGGGAAGATTCGTCCTCGGTATCGACATTGGAACCAGCGCCGCCAAGGTCGCCGCCGTCGACACCAGCGGCGCGCTTGCCGCCTCCGCTTCCGCCGAGATCCCGATCTACTCCCCCCATCCCGGCTGGACCGAACAAGACCCCCTTGAATGGCTATCCGCCCTCATGGACGCCAGTCGGCGGGTGCTGGCGGAGGCGGGGCTGTCTTCCTCCGACATCGCGGGGCTGTCGCTATCGAGCGCCGCCCATGTCGCCGTCCTTCTGGACGAGCGCGACCACCCGACCCGTCGCTCCATCCTCTGGAACGACCAGCGCACCAGCGACGAGGTGCGCACCCTCGAGGAGACCCTGGGCGACGAGATCTTCCGGACAACCTTCCAGAAGGTCTCCACCACGTGGACGCTCCCGCATCTCGTTTGGATCCGCCTGTGGGATGGCGAGGCGTGGCGGCGCATGCGTCGCGTGATGCTATCAAAGGACTTCGTCCTGTATCGTCTGACCGGCGAGTGCGTCACCGACCCGGCCACGGCGTTGTCCTCGCTCCTTTTCGACCCGCGAGCCGGAACGTGGTCCGAGCGTCTCACCGGGGCCCTGGAACTCCAGTCGTCCCTGCTTCCCCGCGTCCTGCCTCCGACGGCCATCGCAGGCAAGCTCACGCCCGGAGCCGCCGCCGCACTCGGACTCCTTCCCGGAACGCCGGTCGTGAACGGTACCCTCGACAGCGCCTGCGAGACCTTTGGCGCAGGGGTGAACTCGCCCGGACAATGCCTGCTTCGGCTCGCTTCCGCCGGCGGGATCCACCTCGTCACGCCCGAGCCGAGGCCTCATCCGGCCCTCATCACCTACAACCACCCCATCGAACCGCTGTGGTATTGTCAGGCAGGCACCTCCGCATGCGCATTGGCGGTGCGCTGGGCGGTCGGCGCGTTTACGGCAGGGAAAGGACTACCTTTCTCCCGCTGGGACACCCTTGCGCTTGATGCGCCCCCGGGGGCGGAGGGCCTCCTCTTTCATCCCCACCTTGCGGGCGAACGGGCCCCGCATTGGGACCCGCACCTCAAGGGAAGCTTTATCGGCGCGACGCTGCGTCACTCCACCGCGCACTTCGCCCGGGCAGTCTACGAGGGAACGGCCCTTTCCCTGCGCGACGCCCTCAGCGTCATCCAGGAACTTGCGCCGCTTCCGGAAACCCTCACCGCCGTCGGAGGCGGTACACAGAGCGGGGTCTGGCTCCAGATCATCGCAGACGTTCTGGGTCGGCCGATCGACGTCCCGCACGCCGTCGATTCGTCGTTCGGCACGGCGCTTATCGGCCTCGTAGCCCTCGGGCGCTTCCCTTCGCTGCGGGACGCGGCCGACCGTTCCCTATCCCAGCCTCGCCGCATCCTTCCCGTCGCGGAAAACGTCGCTCTCTACAACGGGATCTTCACGAGATACAGGGAGGTCCATCAACGTCTTGCTCCCCTCTACTCCGCGCAGTCGCCCGACAGGACCGCCACTCCATGAGATCGTCGCGCTCGCGAAATCCCTTTCCCGGCGCACCAAATCCGGGCTTGCTCTATTGTCGGAACTTGATAACTTGTTGTTAGCAAGTTCGCGTAAAGGAGACCCCTGATGTTCATCGACTACAAGAAGATCTACGGCGACTGGTCGTACGCTGGCAAGCTTTCGGTCGATCCGGCGAAGACCGCACTCATCATCATCGACATGCAGAAAGGGATGCTCTCGACCGACCTCGACGG
>JAZDKG010000264.1:0-16782 GCA_043803205.1 Planctomycetota bacterium
GTGCGCCTTCGGCACCGTGAGGTTGAGCACGAGCTCGATCTCCTCGTCGCGAAGCAGCTCCTCGACCGTGCATACTCGAGGAATCCCGAACGCCCCGGCCTTCTCTCGCGCCCGGTCGGCCAAGACGTCCGCGCACGCGACTACGTCAAGCGCGCGAAAGCGCTTCGCGGTCTCCAGGTACCTCGCGCTGATGTTCCCGCACCCGATAAGGCCGACCTTAACAGGCTGGAGATTCACGCTAGCGCCTCCTCTCATCCCCCCTCCCGGAAAGGACATAGGGAGGCAATCTATCTCCCCCAGCCGTTCCGTGTCAAGCCCAAGGAAGCGTGCCCGGATCGCCCGGGGAGGCCGCAAAGCAGTCGCAGAACGAATTTGACCCCCTGTCGGCTCGAAGTATATTGGAGTTGTACGCGGCGCAGGTTCTCGAAAGCAAGAGCCCATCCATCAGTGAGAGTTTGAGGTGCTGGAAGTCCGTCTTCCGGCTGGAAGAGCTGCGCTGTGGCGGAGCGTTGAGAACCTTCCGGAGAGGGGAGCGCATGCGCTTGGGTTCTTTGCATCTATCCGTTGAGCTGGCTCTGACCGTTCTTGTCTCCGCCCTCCCCGTCTTCGCAACCCCTTCCTACACCATTACCGACCTTGGCGTGCCAGGCCAGATAAGCGCTGCCTATGATGTTACAAGCTCCGGGATGGTGGTCGGGGTGAACGACTCCAAACCCGCCTTCTGGGACGCCTCCGGCTCGCTCACGACGCTCTCGGCCGGCACCGGCACCGCCTATGGCATCAATGAAGCCGGGGAGGTCGTCGGGGCATACAACCCCTCGAGCCGCTACCTCGGTTTCTACTGGAGCACATCGGACCCCACCCTGCGCCAACTCATCCACCCGCACCAGTCGTCGAGCGGCTGGAGCTGGGCGATGGAGATCACCGACTCCTCCCTCATCGTCGGCGCCGCGGACATGGATGCAACCTACTCCTACCAGCGTCGAGGCGTCATCTGGAACGGCCCCGACGATCCCAATCCCGTCGTCCTCCCTTCCCTAGGAAGAGACAGTCACGCCTGGGCCGCCAACGCCTCCGGAGAGGTCGTCGGCTGGTCCTCCAACGTCTCCTCCCAGAGCCACGGCTTCTACTGGGACGGCTCCACCATGACCGACCTCGGAACGCTCGGAGGAAGCCATAGCTGGGCCTACGACATCAACGACTCCGGCACCATCGTCGGCGGCGCCTACACCTCGTCCAACTCCGAGGCGCCCGTGTTCTGGACCTGGAGCGGATCCTCGTGGACGATCACGCAGATCGGCTCCGCCTCCGGCCAGGCCCGCAGCATCAACGCCTCCGGAGACATCGTCGGGCGCATCCAAGCGAGCGCCTTTCTCTGGCAAGACGGCTCGCTTTACAGCCTCAATGATCTCATCCCCTCGGGCAGCGGCTGGGACCTCCGCTATGCATACTCCATCTTGGACAACGGATACATCGTCGGCCAGGGATACCTCGGCTCCGTCAACCACGCCTTCCTCCTCACTCCCACCCCCGTCTCCGCCGTCCCCGCGCCGGGCGCTTTGCTCCTGGCGATCGCGGGAGCCGTCCTCGCCTCGTCCGCGCGTCTCCTTCGCCGACCCTGAGCGAAGGCGGCCGAAAAAAGCGCAACTTCCCGCCCACTTCCTGCGTATGATTCTATGTCAGGCCCTCGTACCCCCTTCCCGGAGGCTCTCCTGTTGCGCTCCCCTTCGCGCCCTCTGCGCCCGCCCCGGAGCGGGCGGGTGAACCTCTCCGTGATGTTTCTCTTGATGCTTCTGCTCCCCGCGCTTTCCTCCCCGGGAGCGGACGCCCCCTCCCTCTACCATCTTGATTCTCCCATCCTCCCCGTCGAGACGGGATCGGTCATACTTCACGACGCCGCCCGCTCGAAGGACCTTTCCGTCGCCGCCACGTTCCCGCGCGAAGGCGGCCCTTTCCCTCTTATCATATTCTCTCACGGCGCCGGCGGTTCCGGGGAAGGCGCCGAGCCTCTCAGCTCGTTCTGGGCTTCCCACGGCTGCGTGTGTTTAGCCCCCACCCACGCCGACTCGGTGCTCGCGCGCCGGCGCGCGGGAGAAACCTTCACCCTCCGCGACGCCGTCGACGTGGCCCTCAACGACGAAACCGCTTGGACGAACCGCCCGCGCGATATCTCGTTCCTTCTTGACTCCCTCGACGACCTCCCCAAATCCCTCCCGAAACTTGCCGGCAAGATCGACCGCACGCGGATCGCCGTCGCGGGCCATTCCTTCGGCGCATACACTTCCCAGGTCATCGCGGGCGCGACCGTGCGCCTCACGGGCAAGGCCGAGCCCGCGAGCTTCGCCGACTCCCGCGTGCGGGCGGCGCTCCTCTTTTCCCCCCAGGGGATCGGTCAGATGGGCCTCACCCGCGAAAGCTGGAAGGACATTCGCATCCCCCTCATGTCGATCACCGGCTCCCGCGACTACGGCGCGCGCGGGCAATCCCCCGAGTGGCGTAAGACCCCCTTCTACGAGAGCCCGCCTGGGGACAAGTACCTCCTCTTCATCGAGGGCGCCAGCCACATGACCTTCACGGGGAGGCTCGCCTCGGAAGATTCCTCCTCACTCCCCGCGCTCCTGCGCCCCGCACGCGTTGACACCGCCGCCGAAGCGGTGTTCCTCGACCGCGTGAAGTCCGCGAGCCTCGTTTTCTTCGACGCCTACCTCAAGGACTCCCCCGCCGCCCGCAGGTACCTCCTCTCGACCGCCCTCAACGCCCCTCCGGCGAGCTTCTTCCGCCGGTGAGCGGCCCCCAGCCTCACCAACATCTCCTTTCTCGCCTCACGACTCCATCCCCAACGCGGACCGGACCGCCTCTCGGACAGCGCGCGCTGTGTTGAGCGCTTCGGTAGCGTCCTCGCGGTCAGCGCTCACCCCTGGATAACGCACCTCGATCCCCAGTGACGTAAGCGCATCCAGCGCTCTGCGGAAACGTTCCCATGGGGGCTCCAGGGGGACAGCCAAGTTCAGGATCACGGCGAGGTCGTGCGTCTTGGGGAACGAGACCCCCGCCTCCACGAGACGAGCCTTGAGGTACTTCTCCGCGCGTTGCTGCGCGTGAAACGCCACCGCGTCGTAGTTGGCTCCCGACGCCCGGAACTCGCGTTCGGCGGTCAGGAAATCCCCCTCCGCTTTCTGCACCCATTCACCCGTCGTGGCTTTCATACAACACTTCCCCCTTCCGGAGAATGTCCGAGAAGAACGGATCCCCCTCAGCCACGCGCCGGCGCATCTCCTGGGGCTCCCGCACCAGCACGTCAATAGGGTATCCCGGATGCACCCGGCCGCGAATCTCCGCCGCTAAACGCCAGCTCTTCCCCGCGTGGCGCAAGATGACCAGGAGATCCACGTCGGAATCGCTTGTCTGCCGTCCCCCGGCGTAGGACCCGAAAAGGATGATCCGCTCGGGACGAAACTCCCGCGCGATCCGGTCGGCCAACTCCCGGATCTCCTCCATGGTAACCATGCCGAAGCCTCCTCAAGCAGCACACAGGCCGCCTAACATGATATACGACCTCCTTGAGCGTGCCAACTGTCTTGAGACACCTCAGGCGCGCCGGTACATGTACCGGCCTTCCCGTCTTGCCCCTCTTCCCGGCCGTCCCTACAATCCCAGTTCAAAGGATCGCTCATGCGCAAGAGAACCCGTCTCGAGGTCGAAGGGGTCGTACAGGGGGTGGGTTTCCGTCCGTTCGTCTGGCGGCTGGCGACCTCGCTTGACCTCGCCGGCTTCGCCCGCAACACCGGGCGGGGCGTCACCATCGAGGTCGAGGGTTCCCCCCGACGCCTCCGCGCGTTCCACCGACGTCTCACCGCCGAAGCGCCGCCGCTGAGCCGAATCCAAACCGTCAAGGTATCGGAGCTCGCGCCCGTCGGCGAGGAGGGTTTCCGGATCGTCGAGAGCGCGGCCTCCGGGCGCGCGACGGCCCTCATCCCGCCAGACGTCGCCACCTGCGACGACTGCCTCCGGGAGCTCTTCGACGCGCATGACCCGCGCCACCGCTACCCCTTCATCAACTGCACGAACTGCGGGCCCCGCTACACGATCATCCGCGCCGTCCCCTACGACAGATCCAACACGACGATGCGACCCTTCGCGCTGTGCGGATCTTGCGAGAGCGAATACCGCGATCCCGCAAACCGCCGATACCACGCGGAGCCCCTAGCGTGCCCGCGCTGCGGGCCGAAGCTCTCGCTCGTGAACGCAAGAGGCGAAGCCATCTCCTCGGATGACCCGATCCGCGGCGCGCGGACGCTCCTCCTCGCCGGGCGGATCGTCGCGATCAAGGGCCTCGGGGGGTTCCATCTCGCCTGCGACGCTAGGAGCGACGACGCCGTTCGACGCCTGCGCCAGAGGAAGCTCCGCGAGGAGAAGCCCTTCGCCGTCATGTCCGCGGACCTGGAGGAAATCCGGTCCTACGCGCACGTCTCCTCGGAAGAGGCTTCCTTATTGACCTCCCCCGAGCGGCCGATCGTGCTGCTTGAGAAGCGACTTCCCAATGGGATCTCCCGGGAGGTCGCGCCTCGCTCGCGCTTCTTCGGGGCGATGCTTCCCTACACCCCGATCCACGCGCTCCTCTTCGACGACGGTCCGACGCTCGTCATGACTTCGGGCAACCTCACGGACGAGCCGATCGCGATCGACAACGCCGAAGCGCGCAAGCGCCTCGCGGACGTCGCCGACGCCTTCCTCGAGGGGTCGCGCGACATCTTCCTCAGCAACGATGACAGCGTGGCGCGCGTGTTCCGCGGAAAACCCCTCATCCTCAGGCGTTCGAGGGGCTACGTCCCAAGGCCCGTGACGCTCGCCGCTGACGGAGAGGACCTGCTCGCCGTCGGCGCGCACCTCAAGAACGTCGTCGCCCTCGTCAAAGGGAAGGATGCTTTCCTCAGCCAGCACATCGGCGACCTCGAGACCGCGGAAAGCCTCGCCGCCTTTAAGAGGACGATCACGCACCTCGCGCAGACGCTCGAGGTCGCGCCCAGGCTCGTCGCTTGCGACCTCCACCCCGATTACTTCTCCACGCGCTACGCGCGCTCGCTGGCGCTTCCCGTGGTCGAAGTCCAGCACCACCACGCGCACATCGCGGCGGTGATCGCGGAGAAGAGGATCGAGGGAAAGGTCCTCGGGATCGCCCTTGACGGGACGGGATACGGGAGCGACGGGACGATCTGGGGCGGCGAGTTCCTCGTTTGCGACCTCGCTGGCCTAGAGCGCGTGGGGCACCTCGAGGTCGTGAAACTGCCGGGCGGCGACGCGAGCATTAAGCATCCGAACCGCACGGCGCTCGCGTACCTCCACGCGTCTTTCGGAACGGATCTCCCGCAAGGGCTCGCGCTTGCGGAAAGGATGGACGCCGGCGAGCTGCGAACGGTCTTGGAGATGCTCGACAAGAACGTGCGATGCATCCCTACAAGCTCGTGCGGACGGCTCTTCGACGCCGTGAGCGCCGTCCTGGGGGTGGCCGACCACGCCTCCTACGAGGGGCAGCCCGCGATCGAGCTCGAGGGGATAGCGGACCTCGATGCGTCTAGCGCGTACGAGACGCCCATCGCCGAGAAGAACGGGATGCTCGTGCTCCGGACGACGGAGCTCTTTAAGCACGCCCTCCTTGACCATCTCCGGGGCGAGCAAGCGCCCGCCGTGTCGGCGAGGTTTCATCGGGGACTTGCCGCCGGTCTCGCCCGCGCGGCGAAGGAGTTGTCCGCGCGTCTGGGGCTCAAGCACGTCGCCCTCTCAGGCGGCTGCATGCAGAACACGACGCTCCTGGGGATGCTTCTCGACGCGCTGGAGGGAAGCGGCCTAGCGGTGTCCTACCCGGAGCAACTGCCGCCCAACGACGGCGGGATCGCGCTCGGGCAGGCGGCCGTCGCGCGAGCGCGACAAGCCTAGCGGGGGGGAGCCCCTCCCAGGGTGGATCAGTGATCGCAGATGTTCGCGCCGGTCTTGAGGACGCCTGTCAAGTAGGATAGCGCAACCGCTTCGGGCTCCTCGGCGGGGGCGCCGACAATGACGCGGATATCCTGCTCCGCGAAGAGCGACTGGGCGCGCATACCCATTCCACCGGCGATGATGACGTCGGCTCCGCGTTCGGCAAGCCAGCGCGGGAGCAAGCCTGGCTGGTGGTCGGGCGCCGGCAGGATCTCCTTGCGCACGATCGCTTTCTTCTCCTCATCCACGTCGAACAGGACAAACTCTTCGCAGTGCCCGAAGTGCATGGACAATCTTCCGTTGACGATCGGGTGGCGATACGCATGAACCTTCCCTCCTTTCGAGATCTCAGGGTTGCAGCAGGTAATCCGCAATGGCCCGGTGCAGGGCGCTCACGGCAAGGATCGCGCAATGGCGTCCGCTTTCAGGCAGGTCCGACAGCGCATCGATGATCTCGCGCGGGTTGATCGCAAGAGCGTCCATCAACGACCTGCCCGTCGCACGTTCCGCCACCACGCGGCCACAGGTCCGGGTATCGGCGCAGCCGTTCGTATGATAGCGGACCTCCGCGATGAGGCCGTCGCGGATGTAGAGATAAAACTCCATGCGGTCCCCGCACAAGCCGACGACCCACGCCCCGCCGGACGGATCATTCATCCGACCCCAGAACGGATCGTCTGCGTCGTCTTTTTCAAACGCGACCCCCTGGGGAGAGTCCATGGCTCCATGCGCCTCCTTACGGGCTCTTGACCTGGGTTTGCCCGGTCCTTTCCAGCATGTCTCGCAACGCCTCCGCGATCCGCTGCAAAGCCTCCGCGGCGGGATCCTTGGCATAGTGATAGACGCACGGTCGTCCGGCGTCGCCCGACTCCACGATGGTCCGGGTGATCGGAACGCGTCCGAGGAACGAGACGTTCATCGCCGCGGCCATCTCTTCGCCGCCCCCTTTCTTGAAAATGTCCGCGATCCCGCCGCACTGCGGGCAAACGAAGCCGCTCATGTTTTCAATGACGCCCAGGACGGGCAACCGCACCTGCCGACAGAAGGTGATGGCCTTGCGGACGTCCAGCAGGGCGACCTCCTGAGGGGTGGTGACAACCACGGCCCCGTCGGCGTTCTCGATGAGTTGTATGACGGACAGCGGCTCATCGCCGGTGCCGGGAGGACAGTCCACGATGAGGTAATCCAGTTCGCCCCATTCAACGTCCTTGAGAAACTGCTTGATGACTCCCATCTTCATCGGCCCGCGCCAGATGACCGCCTGATCCGCATCGGCCAGCAGGAAACCGATGGACATGACCTTGAGTGAACCGATCTCGACGGGGAACATGCAGCCATTCTCTGTCTGAACGCGAGCGTTCTGGATGCGCAGCATCCCGGGGATACTCGGCCCGTGGATATCCACGTCGAGCAAGCCCACGTTGCGCCCGACGAGGGATAGAGCCACGGCAAGGTTGACTGCGACGGTGCTCTTGCCGACGCCGCCCTTACCGGAGAGCACCACGATCTTCTTCTTGATTCGGCACATCCGCTCGGCCAGCGCCTGGCGGTCGAGAAAGTCCTCCAGTGACTCATCGGCCCTCGGCTGGCGAGCCGAGCAGTCAGGCTTGTTGCACGTGCCGCACGTCGTCTCACCCATGGGGCGGGGCCTCCAATGCTTCCTGCACGCTTGCCCATAAGCGTTTGATCTCCCGGGCCACACCGTTACGCGAGAACTCGACGACGCTCTGTCCCGCGATCTGCGCCTGCGTCACTACGGCGTCATACGGCACCTTGCCGGCAATCCGCAACCCGCGTTCCGCCATGCGATTTCGGATCCTGGCCGACATCTCCTCGTTCAGGTCGCACTTGTTGATGCACACCAGAACCGGGACTTTGAAGTGGGCGGCGAGATCGACGACCCGCTCCAGATCGTGCAATCCCGAGACCGTCGGCTCAGTCACGGCAAGAACCAGGGAGGTCCCGCAGATGGAAGCGATGACGGGGCATCCGATTCCCGGCGGACCGTCGATGATGACGAGGCCCAACCGACGCTCCCGGGCGATGCGCGCGGCCTCCTTCCGTACGACCGTCACAAGCTTGCCGGAGTTCTCCTGGGCGATCCCCAGTCGCGCATGCACCATCGGTCCGTGCCGCGTCTCCGAGATGAACCATTCCCCGCTGGCGCGGGGCCGGAAGTCGATCGCCTTCACCGGGCAGGACCGCACGCAGACCCCGCATCCCTCGCAGGCAAACGGGTCCACGGCGAACACGGCATCTCCCGCCCCACCACCTTCGCGCCGGATCGCTTCGTAGCGGCAGTGCGCCAGGCACGCGCCGCAGGCAACGCAGTCCTCCCGACGGATGCTGGCCTCCTTGCCGCCGCTGAACGACTCGCGATGGCGAACCTCCGGCGCAAGGAGGAGGTGCAGATCGGCGGCATCCACGTCGCAATCGGCGAGGACCTTGCTCTCGGCGAGCGCGCCGATGCAGGCGACAATGCTGGTCTTGCCGGTTCCGCCCTTGCCGCTGATGACGACGAGTTCCTTCACGATCTTGTCGAATCTCCGCGCTGGCAAGCGAGTATCCGCCTTTGCGAGTCATTGGCGAACGTCATTGGCGAGTTCCCGTCACCTGACACATCTGCGCTACCGCCGAGAGAAGGGCCCGAAACAACCCGCGCATCTCCGGCACGGCCTCTATGGCGGTCTCGCCCCGCGAGTACGCCTCCGCGATGCGACGGTCGTCGGGGATCTCCGCGAGCACGGGAACGCCTTCAGCAGCACAGTATCTGCGCACCCTGTCGTCCCCAATGTCGGCGCGGTTTATGAGGACGCCGAAGGACAGCCCCATCTCCCGGACAGTCTCCACGGCCAGCGTCAGGTCGTGGAGACCGAAGGGGGTGGGCTCAGTGACGAGAATGACATGGTCGCTGCCTCGGACAGCCGCAATGACGGGACATGATGTGCCGGGGGGCGCATCAACGATGTTTATCATGTCGTCCCCGGCATGCTTCTTGACTGCGCGAATGAGGTGCGGGGCCATGGCCTCCCCGACGCGCAAGCGACCGTGGACGAACGCCACGCGCCCGGCGCGTCCGCTCTCCACGACGCCGATCATTCGGCTCCCTTCCGTGATCGCGCCTTTCGGACAGACGAGCGTGCATCCGCCGCAGCCGTGGCAGAGCTCGGGAAACACGAGCGGCCGCGTCTTGAGCGCAGCGATGGCGTTGTACTCGCAGACCTCCGCGCACAGTCCGCAGGCGTCGCACTTCGTCTCATCCACAACCGGGACGGGCACGCCCACGGTTTCGCGACGGACGATGTCGGGCGCCAGGAAGAGATGACAGTTCGGCTCCTCCACGTCGCAGTCGAGCAAACGCACCGGGCCGTCAACGGATAACGCCAAGCTGACCGCCACGGTCGTCTTGCCGGTTCCGCCCTTGCCGGAGGCAACTGCCACGATCACGAGGTCAGCTCTCCTTTCCGAACTCCTCGACGGCCTTCGCCACGAAGGTGGAGTAGGTCAGGGCCGGACCGCCGCCCATCAGGATGGCGACCCCGCAGACCTCGGCGATCTCTTCCTTTGTCGCGCCGGCCTCGAAACACTTCTTGACATGGATGGCGATGCAGTAGTCGCACGTGGCGCAGATCGCAATGCCCAAAGCGATAAGCTCCTTCTGCTTCGTGGTGAGCGCCCCCTCCTTGAGCGTGTCCGCCATGAGGCGTCTCACGAAGTCTTCCGTCACTTGAGGAAGCGCTCTTTGAAGCTTGGGCATGTTGCTCTGGAAATCCTCTAATACCTCCTTCGGCGACTTTCCCATGACTGTTCCTCCCTTGGAATCCTATGCTCTGCGTTAGCCGCTCGGGCGCTGAGGAGCCCGAATCCGGCACAGACAATCTCTTTCCGGCCGTGCGGGACCTCTTCATGGGCGGGCCATCGCGGTGCCGCACTTCGGACAACGAACGCTTGCACATGGCACGCCGCGCTGGTGCGGCAGCCGTTTCCCGCAGCTCGGGCACACGCATTCGCCGCCTGGACCGGCGGACAATCCGCCCATTCGGCCGCGTCCACCGCCGCCACGCTTTCCTCTTCCCCAACCTGTTCCGGAACCCCCTCCTGCCGGAGGTCCCGTTCCGTCTCCTCGAGGCATGCGCGTCACCTCCTCACAATAAAATGAGAGGCCCGCCAAACCCCACGTCACTTGTCCTGGACGCTCTTCTCCAGATCGGCTAGGTGCTGCCTGACATCCGCAAGCGAGGACTCGAGGAATTCCGCCTGCTCCCTCAGCGCACGCGCCTGGTCTTCCCTGCCGGGCGCAGCGAAGGGCGCAGCCGTCCCCCAGCCCGGCGCATAGCCGGCCCTCATCCAGCCGGGCAGGCCCGTAGCGTAGAACCAGTTGCGCCGTCCGCGACCGCCGCCGCGCCCCCGGAATCCGCGCCCGGACCACTGCCCTCCGAATCCGAAGCCCGCTCCAGGATTCATGAATCCCGGAACAGGGAACCCCGCGCAGTATCCCGCTGCGCGTCCGGTCATCGGACCCATACCCATGGGCCCTGTCCCATCACCACCTGGCATGGAAAGCTCCTTTCTCTCAACTAGACCCAATGACCTTCAACATCGGCTTGGCTCGATTCGTCGAGCGAGCCGGCCTTGAACTTCTCCAATGCGTCCGCCACCGTGGCGTCGAGCCCCAGATAGACGCGAACTCCCGCCGCCTTGAGCACGCGAAAGGCCTTGGGCCCGCAGTGTCCCGTGAGCACGGCCTGCGCCCCGTGGTTCACCACGAGTTGCGCCGACTGGATGCCGGCGCCTTGAGCCGCCTGCACGTTTTGTTCATTCCTGACGGTCTCAAACGCGCCCGTGTCGGCATCTATTACGATGAACCATGGGGCGCGGCCGAAGCGTGCGTCCACGCCGCTGGAAAGATGCGGGCCCTGGGATGAGACTGCGATTTTCATGTCTCAATTTCCTTTCGCCAAGATGCTCCCCGGCGCTGGCCGCGGAAACGCCGTCGTCTGCCGCAGCAGCCCGGCATGAGGAAGGCGGGATCGGGCAGTTCTCCCGCCACGAACGCGCGCAGCACGTCGTCAACGGCGCCCGCCACGAAGGGGACCAGCCTCACACCCGAAGCGACGACCATGCCAGCTAGGGGTCGGGAGATCGCCCCGCAAACAAGAGCGTCGATCCCGTGCCGGGTCAGTTGGGTGACCCGGCAATCGGGAGTGCCTGCCCGGATATCCTCTTCCCTGCGGCTGAGGACCTCGCCCTTTTCCAGGTCGCACACGAGAAGCCGCTGCGCGGTGTCGAACACCGGCGAGATGCGGCCGTTCCATATGGGCATTGCCATTCGCATGATCCGTTCTCCAACCGATAGAGAGCAACAACCGTGCCGCAACCCCAGGGTTTGGCGGAAACGGCCGCCCCGCCTGAGCTAACGTCTTGCAAATAGATGAGTTACAATAGAAAAAGTGGGCGGTTGCCGATTGGGAGTAGAGGCGCATCAATGCAACTGTAGCGGTTCATACGGTTGCATGAACGCTACTGTGCCGAGCGGCGACGCGCGGATCGACCATCCTTATGAGGCAGCTCGATACCCAGCGCCCGGATCTTGCGGAAGAGCGTGCTCTTGTGGATTCCAAGGTCGCGGGCCGCCGCTAGGCGGTTGTAGTTGTGCCGCTCTAAGGCGTCGAGTATCGCCTGGGTCTCCAGCGCCTGGGCCGAGGACGCGAGGCTGGCCAGCCGTTTCGACCTGGGGAAGTGTGCGGTGAAATCCGGAGGCAGGTGCTTGACATCGATCGGGCCGTCGCCGCAAAGCACGAAGGCGTGCTCGATGAGGTTCTCGAGCTCCCGCACGTTGCCGGGATAGTCGTGCGCCATGAGGAGCGCCAGCGCGTCCTTTGTCGCGCCGGTGACGTCTCGCCCCTGCACCCTGTTGAACCTGTCGATGAAGCGATCCAGTAGAAGCGGGATATCCTCGCGGCGATGACGCAGGGGCGGGAGCTCAAGGCGAATCACGTTGACGCGGTAGAAGAGGTCCTGTCGGAAGCGTCCGTCCTTCACGAGACCGGAAAGGTCCCGGTTGGTCGCGGCGATAACGCGCACGTTTGCCTTCGCGGTCTCGGTGCCGCCGAGCGGCTCGTAGACTTTCTCCTGGAGTACGCGCAGCAGCCGCGCCTGGAGCGCGGGGCTCACGTCGCCGATCTCGTCCAGGAAGATGGTTCCCCCGTCCGCCAGGGCGAACCGGCCCGGTTTATCCCTTTGGGCGCCGGTGAAGGCTCCCGCCTTGTAGCCGAAGAGTTCGGACTCCAGCAACGTGTCGGGCAGCGCGCCGCAGTTGATGGCGATGAATGGATGCTCGCGTCTGGGCGACAGATCGTGGATGGCGCGAGCCAGGAGCTCCTTGCCCGTTCCCGTTTCACCGAGGATCAACACGGTGCTGTCACTGGCGGCGACCTGGGGCAGGATATCGAAGAGGCGGCGCATGGCGGGGGAACGGCTCACCATGTCGCCCAGCTCAAAACGCCCCTCAAGTTCCTTGCGCAGCTCCTCCTCGACGCTCAAGTCGCGGAAGGTTTCCGCGCCCCCGACGACTCGTCCGCGCTCATCGCGCAGAAGGGCGGTTGAGACGCTGATAGGTATGCGACGGCCGTCGGCGTTCACGATGAAGGCGGACCGGTTTATGATGGGCTTGCCCGTTTCCATCGTCCGTCTGAGGGCGCAGTCCGCCTCGCACATGCTTGCTCGGAAGACCTCGCAACAGGGACGGCCAACGGCGCCGCGGCGCGAGACGCCGGTGATCTCTTCGGCGGCGCGGTTGAACGAAGTGATGCGCCAATCGTGGTCCACCGTGAACACCCCATCCGAGATGCTCTCAAGGATGATCGCCGTCGTGTCTGCCGCTGGGACTTTGCGCTGCTTTCTCATGGAAGGTCCACGGGGCGGGGGAGGGTGCCGCGGATCTCGTCCGCGAGGCAGTCGGCCAAGAGGTTCCAGCTGAAGTAACCCTCCGCCCAAAGTCCTTTCCCGGTCTCGGGGTGGTAGCACTCGAACATGGCGCCGTCGTTGCGGATGCTCTGCCAGTTGACCTCGGCGGTCTCGCCGGCGACGGCGAGGGCTTCGTCGCGGAAGCCGTAAGACGCCAGACCGTGCGCGAGGATGTAGTTCGCGAGCGTCCAGACGGGTCCCGACCAGTTGCTGGCGGTCTTGAGACCCGGACGCATGGATAGGTTTGCGGGGGGGCAGATCCGGGCCTCCGTGTAGTAGACGCTGCGGCGGGAGAAACTGCGAAAGCCGTATCGACAGCGCATCTCGTCGCGGTTGAGGAGGTAGCGCCTGATGGTTGCCTTCGCCTGCTCTTCCGTGGCGATGCGGGCGTAGAGAGGGGTGAAATTCGTCCAGGGCACAAGACAGAAATCCTCGTGGTCTAAGGTCCGGTAGATGAGCTCGCCGGAGCACGTGTCGAGATTGCAGAAGAGCTCCCGCTCCTCGTTCCACATGCTCGCGCGAATGGCCTCGGCGAGTTCTTCCGCCCGCGATCTCCACGCCCGCGACTGGTCCTCTTTCCCCCACGTCTCCGCCAACGACGCCAAAGCCCGATACTCGAGAACGAGGTAGGTATTGAGATCCACGCCCGCGACAGTGAGCGGGGCGAAGCACGCGACCGCTAGGTTGCTGTCGATGCCGCTCTCGTAGCTGTCGAGCCACCTGTAGAGCCCGAGGGAAGTCCGCCGGCGGGCGTCCCAGAAGCCCAGGTACGTCGTCAGCCGGTCGAGAAGAAAATCGGCGCGGTCGGCGACCGAGGACATCCGGTCGGCCAAATACGCAAGCTGACAGAGAAAAGGCTGGATCTGCTGCTCGTCAAGGCGGTCTACGAACGCCGTCGGGGAGAGGACGCGCGGGACCTGCCCCGTGCGCGGATCCATGTGATCGAGGTAGCAGAAGAGAAGGCCTTGGATCGGCTCAACGAAGCCGCTGTGACTCAGACGCATTGCGCTGAAGAAGGCGTCCCAGAAGAACGTCTGCCCCCCCACACCATAGTGACTCCCGAGGGATATGTAAGGATGCCGCATCAGGCCGGACGGCTGACAAATCACGTCCGGGAATCGGCTCTCGATCCAGGCGCGAAATTCCTGCATGCGCGTTCTCCCCGCAGCGTGTTATGGGGGAGCGAGGTTCACGCCCTCGGGACTCGCCGCGCGAGGCGTTCCCGATCCTGCCGCTCCCGTCACAGTGCGATCATAAACGCTTTGTCTCCGCCTGACAACGATGGCGGGGCACGCTCGGGCACGCGGCGGCGAGGATCGAGGCACTGCAGGATGGAGACGAAAAAAGACTCGTCGACGGCGCCGGTCGTCCAAGGGCGCCGACTACTGATAGAGCTTCGTGATGCCCGTGATGTCGCCCTTGTAGAGATCCCGCTTGAGGATCTCGCCTTCCGTCGAGTAACCGTACATCGTCTCGAGACTATCGCCCGAGTTATAGAGGTCGCCCATCCCGGCGCAGTGGCCCAGTTCATGGGTCGCGATGTTCTGGAAGTCCATCACGACGGAGTTCACGTCCGCGTCGCCCCAGAGATACAGCTCGTTGAAGAGAATGTCCGCTTCGATGATCTCGCGCTGGCTCGGAGGACCGCCGAAGTATCCCCAGACCGTCGTGATGGCGATCACGCGGGAATCGCCGTAGCTCCCGAAAGAGAGCGCATTCAGTCCGTCCGGCGCGGAATCGTCGTAGGAAACGGAGGTGTCGACTGCAAGGGAGCCGAAGATGTTCCCACCATACTTCTCCCATTCCGCGATGCCCAGAGCCGTCGCGTTCTCAAGAAGAGACTGGGGCACGGCGTCGCCGTTCGTGGGATTGAGAACAAAGGGCTCGACCGTTTTCCATCGGGCGCCTTTGGCAATATACGTATAGCCCCCCTGGTCTTCTTTCTTCCCGCCCCCCGGAGGAGCAGGGGGCTTGGCGGGTCCGCGGCGATAGTGAATGAACTGGAACTTCGTGAGGACCCGCGGGGAGTTCTCATCCCGGTCAGGCGGCGCCGCGAACACGTAGACGCACAGAACCGCGACAGCGCAGAACGCGGCAACGAGCGTGATGCCCATCCTTTTCATTTGGGAACCTCCTTCAGACACGTAGCTCAGCCCGCCTTACCCACCACTCATTATACCCGACAACTCGTCCGTCCACATGTCAATCGGCCTTCCCACGGTTTTTCTCTTTTCGGGCGCTTCGGCCCGAGGGGATGTCGGAGCCGCCCCCACGCTGCTCGCCCTAGGCAGTGTCCTCCCGCCCCTTTTCGGAAGATTTCAGGTCCTTCCCGCGCTCCTCGTCGCAATAGGTCGCGGTTGCGACGAAGAGACCGACGCCGAAGAGAAGGGTAAACAAACCGATCAGCGAACGCAAGCTCAAGAGGGCTTTCACGTGGGGGGCCTCCTCGCTCGGAAAGGTCGGTCACACGGGGCTTCTCCGGTTCGCCTACGGCGGGTCAAGGAGCATACGGAGAGGCTAAGAATCAACTGGAAGAAAACGCACGCCATGATATGCTCTATAATGGATGCGGACCCGTCCGTTCGGGGCCGCGCTTTCTTTGATCTTTGTACCTTCTTATCGTCAACGGAGGTGTCGGATGGCAATGCGGTCAGCGGACAAACACCCAGTTCCGGCCCGGCGCGCCTTTACGCTTATCGAACTGCTGGTGGTGATGGTCATTATCTCGATGCTCGTCGGGCTGCTTCTGCCGGCGCTGGGACGCGCCCGGGAGGAAGCACACAAGACCCAGTGCCGCAGCAACTTGCGTCAGATCGGCATGGCGCTCCACCTCTATGCCCAGGATAACGAAGGCTGGGCCCCCGCCACCTACGGACCGTTGGGGCTCCGAGGCGACCGCAGCGACGAGCGATACTCCGCGTGGGTCTACAACGGCTGGATCGGCGCCTCCAACCCGGATCCGGCGAAGGTGGACACGCCCGTCAGCTCCGGGACGGGACTCCTCTTCAAAGGCGGGTACCTCACCCAGAAGGGATGCGCGATCATGCACTGTCCGACGCGCGCGCACATCGGGAAGATCCCCGGCGCGCTGGAAGAGAAATACACATACGACTCGAAGGAGCCGTTCTGGACTCTCCCCAGGGCCCAGTTCTCCAACCTCGACGGACGGTCCGACCTGGGGAACACGAGCGCCGTCACCGCCGCCACCCCCGAGTTCGACGAGCCCTACCGCGGCCGCTACATCTACTCGAACTACTGGATGCGCCTCGTGCCGGCCGACGGGACCTGGACGGAGTGCGCCGACGTGGACGCCAGCTACAACGCCCTCAGGATGAAGAGCCACGCAAACGACGCGTACATCTCGGATAGCCTCGGGGGGGCGTTCCCCTGCGCGATCGAGTACCTCAACGGGGCCGCGGATCAGATCATACTGCCGACGGAACGCGTGTTCCTGCAAAACCACGACGCCTCCTACAACGTCCTCTTCCTGGACGGGACGGTGAAGACCTTCTCGGACGCGGGCCGGACGGTCAAAAAGTTACTCGAGACGATGGCTGAGGACACGATGCTCCAGCTTCAGCCCGGATCCGTCGTCGTGGAACCGATCTTCGTGCTTTACTTCAACGAACTTTATACGCAGGATTGACGGCGGAGCCCGCGAGATCTTCACTTCCATGCATCCGCCGCGCTTGCCCTAGCGCGAGCAGCGCCCCATGACCGCCAACCCCCTGTGGCTGATCGGGTACCTGGCGCCTTTCGGCGGCCTCTCGGCTGTGGTCGTCCTGCGCGTCCTGAAACCCAGGCTGCGCCTGACCGCCGCGGCGCTCTGGGCGGCCTTCACCC
>JAZDKG010000265.1:0-38764 GCA_043803205.1 Planctomycetota bacterium
ATGTAACGCGGAGAGACAAGAAGGGGGATAGCCACGAAGACTCGAAGGCACGAAGGGGGCACAAAGAGAAAGGGAGTGGGGAGCAAGGCGATATCCTGTGAGGGCGCGAGATGCGCCCTCACAGGCCGTCATGGGCGGAAAAGAGGGTCGTCGCGAACAAGGCGGCTATGCGGACTTCGCCTTGGCCTTGGCTTTGGGCTTGGCCTTGACGGGCTGCTTTGCAGCGTAGCGTCCTCTGCCGGCCTTGCGTACCTCGCGGGACTGAGCGAGGACAGCGGTGATGGCGTTATAGAGTCCCTTGGCGCGGGTCTTGTAACCGGCGCGCAGGACGGCTTGTTCGATCTCCCGGATGCGCATGGGGACAGACGTTTTCGCCAGAGCCTTGGTGACGAAGGCGCGCAGGGGAGCCGAACGGCAGCCGCGCTTGCGCGGGCGGCCACGGCGCACATAGGTCGTGGGCTTCCCGAGGGCGCGGAGTCGCTCGTCGATGGTCGCCAGCTCAGCGACGAGGCGAGCTTTTCGATCCTTGAGTCCCTTCACGTACTTTGCTTCGATTGCGGCGAGTCCTGATCCGATCTTCGGCATTGCGTAGAACCTCCAAAAGGGGCCCGAGAAACAACGGAGTATTGTATAATGGAACGGCCGCGGGCGCAAGATGAAATCAACGAATTCCACATGGAGCCGCTAATGGAACGGCCCTTCGCCGCGGCGCGTTGGGACGAAGTAAAAGGAGGAGAGGGCAGGGGGCCATTCTATCAGGGGCTCTTGGAAAAGCGGGGAAAAGGCCCAACAGGATTCAACGACCTTTGTGGTCAATGTGAAGCGCAGCGAGCGAAACTACAACAAGACGGTATTATCCGAGCCAGGCATGAATCAGGGTTCAAGGCCCATGGCTTGGAGATTCGCGAGGCTGATGCGGGCGCTTTCGAAGGGGTCGCGCAGGGAGGTGTCCTGCTCGAAGACGGCATAGCGGACGTCCGATTCGCGGCACGCGTCGAGGATAGCGGGCCAGTTGAGGTTTCCCTCGCCGACTTCCAAGTAGACCTGTTTGTCGCCCGCGATCCCCATATCCTTGAAGTGAACGGAAGGGACGCGAGCGGCCATGCGGCGGATCCACGCAGGGGGGTCGCCGCCCGCATATTGGATCCAGTAGGTATCGATCTCGAAGAGAAAGCAATCGGGGTCGCTCTCCTCGAAGAGGATATCCATCCCGGAACAGCCCGCGGTTTTTTCGAGCTCCCAATAGTGATTATGGTAGGAGAGGGAGAGGCCCGCTTCGCGGAGGCGACGAGCGATGCGGGAGCCTTCGCGGGCCCAGGCGCGGTAGCCCGCCGGGTTGCGCATATCGTTAGGGAGTCCGCCCAGGGCGAGAGCCGGGCAGTTCCAGAGCTTATGGGTTTCGATGAGGGAGTCGAGGTTCGAGGCGAGGTCGGCGTAGCCCACGTGGGAGGAGACGGCGAGGAGGCGACAATCGTCGAGGAGGGCCTTGACCTCTTTCGGGGCCATCGGGGGGGTGCCCGCGAGCTGGACGCAGCGGTAGCCGAGGCAGGCGACTTTTCGGAGGGTCGCGGCGAAGGCGGCGGGGGTTGCGCAGGAATCGCGAAGGTTATAGAGCTGAAGGGCGATTTTCGGGTCGGACATGGGAGAACTCCTCAACGTGGGCAAAGCCAAGAAGGCGCATAGAAAGCAGAGACGCAAGGAGAAGAGAACGGAATCCGCGACGCAGGAGAGAGGAGGTATAGCAGAGAAGGGGGAGAAGAGCAAGGGGACGGTTGCACACGGATGACGGAGGGGTGTATAATATGAGCTTTCGCGGAGCGCGCGGGAGAAAGCGCATCGGGCAAGGGAGCTTCTGGAAGGATGAACAGATGAGTCTGGGCACGGGGATTGTGATCGCGGCGCTTCTTGTAATGGCGGTGCTGGCGATCGTCTTCGGAGTGGGGTTAGCGTTCGCCGAGACGAAGTTCTACGTAGAGGTGGACGCGCGGGTGATGAAGGTGCTGGAGGCGCTGCCTGGGGTGAACTGCGGGGCGTGCGGGTACCCGGGGTGCGAAGGATATGCGCAGGCAGTGGTCAAGGGGGAGAAGCCGAACTTGTGCGTGCCCGGGGGGCAGTCTGCGGCGCTAGCGGCAGCGCACATCATGGGACAGAAGCTCGAGGAGGAGAGGCTTCCCGTGCGGGCGGTGGTGCACTGCCAAGGGGGGACGGAGTTCTGCGGGCAGAGGTTCGAGTACTACGGGATCGAGGAGTGCGGGGCGGCGCACATGGTGCAGGGGGGGTCGAAGGCGTGCGCTTACGGATGTCTGGGGTACGGGACGTGCGCGAAGGCGTGTCCGTTCGGGGCTATCACGATGGGGGAGGAGAGGATCCCACGCGTGGACTGGGAGACGTGCACGGGATGCGGGACGTGCGTGCGGACGTGCCCGAGGAATCTCATCGAGACGATGCCTATCACGACGCGGATCGCGCTAGCGTGCTCGTCGCAGGACCGCGGGAAGGACGTGAGGGCGGTATGCAAGACGGGGTGCATCGCGTGCTGGCTGTGCGTGAAGAAGTCGCCTGAGGGGTCGGTCGAGAAGAAGGGGAACCTGCCCAAGCTTCTCTATCCCAAGGGGGCGGACTACCAGGAGGCGGCGGAGGCGTGTCCGATGGGGTGCTTCGTGCAGTTCACGGAGACGGGGGAGGCGATGCGAGTCGTCACGGCGGAGGCGAGAGCGTAGGGAAAAAGGCTAGAAATCCGGAGTTAGAAGAAGGATAGCCACGAAGGCTCGAAGGCACCAAGGGCGCACGAAGGATGGGCTTCTTCCGCTTCAGGAAACTGAGCCAGACATGGGTTGAGAAGGGCGCGGGAGAGAAGGGGGGACGGGAAAAGGCTGATCTCCAGTTACAGGTGACGTCGCAGAAAAGACAAGGGCGAAAGAGGGGGAGGGATTTTTCAGGAGAGAAAAATGTCCGGGGTGGTGGACATACACCATCACATCGTGAGCGAGCGGGGGTATGTGGATCTTCTGCTTCGCAAGATGGATGAGGCTGGGGTCGAGCGGGCGGGGCTAATCGGGATGGGGGAGGTCGGGAGGCACGTATTCGTCAGGGACGGAGCGCCGACGGAAGCGGCGACGGAGAAGGACGTGGCGAGGGCGGTGAAGGCGCACCCGGATCGGTTCTTCGGGTATGTCTTCGTCCGTCCTGGATTCGACGGCCCGGAGAAGGTGAGGCGGTGGGCGAACGAAGGGTTCCGAGGGGCGAAATTTCATCTCCCGAAGGAGCCTTACAACCACGCGTCGTACTGGGGGCTGTACGAGGCGGCGCAGGATGCAGGCTTAGTGTGTCTTTTTCACACGGGGGTTTTCAAGATGGGGCGGCCGATGCCGGGGGAGCACGTATCGAGCGCGAACTGTCAGCCGATCCATCTCGATCCGGTGGCGAACGACTTCCCGGAGCTTGAGATCGTTTTAGCGCACATGGGGGTCTGCTGGAACGACGAGGCGGCGAATCTAGCGAGGCTGATCCCGAACGTGCATCTGGACATCTCGGGGGCGCTCGTAGGGTGGAGGACGGGAAAGGACGCGCGGTGGTGGAAGGAGCGGCTGTGGTGGGAGGGGGCGGAGGAGAAGATGCTGTTCGGGTCGGACGTACACGCGGAGGAGCTAGCGGCGACGCTCTCGTCGCAGCTTGAGGTGCTCAAGATGCTGGGGTGGGAGGGGGAGAAGCGGGAGAAGTTCCTGCGGGTGAACGCGATGAGGCTCTTTTTTTCGGAGAGGTAAGAAGAAGGATAGCCACGAAGACACCAAGACACGAAGGAAGCACGAAGAAGACAAGAGGATTGGCGACCTTTTTCCGAGAGGCAGGAAGAAGGATAGCCACGAAGACACCAAGACACGAAGGAAACACGAAGAAGAAAGAATGCTTGGTGATCCTTGGTGTCTTGGTGCCTTAGTGGCGAGTTTTTCCAGGAGGCGGGAGATGACAGCGAGGGCGAGGGAGATCAGCAGGCTCAACCGGATGACGGTGCGGGAGGTGATGCGGAAGGCGGGGGAGCATTTGACGGTCGTGAAGGACCTCGACGCGCTGCACAGGCATTTCGCGCGGGCGATTGCGGACGAGGTCGCGGCCAACAACCGAGCCGGGAAGCCGACGCGGCTGATCCTGCCGTACGGGCCGACGGGGCAGTATCCGTATCTTGTCGAGCGGGTGAACGCGAAGGGGATTACGCTTACGAACGCGACGTTCTTCTTCATGGACGAGTACGCGGACGAGGCGGGGAAGGACATCCCCGAGAGACATCCCCTGAGTTTCAGAGGGGGGATGAAGGGGACGTGGCGGGCGATCCGGAAGGACCTGCGGATCGCGCCTGAGAGGGTGATCTTCCCTCTGCGGAGGAACGTCAAGAAGCTCGCGAAGATGGTGCGGGGGGAGGGGGGGATCGGCACGTGCTACGGGGGGGTGGGATTGCACGGGCACCTAGCGTTCAACGAGCCCGAGCCGGGGGTGAGGAGGAGCGGGCCGAGGCTGGTGAGGCTCAACGATTATTCCGTGACGATCAACGCGATCCGGTCGCACATCGGGGGGGATCTCGAGAACTACCCGAGGTGGGCGCATACGCTGGGGATGGCGGAGCTTCTGTCTGCGAGGCGGATGCGGTACTACGTGCGCAGCTCGGACGTGGAGGGGCTGGACTGGGCGAACACGGTGCTGCGCTTAGTGCTTTTCGGGGAGCCCGGGGACGACTACCCGGGGACGTACATCAAGACGCACGCGGACTGGGGGATTGTGACGGATGAGGTGACGGTGGCGAGGCCCAAGCATCCGCTGTAAGAGGCAGGAGAAAAGCGTCTCACGCAAAGGACGCAAAGCACGCCAAGAACGCAAAGGAAGAAGGGAGAATCAACGCAGAGACGCGGAGAATGCAAGGGGGGGAAGGAGAGAAAGAGAGAGAGGGATGGACTATTACGCGATAAGGAAAGAGGATTTTCACAAGCATTCCCCTTACCGGTTCACGGTGGTGAAGGACGCGGAGGCGCTGTCGAGGCGGTGCGCGCAGGAGCTTGCGGGGATTCTAGCGGCCAACAACGCCAGCGGCAGGGAGACGGTCGCGATCCTTCCGGTGGGGCCTCTGGATTACGGGGTTTGCGCGGAGGTATTGAACGCGAAGCGCGCGGACTGCTCACGACTCGTGACGCTCAACATGGACGAGTATCTCGACGAGGAAGGTAGGCTCATCGGGGAGGAGCAGCCGCTCTCCTTTCGGACGTTCATGAAGAGGACGTTCGCAGGGAAGTTGTCGCCAGAGAGAAAGTTCCGTCTGGAGAACCTGCGGTTCCCGGATCCCTCGCGAGCGGGGGAGACGACGGTGTGGATCGAGAGGATCGGGGGGGCGGACATCGTGTTCGGGGGGTTAGGGATTACGGGGCACTTCGCGTTCAACGATCCGCCCGAGCCTGGGGAGCCGGCGGAGGTGGAGGCGGTGGCGAACTCGGTGACGCGGGTGGTGCGGATCGCGCGGGAGAGCCAGGCGCAGATGGCGATGGGCGGGACGGGGGGGAACACGGAGATGCTGCCAAGGGAAGCGATCACGCTGGGGATGAAGGAGCTGCGGGCGAGCCGGAAGGTGCACCTCACGTTCATGAGGTCGTGGCACGCGGGGGTGATGCGGCGGGCGCTGTTCGGGCCGATCGACGCGCGGTTTCCGGGCTCGACGCTGCAGGGGCATCGAAATCTCGAGGTGACGGTGACGGAGTTAGCGGCGGCGCTCCCGATGGCGAACGTGGCGCAGGCGATAGGGGAAAAGTAAGGAGGATAGCCACGAAGACACGAAGGGACACCAAGGCGCGGCATCCCGCAGGCGCGGGATCCCGCGCAGGCTTCTTCGTGAACCTTGGAGCCTTGGTGTCTTGGTGGCAAGTCTTCTTCCGGAAAAGAATCCAACGACAACCAGCAGGGAAAGGCGGAAAGAGATGGCAAACGGGAAGTATGAGCTTGGCGGGTACCGTTTCGATTACCGGGAGTTTTTTCCGGAGGAGCTTTTCTACCGGATCACGGAGGTGCGGGTGCGGGAGGGAGAGGCGGTGATGGAGGAGGCGAAGAAGCGCAAGAGGCGGAAGGAGCTTCCGCGGAACGGGAAGCTGGTGATCCTAGCGACGGACCATCCGGGGAGAAGGGTGACGCCAAGCGGGGGGGAGCCCTTGCGGATGGGGAACCGGCACGAGTATTTAGCGCGGGCGATCCGGATCCTGATGGACGACGCGTTCGACGGGGTGATGGGGACGACGGACTTCATCGAGGAGATACTCATCACGAACTATCTCTACAAGCAGGGAGGAGGGGAATCGTTCCTGGACCGCAAGGTCCTCATCGGGTGCATGAACCGCGGGGGATGGGCGGGGGTTGAAGGGGAGCTGGACGACGCATTCACGTGTTTCACGGCACGGAGCATCCGGAAGATGAACCTGGACGGGGGGAAGATGTTTTTCCGGGTGGACGCGAAGGACCCGAGGAGCCTCGTGTGCATCCGGGACGCGGCGAAGGCGATCACGAAGCTCAAGAGGGCGAACCTCGCGGCGTTCGTGGAGCCGATGACGGTGGAGCGTGCGCCCGACGGGAGCTACAAGATCCAGCGGGACTATGCGAACATCCTGAAGGACGCGGGGGCGGCGGCGGCCTTGGGGGAGATCGCCAACGGGACGTGGCTCAAGCTCCAGTATTGCGAGGGGATGGAGCACGTAAGCCGATCGACGACGCTTCCGATCCTGATGTTGGGCGGACCGGCGGCGGAAAGCCCGGAGGGGACGATCCGTGACTTCCACAAGGGGATGCAGGCGGGAGGCAACATCCGGGGCGCGATGGTGGGGCGGAACATCACGTTCGTGAAGGACGACGACCCGCGAGCGGCGGCGCACGCGATCTCGGCGGTGATCCACGGCGGAAAGAGCCCCGAAAAGGCGATCGACGAGCTCCAGGCGATCCGCGGGGAGGAGATAGGTGTGCTCACGCGGTTCGCGGGGCGGCGCGCGGGGACGACGCCCTAGGGAACAGGGACAAAGACAAGAGAGAAGAAGGCCGGGGGACGTGATACGCCCCCCGAACCCCTCATGTAGGGGCGGCGGGAATCCCGCAGCCGCGGGACGTCCCGCCGCCAAGGGCGGGCGGAAAAGAACAGAACCAGAGACAGACAGCCACGGAGGGGGGAGGGTGGGGTATAATCGACAAGGGAGAGATGAGGAGCCACGCACATGAAGCGGGTGGACGCGTATCACCTCGTGGTGGAGAAGCACGGGGCGATGCAGGTGGACGCGACGATCATCGCGAGCGAGGCGATCCAGGTCGAGGAGGACGCGGTGCTGCAGCTTGAGGCGGCGGCGTCGCTGCCGACGGTAGCGCGGGTGGTGGCGACGCCCGACATCCACATCGGGTTCGGGGTGCCGATCGGGTGCGTAGCGGGGGTGAAGGATTACATCGTGCCCGCAGCGGTGGGGTATGACATCAACTGCGGGATGCGGATAGTGAGGACGCCTTTCGAGGCGAAGGGGGTGGACATCGAGAAGTTAGCATATTCGTTCCGGAGGGACATCCCGCTGGGGGAGGGGAAGAGGAACGTGAGACTCTCGAAGGAGGACCTGCGGAAGGTATTAGCGGAGGGGCTGCGGGGGCTGCGGAAGATCCGGGTGCAGCACGAGCGGCTGCGGGAGGGTCTCTCGCGGGAGGAGCTGGATGAGGACATCGAGCACGCGGAGGAGGGCGGGAGCATGGAGGGGGACCCGGACGCGGTGTCGAGCCACGCGATGGATCGGGGGCAGGCGCAGCTTGGGACGTTAGGGGGCGGGAACCATTTCATCGAGATCCAGCGGGTGGACAGGATCGAGGACGAGAAGGTCGCGCGGAGGTTCGGGCTCTTCGAGGGGCAGCTTGTGGTGATGATCCACTCGGGGTCGCGGGGGCTGGGACACCAGGTATGCACGGATTCCATCCGCAAGGGGCCGGCCATCCCATCGATCGGGGGAACGCTGCGGTATTTGCACGCGGATTCGGAGGACGGGAAGAGATATGCGGGTGCGATGCGGGCGGCGGCGAACTACGCGTTCGCGAACCGCCAGTTCTTGGCGGCGCTCGTTCGGATCAACATCCGAAGGGCCCTGGGGGAGGTGGAGCTGCCAATCGTGTACGACGTGCCCCATAACATGGCGAAGCTCGAGGACGGGCCCTTAGGGAAGCTGTGGGTGCACCGGAAGGGGGCGACGCGGGCGTTCCCGGCAGAGCGAATGAAGGGGACGGAGTACGAGGACGTCGGGCAGCCGGTGCTCATCCCGGGGTCGATGGGGACGGCGAGCTACGTGCTGGTGGGGACGAGGGAGGCGGAGGCGACGCTCTACAGCGTGAACCACGGGGCGGGGAGGGTGATGTCGCGGACGGCAGCGCGGGGGAGGAAGGGGCGCGGGGCGGCGATCAGCGACGAGGAGTTCCGGGAGAGCATGAAGGGGGTGCTGCTCCTTGCGGAGAACCTGTATGAGGCGAAGGAGGAGGCGCCGGCGGCGTATAAGGACATCGACGCGGTGATCGACAGCGTGGTCGGGGCGGGCTTAGCGAGGGCGGTGGCGCGGATGGTGCCGCTAGCGGTGCTCAAGGGGTGAGGGAAAAAAGACCGACGCAGGAGCGGGGAAAAGGGGGATAGCCACGAAGACACGAGGGCACAAAGGGAACACCAAGGGGGAGGGGAAGCTCTGCGAGGTGACGCTGGTGGTGCTAGCGGGGGGGAGATCGAGGAGGATGGGTTTCGACAAGGCGGAGGCGACGCTCGCGGGGGAGGGGATGCTAGCGAGGATGCTAGCGAACTTAGCCGGGTCGTTCGCGGAGGTTGTGGTCGCAGGGGGGAGGGGGAAAGGGGCAAGCAGAAGCCGTCAGCCGTCAGCCGTCAGCTATCAGCCTTCGGAGGAAGGCGGGGCAAGAGGGGGGACAAGCGACGAGGAAAGAGGGAAGAGAGAAGAGAGACAGAGGGGAAGGGGCGAGGGCGTACGGGTGGTGGAGGACGAGTTTCCGGGGGCGGGGCCCTTAGCGGGGATTCATGCGGGGCTGCGGGAATCCAGGACGGAGTGGAACTTCTGCGTCGCGTGCGACATGCCTTTGCTCGCGAAGGACGTGGCGGAGAGGCTGCTCGCGCACACGGGCGATTTCGCGGGGGTGCAGGCGGTGGTGCCGGTACTAGCGAGGGGGCTTGAGCCGTTAGCGGGGCTGTACCGGAGGGACGGCGTGTCGGCGGTGGAGAAGGTGATCCGAGCCGGGGGAAGGAGGATCGTGTGGGCGCTTGCGGATCTGCGGGTCGCGCTCGTGGGAGAGGAGGAGTTCGAGAAGGCGGAGGACTGGTTCTTCAACGTGAACACGCCGGCGGAGCTCGAGGAGGCAGAGAGGAGGCTGCGGGCACGGAGATAAGCGGAAAGAGACAGGGAAGGAGAAGGGAGGACATCACGCAAAGGCGCAAAGAACGCAAGGGACGCAAAGAGGAGAAGAGGACGGGGGGCGACAGGATAATGACCAATGACGAAGAGGGACGACACATGAGGTGAATGGTTTTGACAGCCTCAGGAGGGGGTCATAGAATCGGGGGCGGCCATTTCGTCAGACAGGGGTTTCGGTCAAGGAATTGGGCAGTTTTCCAGGGGGAACGCAGGGGGAAGCGTTTTGCCGAAGGAGGCAAGGATGGCGGTGGAGGTTGACAGGCAGGAGATCGGGCGCCGGAGCGCGGAGGCGCTGGAGGAAGTGAGGAAGCGGTACGGGGGGAAGGCGGGGAGTCTCATCCCGTCGCTGCAGCTCATCCAGGAGCGGGTGGGGTATCTGCCGAGGGAGGCGCTGGAGAAGCTCGGGCGGGTGATCGGGGTGCCTGAGGCGAACATTTACGGGGTGGTGACGTTTTACGCGCAGTTTTCGCTTGTGCCAAGGGGGCGGCACACGGTGAGGGTATGTCGAGGGACGGCGTGCCACGTGCGAGGGAGCGCGGAGATTCTGGCGGCCGTCAAGGAGAAGCTTGGAGTGGAGGAGGGGGCGACGACGGCGGACCTAAGACTTACGCTCGAGGTGGTAGCGTGTCTGGGGACATGTTTCTTAGCGCCCGTGATGATGGTGGACAGCGAGTATTACGGGAGCGTGACGAGCGAGGAGGCGTGTCGGATTCTGTCGGAGGTGGAGTAGGGAAGAGGGATGGGAGGAGAATGACGAATGACCAATGACGAATGACGAAAGGGGAGGGATGGGAAGAGAATGACGAATGACCAATGACGAATGACGAATCAAGAAAAGGCGTGAGGGATGAGGCGTGAGGCTTGAGGGGGGGAAGCCACGAAGACACCAAGGCACGAAGGAACACGAAGAAGTCTGGAACAGAGAGACAGGGGCGCGGAGGGGCAAAGGACAAAGGGGGGAGGAGAAAGGGAAATGAGGCCGGCATGGAGCGTATCGGATCGATCGAGGAGCTGGTGAAGGCGAGGGAGCGGTGCGAGGCGGAGTTCGGTCGGCACCGGATGAGGATCCTCGTGTGCATGACGGGCTGCCGGGCGGCGGGGGCGGCGGAGGTGCACCGGAGCCTGGTCGAGGAAGTGCAGAAAGCCGGGCTCACCGACGAGGTGGCGGTGGTGGCGACGGGGTGTCACGGGCTGTGCGCGCGGGCGCCCGTAGTGCGGATCGAGCCGCAGGGGATCGCGTATTTCGGGGTGCGGGCGAAGCACGCGGAGCGGATCGTGCGGGAGACGGCGGTCGAGGGGAAGGTGGCGGAGGCGCTGTGCTACCGGGGGGATGACAAGAAGGCGCTGCCAAAGATCGAGGACATCCCGTTCTTCGCGCACCAGAGGAAAATCGTGCTAGCGGACTGCGGGCTCATTGATCCGAGGCGGATCGAGGAGGCGATCGCGAGGGGGACGTACGGGGCGTTCGCGAAGGCGCTTGGGGAGAAGGACCCGGAGAAGGTAATCGCGACGGTGACGGAGAGCGGACTGCGGGGTCGCGGGGGCGCGGGGTTCGCGACGGGGAAGAAGTGGAGTTTCTGCCGGGGGGCGGCGGGGGACGAGAAGTACGTGGTGTGCAACGCGGACGAGGGGGACCCCGGGGCGTTCATGGACCGGGCGGTGCTGGAGGGGGACCCGCACCGGGTGATCGAGGGGATGCTGATCGCGGCGTATGCGATCGGGGCGAGGCGGGGAATCATCTACGTGCGGGCGGAGTACCCGATCGCGGTGGAGCACAGTTTTCTTGCGATCGAGCAGGCGCGGGAGGCGGGGCTTTTGGGGGAGAGGATCTTGGGGAGCGACTTCTCGTTCGAGATCGAGGTGAAGCAGGGGGCGGGGGCGTTCGTGTGCGGGGAGGAGACGGCGCTCCTAGCGTCGATCGAGGGGAAGCGGGGGATGCCGAGGGTGCGGCCGCCTTTTCCCGCGCAGTCGGGGCTGTGGGGGAAGCCGACGAACATCAACAACGTGGAGACGTTGGCGAACCTGCCTGAGATCCTGCGGAAGGGGGCCGCTTGGTACCGGGCGATCGGGACGGCGGGGAGCTCGGGGACGAAGATCTTCGCGCTAGCGGGGAAGGTGCGGAACACGGGGCTCGTGGAGGTCCCGATGGGGATCACGCTGCGGGAGCTCGTATTCGAGGTGGGGGGCGGGGTGCCGAAGGGTCGGACGTTCAAGGCGGCGCAGACGGGGGGGCCGTCGGGAGGGTGTCTCCCGAGCGAACTTCTGGATCTGCCGCTGGATTACGATTCGCTGCAGAAGGCGGGGGCGATCATGGGGTCTGGGGGTCTGATCGTGATGGACGATGAGAACAACATGGTGGACATCGCGCGGTATTTCCTGCAGTTCGTGCAGAACGAATCGTGCGGGAAGTGCGTGCCGTGCCGGGTGGGGACGAAGAGGATGCTGGAGATCCTCGACCGGATCGCGAGCGGGCAAGGGCGGGAGGAGGATCTGGATCTCCTCGCGGAGCTGGGGGAAGGGATCAAGAAGACGTCGCTATGCGGGCTGGGGCAGACGGGCCCGAACCCGGTTCTTTCGACGCTGCGGTATTTCCGGCACGAGTATCTATCGCTCATCCAAGGGCATGGAGACAGAAAAGAAGAGGCGGGATGAAGCCGAGGATCGTGTCGATCGTAGGGAAGAAGAAGAGCGGGAAGACGACGCTCCTGGTGCGGGTGGTGGAGGAACTCGTGCGGCGGGGATACCGGGTCGGGACGATCAAGCACAACCGGCACGGGTTCGAAATCGACCGGGAGGGGACGGACAGCTACCGGCACTTTCACGCTGGGGCGGAGGTGAGCGCGATCGTGGGGCCGGAGAAGCACGCGATGGTGAGGAGGCACGAGGCAGAGCCGGAGCTTTCGGAGTTCGTGCGGGAGCATTTCGGAGGGGTGGACATCGTGGTGACGGAGGGGTTCAAGTCGCTCTCGTTCCCGAAGATCGAGACGTTCCGGTCGGCCGCTCATGAGCGGGCGCTATGCGAGGAGGGGGAGGACAAGTGGCTTGCGGTTGCGAGCGACGTAGAGCTTCGTGTGCCGATCCGAAGACATACCCTCGATGACGTGAAAGGGATCACGGATCTGATTGAAGACAAGATCCTCGGGAAAAAGAGAGTCTCGCGCGGAGACGCAGAGCAGCAGAGAAGAAAGAAGACAAGAGCCAAGAGTGGGAAGGGGAAGTGAGGAAGGAAACGTGAATCAGACGGCGACATTGGAGAAGGTAAAGGTTCGGATCGACGGGCGGGAGATCGAGGCGTCGGCGGGGGAGACGATCCTCGAGGCGGCGCTTGAGCACGGGATCACGATCCCGAACCTGTGTCACGAGAGGAGGCTTGCGCCTTACGGGGCGTGCCGGCTGTGCATCGTGGAGGTAGAGGGGGCGCGGGGGCTCCCGACAGCGTGCACGACGAAGGTGACGGAGGGGATGGTCGTGCGGACGCGGACGGAGGAGCTGGAGCGGATGCGGAGGATGCTTCTCGAGCTTTTGCTCTCGGAGCATCCGAACGACTGCCTGACGTGCGAGAAGGAGGGAGACTGCAAGCTGCAGGACTTAGCGTATCGGTACGGGCTTAAGGAGCTGCGGTTCCGGGGGGAGCTCAAGCCGAGGACGGTCGCGGACGACAATCCGGCAATCGCGCGGGACCCGGCGAAGTGCATCCTGTGCGGGAGGTGCGTACGGATCTGCGACGAGATCCAGGGGGCGTGCGCGATCGACTTCGCGCGGAGGGGGAACGCCACGACGATCGAAGCGCCTTTCGGGGAGGGGTTACTGGGGCCGGCGAGCGATTGCGAGCTGTGCGGGCAGTGCGTGTCGACGTGTCCGACGGGGGCGCTAGCGGACAAGCAGGGGATCGGCTTAGGGAGGAGCAGGGATCTAGCGAAGGTGCTGACGACGTGCGTCTACTGCGGGGTGGGCTGCCAGATGTACCTGGACGTGGACCGGGAGCGGAATCGCCTCGTCAAGGTGTCGAGCGCGATCGGGCTACCGCCCAACGACGGGACGCTGTGCATCAAGGGGCGGTACGGGTACGACTTCGTGAATCATCCGGACCGCCTGACGAAGCCGCTCATCCGGAAGGAGGGCGCGAAGAAGACGGGGTCGTTTGCGGACCCGAGGGAGGCGTTCCGGGAGGCGAGCTGGGAGGAGGCGCTGGATCTCGCAGCGAAGCGCCTGGAGGAGATCAAGGCAGAGAAGGGAGCGGACGCGATCGCGGTCTTGAGCTCCGCGAAGTGCACGAACGAGGAGAACTTCGCGATGCAGAAGTTCGCCCGAGCGGTGATCGGGACGAACAACGTGGATCACTGCGCGAGGCTGTGTCACGCGTCGACGGTGGCGGGGCTAGCGGCGGCGTTCGGGAGCGGGGCGATGACGAACTCGATCGAGGACATCCTCGACGCGGACGTGATCTTCGTGACGGGGTCGGACACGACGGAGGCGCACCCGGTGATCGGGTCGGTGGTCCGGCGGGCGGTGCGGCAGCGCGGGGCGAAGCTCATCGTAGCGGACCCGAGGAAGATCAAGCTGACGAAGCTAGCGACGCTGCACCTGCAGCAGCGGTGCGGGACGGACGTGGCGCTTCTCGCCGGCCTAGCACACGCAATCCTAGCGGAGGGCTTAGCGGACGAGGCGTTCGTCAGAGAGCGGACGGAGGGGATCGAGGAGCTGCGGGAGGCGGTGCGGGAGTATACGCCCGCGCTCGTCTCGAAGATCACGGGGGTGGGCGAGGAGAAGATCCTCGAGGCGGCGCGGCTTTACGGGAAGGCGGAGCGCGCGACGATCCTCTACGCGATGGGGATCACGCAGCACACGACGGGGGTGGACAACGTGAAGGCGATCGCGAACTTAGCGATGCTGACGGGAAATATCGGGCGCGCGGGGACGGGGGTGAATCCGCTGCGGGGGCAGTCGAACGTGCAGGGGGCGTGCGACATGGGGGCGCTCCCCAACGTGCTGCCGGGATACCAGCGTGTGTCGGACGACGAGCTGCGGGGGAAGTTCGAGAAGGCATGGGGCTGCCGAATCCCGGCGAAGCCGGGACTGACGGTGGTGGAGATGATGAACGCGGCGGTGTCGGGAGCGATCGCGGGGATGTATTTCATGGGGGAGAACCCGGCGCTGTCGGACCCGGACATACATCACGTGCGGGAGGCGCTGGCGAAGGTGGAGTTCTTGGCGGTGCAGGACATTTTTCTGACGGAGACGGCGGCGTTTGCGGACGTGGTGCTGCCGGTGGCGAGTTTCGCGGAGAAGGACGGGACGATCACGAACACGGAGAGACGGGTGCGGCGGGTGCGGAAGGCCTTAGCGGCGCCCGGGGAGGCGCTGGTGGACTGGGAGGTGACGAGCGCGATCGCGGAGCGGATGGGGAAGGCTTTCGGGTATGGGGGCGTGGAGGAGATCCTAGCGGAGATCAACGATCTCACGCCGATCTACGGGGGGATCACGTGGGAGAGGGTGTCGGGGCTGCGGGGGTTACAGTGGCCATGTCCGGACGAGGGGCATGCGGGGACGGCGATCCTGCACAGAGAGAAGTTCACGCGGGGGAAGGGGAAGTTTCATCCGGTGCGGTACTTGGAGGCGAAGGAGCTGCCGGACGAGGAGTATCCGATGGTGCTCACGACGGGGCGGGTGCGGGAGCACTGGCACACGGGGACGATGTCGAGGCGGGCGCGGATTCTGGACGGGGTCGTACCGGGCGGATGGGCGGAGGTGCATCCGAAGGACGCCGCCGAGTTGGGGATCGAGGACGGGGAGGCGGTGCGGATCGTGAGTCGGCGAGGGGAGGTGGTGATCGGCGCGCGGATCGTGGACAAGACGCTGCCGGGGACGGTGTTCCTTTCGTTTCACTGGAAGGAGGCGCCCGCGAACGCGCTCACGATCGCGGCGCTGGATCCCGAGGCGAAGATCCCCGAGTACAAGGTATGCGCGGTGAGAATAGAGAAGGGGCAGGGGAAATGACGAATGACCAATGACGAATGACGAAAGGGAAAGAAGGGAGAGGGACCAAGAGGGCGCACGGGTGACGGGGGGCGGAAGGAGCGCTTTGCAGTATCCGATGCGAGAGTTTGAGACGGAGCGGCTGAGCCGGGAGGGGAGGGAGCCGTCCAAAGCGGGCTTAGCGGTCGAGAGGACGGTGGAGATCGTCGTCAACGGGCGGGTGATCCTAGCGTTAGCGGCGCTGCCGGGGATGGAGAGGGAGCTGGGGGCGGGGTTCCTGAGCTCATCGGGGTTGCTGCGAAAGCGCGAGGGGCTCAGGGGGATCTCGTTCGACGAGGGGACGGGGAGGATCGAGGTCGAGGCGGAGGTGCTGGAGGAGGACCTTGAGGGGTTCCGGGAGCGGATGACGCTAGGATCGAGCTGCGGGGGGGCGGTCGGAGAACGGTACCGCGCGCTCGGGACGGAGTGTCGCGAGAAATTCAATCTGTTCACCACGACGACGAGAGACGAGCTCCTGGGGGTTTTCTCGGAGTTCATCCGCCTTTCGGCGACGTACCGGGAGACGCGGGGGGTTCACAGCGCGGCGGCGTACCGGGGGAGGGAACGGATCGCGTTCGCGGAGGACATCGGTCGGCACAACGCGGTGGACAAAGTCTTGGGGGCGTGCTTCTTGGCCGGGGAGAAGACGAGCGAGATGATTCTCTTTACGACGGGGAGGCTGACGTCGGAGGTGGTGCTCAAGGCGGCGAGGCACGGGGTGCCGGTGCTCGCCAGCCGGAGCGTAGCGACGGACGCGGCGGTCGGGATCGCCCGGGAGGCGCAGCTAGCGCTGGTGGGGGCGTGCACGCGGGAGCGGGCGACGGTCTACAGCGCGTTCTGGAGAATACGGAAGTAGAGAGGCAAAGGCGAAAGACGAAATACAAAGATTCACCACGAAGAGCACGAAGGGGAGAAGGGACAAGGGAAGAATGACTAATGACGAAAGGGGAAGAGAGGGATGCTGCCCAAGGAGCGTGTGAGAGGAGCGTTCGAGAAGAGGCGCACGGACAAGGTGCCGATCTACCAGAGCGGGTTTTCGTCGCGGGTGGCGAGCGCGATCCTTGGACGTGAGGCGTACGTGGGCGGAGGGATCCAGCAGTTCAGGGAGGCGCGAGCGCTGTGGGACGGGGAGGACGCGCACGCGGAGTTTTTGGAGCGGTCGCTGCGGGACGCGCTGGACATTTCGCTAGCGCTGGAGCTTGACATCGTGCGTCCGTTCTACTGGAGGCTGCGGACGCGGCCGACGCGGAAGATCGACGAGCGGACGTATCTCTGGGGCGATCCGCAGGGGGATCACGTAGTCAGGCGGTTCGATTCAGAGACGGAGCTTTTCAGCGAGGTGGAGGAGCGCCCCGGGCCGCCTAGTGACATGGAGGGGCTGGAAAGGCACGTGCTCTTGCGGGAGAAGGAACTCACGGGGTATCGTCCGCTAGCGAAGGAACAGACGGAGGTCACAGGGGCGATGGAGCGGGTGGGGAGCACGCACGCGGTCTTCGGATACGGCGCGGGGTGCAACATCCCGCACTCTCCGGCGATCTGGCTTGAGGCGGTGGCGCTACGGAGCGATCTTGTCGAGCGGATCCTGGACGTGCAGGTGGAACAGGCGAGGCGGCTTACGCCGGTGGTGGCGGGGCTCGGGGCGCCTTACATCTGCGGGGGCGGGGACTTCGCCAGCAACGCGGGGCCTTTCTTTTCGCCCGCGGTTTTCGAGCGGGTGGTTGCGCCGAGGCTTCGGGAGGTATCGAAGGTCTGCCGGGGGTGCGGCGGGTACTATCTTTTCGCCAGCGACGGGAACCTGTGGCCGGTGGCGGAGGAGCTTTTCGGGCGGTGCGGGGTGGACGGGTATTACGAGATCGACGACTGGGCGGGGATGGATCTCGCGAAGCTGCGGGCGGCTTTTCCGCAGGTGACGCTCCTGGGCGGGGTGAACTCGCGGACGCTGCACCTGGGGCCGGAGGGAGCAATCCGGGGGGAGGTGCGACGGGCGATGGAGGCGGCACACCGGTACGGGGGGATCATCGTAGGGTGCTCGAACCAGATCGTATGCGATACACCAGCGCGGCACGTGGAGGCGATGATGGAGGAGATGCACCGGCTGCGATGAGGGTCCGGGCGAAGCTTAAGGAAGAATCGCCACCAAGGCTCGAAGGCACCAAGAGACACGAAGAAGAGGACGTAGGGGAAGCTGGGGATGAAGTGATGGAGGCGGAAGAGAGGAGGACATGAGGGAACATGTCTCCTCGGATCATCAAAGAGGAGAGACCAAGATGGCGGGCAAGGGGCTGAAGCTTTTCAAGGTGTTCGGCTTCACGGTTCGCATGGACCTGAGCTGGCTCGTGATTCTCGTCCTCGTGGTGTGGTCGCTAGGGGGAGGGGTGCTGCCCAATCGGTACCCGGGCTTAGCGCGGGGCACATACTACCTCATGGGGCTTGCGGGGGGGCTGGGGCTTTTCGCGTCGATCGTGTTTCATGAGCTGTGGCATTCGCTTCTCGCGAGGACGTACGGGATTCAGATGCGGGGGATCACGCTTTTCATCTTCGGCGGGTTAGCGGAGATGGAGGACGAGCCGCCCAGCGCGAGGGCGGAGTTCGTGATGGCGGCGGCGGGGCCGGCGTCGAGCGCGGTCTTGGGGGCTCTAGCGCTAGGGCTTGCGCGGGTGGGGAAGACGGCAGGATGGCCGATCCCGGTCTGGGGCATTGTGGAATGGATCGGGATCCTGAACCTGGTCTTGGCGGTCTTCAATCTGATCCCGGGGTTTCCCCTGGACGGGGGGCGGATCCTGCGCGCGATCCTGTGGCAATGGAAGCGGGACCTGCGCTACGCGACGCGGATCGCCTCGCGGGTCGGATCAGCGTTCGGGCTGGGGCTCATGGGGTTCGGGATCCTACGGCTTCTGAGGCTCGATCCGATCGGGGGGCTGTGGTATCTCTTGATCGGGATGTTTCTGCGGTCGGCGGCGATGCAAGGGTATCAACAGGTGCTCATCCGGAAGGCGCTGGAGGGGGAGCGGGTGCGACGGTTCATGAGCGCGGAGGCGGTAAGCGTGCCGCCGGAGCTTTCGGTTGCGGACCTCGTCGAGAACTACGTTTACCGGTATCACTTCAAGATGTTTCCGGTCGTGGAGGGGGAGAGGCTGGTCGGGTGCGTCACGACGCGCCAGATCCGTGAGGTACCGCGCGATCGATGGGCGCAGAGCCGGGTGGGGGAGATATCGGTGGGGTGCGAGCCGGGGAACGTGATCGGTCCGGACGAGGACGCGATGAAGGCGCTCTCGCGGATGCAGGCGAGCCGGGCGAGCCGACTCATGGTGGTGGAGGAGGGGAGGCTCGCGGGGATCCTCTCCCTCAAGGACCTCCTGGGGTTCCTGTCGCTGAAGCTGGAGCTGGAGGGGGAGGTAGGCGGAGGAAATCCCCCGCCTCAGGAAGGTTAGGGGCGGGATGAGGGGAGGACGCGAGCGAGGAGGCGGGCATAGAGGGAGGCGATGCGGGCGGTCGTAAACTCTTCTTCATAGGCGCGTCGGGCGACGGCGGCGAACGCCGCGAGGCGGTCGGGGGATTCGGCAAGCTCCAAGATGAGTCGCGCGAGGGCGGCGGGGTCGCCGGGGGGAGAGACAGCGCCGCAGCGGGTATGGAGGACCAGGCGCGCGACCTCGGCGTCGGGGTTCATCACGGCGAGGACAGGGCGCCCGGCGGCGAGGATGCGGTACGTCTTGCTGGGGACGGACAGTCCCTCAGCGCCGGTCTTCAAGGTCACGAGGGCGAGGTCGCAGGCGGCGAGGGAGATCGGGAGAAAACGTCGGGGCTGGAAGGGGAGGAGGGTTACGTTGGGGAGGGTGCGGGCGGCGCGCTCGACGAGAGGGCGTTGGGCGCCCGTGCCGACGAAGAGGAAGCGGACGCGGGAGGAGGTGGGCCCGCCGAGGCGGGCAAGTCGTTCGGCGGCGGCGAGGACGGTTTCGATCTCGTGGAAGAGGCCGATGTTGCCGGAGTACTGCACGACGAAGGCGCGGTCAAGGCCGAGAGCGGAAAGGAGCGGGTTGCCTTTCCTGGGGAGGGGACGAACATCGTCGCCGGCGCTCCAGCTTGGGATGACGGCGATCTTCGAGCGCTCCTTCGGGGGGAGGTACCGCGCGACGCTGCGGCGGACGCAGCGGCCCGGGACGATGACGGCGGCGGCCCGGCGGAAGGCAAATCGGTTGAGCCGTCGCCAGAGGCGGGCAACCAGAGAGCCAGTCTTCAGTTTGCCGAGCGCCTCAGCGATCTCCGGGTAGAGGTCGTGGACGAGGATGACGAAGGGACGGCCACGCAGGGCATTGGCAACGGCGCCGACCCAGAGGGCCTGGGGCGGGCAGGTGACGATGAGAAGCGGGGCGCGGCTCCGGGAGAAGACCGCCCAGAGGAAGAAGGAGAGGGTGAAGCTCATCGTGTTGAGGACTCGGCCCCAGGTGGTGTTCTTGTCGAGGCATGCGGCGGGAAGGCGGAGGATGGGTATGCCCGAAGGGGAATCGCTACGGAGCCGACGGCGCGAATGGTGGTAGGAGGGAGGAGCGGTGACGGCGCGGACGCGGAAACCTCTTTTTCGGAGGGCGAGGGAGAGATCGAAGAGGAGCTCGGCGGTCGCGGCCTCCTCGGGGTAGTAGTATTGGGAGACGATGGTGAGCTCTCGGAGGGAGGCCGGCGACTCGACGAGGCGGGTGCGCGGGGAGGAGGCGGAGCGCTTCTCAGTCATGCGAGCGGGGAGGGGAGCGGTGAGGGTTTGGGGCATCAGGAATCTCGATCGGGAAACGGGTCGGGGAAGAGCGAGGGAACCTTTCCGGCGAGAACGCAGTCGTAGACGGTCATGAGCTTTCGCACGACGATGTCCCAGGTGTAATCGCGGAGGACGAGGGCGCGTCCGCGCTCTCCCATGTTGTGGAGTTTGGCGGGGCTGAGGGCGAGGAGGGAGGCGAGGGCGTCGGCGAGGGGAGCAGCGCGAGGGGGGACGGAGCAACCGGCGTCGATCTCGTCAAGGATCTTCCAGGGGGTCGCGTCGGAGGCGAGGACGGGCACGCCCGAGGCCAGGGCCTCCAGGACCACGTTTCCGAAGCTCTCGGTGAGGGAGGGGAGGACAAGGAGATCGGCGCGGCGGTAGATCGCGAGTTTCCAGCCGCCTCGCAGCATGCCGGGGAAGAGGACATCCGGGAGGTCGAGGGAGCGGGCGCAGGAGCGCAGGCGCGCGAGGTATCGGCGGTCATCAGGGCCCGCGATGACGAGGACGGCGTTGTCGCATTTCGGGCCAGCGATCTTCCACGCATGGAGGAGGGTTTCGAGATTCTTCTCGGGGCTCAAGCGTCCCATGAAGAGGACGAGGCGACGGCCGGCGAGGGTCGGGAGGAGCTCCTCGATCGGCGGGTGGTCGGCGGGGAAGAGGAAGGGATGGGGGTCGATCCCGTTAGGGACAATCACGACGGGGCTACGGAGGTCGAAGAGGCGGTAGTCATCGGCTTCGGCCAAGCTCGTCGCGTGGATGCAGGCGGAGTTCCGCAGGGAGGGGATCGTCCAAAGGCGGAAGAAGAGGGCTTTGCGGAGGTGGCCGCGGGAGAGAGCGTTTCGTCGCATGCCTCCCCGCGTGGCGACGACGCAGGGGACGCGGCGGGCGCGGAGCTCGCGCGCCGCCAGGGTGGCGGGGAAGGTGAGGATGCCGTTGACGTAGGCGAGGTCGGGGGAGTCGAGGTTCTCGCGGATGGTCCGGCGAAGGCGCGGGGCCCAACCCCAGCGGTGAAAGAAGAGAGTCGGGGACTTGAAGACGCGGGCAGAGGAAGGCGTTGAGACGGGGGCGCCGGCACGACCGACGCAGAAGGCGGTGACGTCGAACCCCGCGCGGGCGTGGGCGGCGAGGAGCGCGGCGGAGGTTGCGACGACGCCTCCGTAATGGTCATCGGGAGGGAGATGGGTCGTGAAGAAGGCGATCTTTTTCAGCGGCGACCCTTTCAGGCGGAACGGGGGGAGCGGAGAGCGGGGGGAGCTTGCGCTCGTAGCACAACGCGTCAACGAGGAAGTGGTACCAGAATCCATGGAGGACGGTGTAGACGAGGCCGGGGAGGCCCTCGAGAAAGGCGAGGCGCAGGAAGTAGCGGTAGAAGAAGTAGGCGAGGGGGCGGGCGAAGAGGGGCAAGCGCCGGTAGACGTTCCGGCGGAGCCAAGCGCGGACCTTTCGCTCGGGCGGGGGCGAGCAAGCGTCGCGTTCGGCGGCGAGGGTCGCGAGGGCTTCGCGAAGGGCGTTGCGCCGCTGTTTTTCGATCCAGGCAGCGAGGCCTTTGCGGTCCTCGTGGACGATGGGAGCGGCAAGCTCGAGGACTGCGCCGTCGGCGGCGCAGTATTCGCGCGCGCCCTGGGCGGACCAGCGGGCGCGGCCGAGTCGGATGATCCGCACGACGGCGTGGGAGTCGAAGGAGCGAGGGATGGAGCGTCCAAGGAAGCGGTAGTCGAAGCGGACGCGGACGGCGGCGACGCCGGCGGGGACATCCGCGAGGAGGTTATCGATCGAGCGTCTGGTCTCTTCGGGGACCCACTCGTCGGCGTCGAGGAAGAAGACCCATGGGGTGGAGAGGGGGAGGTTGTCGAGGGCCCAGTTGCGCTGATCGGCCCAGTGCTCGAAGCGGTGCTCGTGGACGATCGCGCCGAGGGAGCGGGCGATGTCGGCGGTACGGTCGACGCTATAGGAGTCCACGACGCAGGTCGCCGCCGCCCAGGGGAGGACACTCCGGAGCGCGGCGGCGACATTGGCTTCCTCGTTCTGGGTCAGGATGACGACGGAGAGGGCGGGGTTCAACGGACCTGCCTTTCAGACGACGGCGAAACTCGCGAGGCGGAGGGCGCTTCCTTCGAGAAGCCCGGCGAAGGCGGGGCTAGCGTAGAGGCGGGTCTCGGCTTCGCCGATTCCGGGATGGGCGATGACCTCCGTGACGCCGGGGGGGATCTCGCCGGCGACACGGCTCCACCAGGGGAAGAGATCGGGGAGGCAAGCGGCGCTGCGGTTGTAGGCGGGGTTCGAGGCGAGGGAGAAGTCGGGGGCGGAGAGTCCGGAGCGCCGCGCGCGGTTCTCGCGACGGAGCTTGATCCACTCGCGGAGGCGACGGGCGGGGGAGAGCGATCGAGGTTGGCAGGACGGGCGGAAGATGCGCTGGGAGCGGACGCGTCTCACGCCGGAGCAAGCGCACAGTCGGAGAAAGGCAGAGAACACGACGGGATAGGCGTGGACGTTCTGGTGGCTATCGAGGTGGGAGGGAGGTCCGGCGAGGGCGGCGACGCGCTCGAGCTGGGTCAGGAATTCGCGCAGCACCTCGTCTTCGCTCACGAGGCCCAGAAGGCAGCGGCGGAGAAGGATGCGCCCGGGGAGGAAGCCGCCGGCGCGGTCCACAAGGGTGGGGACTTCCCGAGGGGGAAGGAGGGGGCGGTATTCCGTGAGGTTCAGGTGGACGCCGACGGAGACGTGCGGAAAGAGGGATGGGAGGAGCGCCGCATCACAGGCGGCCGGGGCGTTGGCGAGGACGGTAACGCTTCGCACGACTTCTCCCGCGAGGACGTCGCGGATGGCGGCGTTGGCCTGCGGCGATGCGCCGTAATCGTCGGCGTTGAAGATGACGGTCCTGTCCGCGTGAGCGGGGTTACGGGAAGAGCGCGTTTCTTGCATCACACGTTCAACTCGGAGAGGAAGTGATCGGCGACGACGAGGGACCAGAACTCGGCGGCGGTCGCCTTTCGAGCGCGGAAGTCGGCCTGCACACGCTCGACAGCGCGTGGGTCCCAAGAGCGGGCACAGAAGCGATAGGGAGGGGCGCTTCGGAGCCAGGCGTCGAGGGGGAACGTGAAACCCATCTTGCGCCGGCGGAGGATCTCGAGCGGGAGGTCGGCGACGGCGTCGGCGAGAAGGGCCTTGGGGCGTCCGTTGGGGCGGACGAAGCGATCGGGGATCCCGGCGAGGCACGCGGCGAGGCGATCGTAGACGAGCGGGAGGCGGAGCTCGAGGCCGTGCGCCATGCTGAAGACGTCGGAGTCCCTGAGGAGGGTGGCGGCCATATAGGAGCGGGACTCGAGGAGGGTGATGCGTTTTCCGAGCTCGACGGGGCAGTCGGCGGAGTCGAAGAGGCGCTCGAATCCGGCGGAGGCTGAGGTAGCCGGGGGCGCGGGAAAGCGGACGAGGGAGGAGGCTGCGGCGGCGGAGCGGATCTTGCGGCAGGCGAGATATGCGCCGCGAAGGGAGCGATCGCCCGAAAGGAACTCGCGGAGTCGGGATGCGCGGGTTCCGCGGCTGCGGGCGAGGAGGAAGGCGGCGGCGCGAGAGAGCACGGCGGGCAAGGCGCGACGGGCCAGGAGAAGCCTTGGGATCGTCCGGAAGTACGGATAGCCCTGGAAGAACTCGTCCCCTCCGAGGCCCGACATGACGACCTTGAGGCCCGCCTCGGCGGCGAAGCGGGAGACGAAGTAGACGTTGACGCCGTCAACGGAGGGCTGGTCCATTGCGGAGAGAACTTTCTCGCGCTCGCGCTGGAAGTCGGCACAGGTAACGACGCGCTCGGAGTGGGAAGTTCCGAAACGGCGGGCGGCGAGGCGCGCGTAGGCGGTCTCATCGAGGGCGGGGAGATCGAAGCCGATGGAGAAGGTTCGGATCTCGGGGTACCCGACCTGTCGCATGAGGGAGACGATCGAGGTGGAATCGATCCCGCCGCTCAGGAAGGCGCCGACGGGGACGTCGCTTGTGAGGTGTTCTCGCGCGGACGTTAGAAGAACATCCCGGACGCGCTCCCGGGCCTCCTCCCGGCACATGGGGGGAGGCGGCTTTCGAGCGAGCAGGCGGGAGTAATCCCAATAGGCGCGCGTGGAATGGGTTCCCTTGCGTGCATCGAAGCGCAGGAGGGCGCCGGGAGGGAGGGCTTTCACGCCTTCATAGAAGGTCAGGGGAGCGGGGACGGAGCCGAACTGGAGGAAGGCGGAGAGACCGTCGGGATCGACGCGGGAGGCTAAATGAGCGCGGCGGAGAGCTTTGACTTCCGAGGCGAAGGCGATGCGCCCGTCGAGGACGCGGTAGTAAAGGGGTTTGATTCCGAAGGGGTCACGGGCGAGGGTGAGGGTGCGGGCGTCCTCATCCCAGACGGCGAAGGCGAACATGCCGTGGAGCTTGTCGAGGGAGGCTTCGCCCTGCGCGGCCCAGAGCTCGAGGAGGACCTCAGTATCGGAGTGGGAGCGCAGGCGGACGCCTTGGCGTTCGAGGCCGGCACGCAGCTCGCGGAAGTTGTAGAGCTCGCCGTTGTAAACGACGGTGAAGCGTCCGTCGCGGGTGGACATAGGCTGGCGGCCGGCGGGGCTGAGATCGATGATGGCGAGACGTCTGTGGGCCAGCGCAGCGGAGCGAGACGGGGAGAGCCACGCGCCCGAGTCGTCGGGGCCCCGGTGGGCAAGGGCGTCCGACATAGTCCGGACGAGGGCGGGGGAGTCTTCGGTCAGAGGGCCGCAGATACCGGCGATTCCACACATGGCATTCTGGTCTCAAGGAGGACGGCGCGGGCGGCGTCGGCGACCGCCGCGACGGTGATCGCTTCGAGGCAGACCGGGCGCGGGCAAGTCTCCGCAAGGCATGGGCCGCAGGGGACGCGTTTCTGAAGGACGACGTGTCCGCTTCCCCAGGGGAACCAGGTACCCGGGAGGTTATGGAAGCTGAAGGGGACGACGCAGCGCGTGCCGACGAGGGCGGCGAGGTGCATGGTGCCGGTGTCGTTGCCGAGGTAGAGGTCGCAGCGTCGGAGGACTTCGGCGCATTCCCAGACGGAGAGCTCGCCGCAGGCGTTGAAGCCTGCGCCATCGAGTGCCCGGCAGATTCTCTCGCCCGCGGGTCGGTCGGAGGCCCCGCCGACCGCGACGAAGGCGACGTCGAGGGCGGTACGGAGGAGGCGGCAGACCTCGACGTAGCGGTTCTCGGGCCAACGTTGGTGGGGGGTCTTGCCGCCGGTGCAGACGGCGACAACGGGGCGTCCATGGAGGCTGCGGGAGTCCCACAGGCGGTCGATCGTTTCGCGTTCGGACAGCCCGATCCCGAGGGGGATGGATTGCGGGGGCGGAGCGCCCATTCGGGCGACGATGTCGAGGAGGCGTCGGGCCTCGCCCAGCGCGAGGCGCGGGATGCGGCTCGATCGCGCGCGAGCGGTTCGCAGGGCCTCGTCGAAGCCGACGATCTCGAGCAACCCGCACGCGGCGAAGAAGACGCGATCACGCAGGATCGCGGCCACGGGGCGCTCCGGCTGAGGGAGATAGAGGAGGGTGTTGATCCCGCACTCGCGGACATAGTTTCGCACGCGCGCGCGGTTGCGGAGGAAGCCGTCGTGGGAGCGGTATTCGAGGAATCCCGCGATCATCCCGGTGGGCTCGAGGACAGCCCGGGGGGCGATCATCGTGTCGGAGGGGAGCGCCGAGGTCATGTAATGGAGTGGGCGTCGCGGGAAGGCGGCCGCGAGGGCGGCGAGGGACGGGACGGCGACGAGGGTGTCGCCAAGCGTTCCGTATCGGAAGACGAGGATGGGGGCGTCAGCCGACGGCATTGGAGAGGCGTTTCTCCACGGGCGCCCGTCGATTTCCCCACACGGGCGCGGCGAGCGAGGCGAGGAACCAGAGCAGCGCCCAGACGGCGCACATGCGCGCGGGTTGGAGGAGGTTCATGATCCAATCCTCCTCGAGGTTCATCATGGAGAGGAGGAAGAGGGAGTAGAAGACGAGCGGCCAGCCTTTGTCGAGGTGGGAGACGCCGAAGCGGTAGATCCATCCGTAGGCGAGGCCGAAGAGGAACATCCCCGCGACGACCAGGAGGGGTCCGGCTTCGGCCCACAGGTAGAGGACAGGCCCGAAGCCGGTGTCGTTCGCTTCGCCGCGGGCGCGCATGTTGATCAGGATCTCGGGCTGGAGGAGTGGGCGGTCGTACTTTTCGGGGTAGAGCATGTAGGGGACGAGGAAGCGGAGGTCGGCCATGAGGAGCTCGCCGTGGAAGTGAGGCTGGCGGCGGCCGATGGAGCGCAGGGTCGAAGCGGTAAAGGAGAAGGTATCGCCGGCGCGCTCCCACTCATCGGTATGTTCGACGTCCGCGCCGCCATAGGCGGCACGCACGCCCGTGGTGGCGCCGAACATCACGAGGTTCCAGGCGGAGCGGAGGCCGCTCCCGCCCTGGGCGACGCCGCTCACGCGGACGATGGGGAGGATGGGGAGAAGGAGAAGGAAGGCGGCCGCCGCGGCGAGCCAGGGGGCAACGGTCACTTTTCCCCTGTAGGCGCAGCGGACGACGAGGAACAGGTAGGCGACCACGACTATGAGCCGGAGCTGGAGGCGCAGGACGACGAGGGCGATGAGGAGGGCCGCGGCAATCCGGTAGAGGCAGTAGAACAGCCGTTCGGTGCGATCACCACGGAACAGGAACGCCGGAAGGGCGAGGACCACGTAGGCGGCGAGCGGGCTGAGCTGGCTGGCGATCCAGACGAGCTTGCCCATGGGGGTTTCGAGGCGGGTGCCCCGATCGAAGGCGCCGGCGCTGACGACTTCGACGACCACCATCGTGCTGAGCAAGACCGCCGCCGTCCAGAGGGCGATGCAAGTGCGACGCCTAGCCTCGAGGAGGACGGGGAGCGGGCGCTCCCGGAGTTTACGGACCGCCAGGGCGAGGCCCAGGCACATGGCGGCCGTGGCGAGGCAAACGTAGAACTGCGTCTCCACGTAGTAAGGCTCGAGGAGCGCCGAATAGGAGGAGCCGCGGTAGAGGTAGGCGAGCGGGAGGAGGCACACGTAGGCGACCCAGAAGAGAGGGAGGACCACCGGAGCGGAAAGGAGGGCGTAAGGGAGTTGAGAGACGAAATGCCGCGCGGTGAGGAGGCCGACAAGGCATGCGCCCGAGGTAGAGAGGGCGAAGAGGAAGGAGTTGAGGGAGGACATGCGCCGAGCGTCGGCGACGAGGAGCGAGAGGACGAAGAGGAGCGCGGCGACGGCCCACACGGCGGCGGCGGGGACGTTCACGGAGAGCGGAGGCACGAGAGACGAGAGCGCGGTTTTTTGCTCGGCGGCTTTCATCGCAGGGCATGGACCTCGGCGAGCATGGCCTTGAGACGATCGCGGTAGCTGTAGGGGCTGGAGAGGCAGCGGGCGCAGCCGGCGTCAGCGAGACGGCGGCGGGCGTCGTCGTGGGCGAGGTAGAAGCGGGCCTTGTCGAGGAGCTCCTCGCGCGAGGAGAAGAACTCCGCTTCCTTTCCCTCCTCGAAGAGGGCGAGCTGTTCGTCATTACGTTCGCCGAGGAGGAAGGTTCCGCAGGCGGGGATCTCGAAGGTGCGGGAGTTCTCGCGATCTCGGTTTGCGCGGCGGAGGAAGTTGAGGCAGATGCCGGCGCCGTTGATGACTTGCACGTATTCCTCCCCCAGGGGGGTGCGGGGGATGAAATGGTCGGAGAAGGGAGCGAGGCGGCGGGAGGTCCGCCAGGTGCGTCCCCAGATGGTAAGGGGGGCACCGCTGCGGAGGAGGAAGAGGAGGTCGTTCCGGCGCTGGGGTTCGAACGCGCCGGGGAAGCACACGTCGGAGAGATAGGGAGGGGCGCACCAGGGGCCGGGGGGAAGTCTGCGGTGGAGGGCGGGGTGATATCCCCGGTGGAAGCGGACGACCTTTCGAGCGCGGCGCTGGGCGTAGTCGGCGACGTTCTCGACGCGGGGGACGAAATGGAGGTCGTAGAGGGGGATGGCGGAGACGAAGGTGCGCCAGAGGAGACGTCTGCGCAGGGAGCGATCGGCGAAGGGGTCGTCGGGATTGTAGTGAACCAGGAGGGCGTGCGTTGCGTCGCGGATCGCGGCGAGGGTGTCCTTCCGGACGCAGAGGCCCTTATCGACCCAGACGACATTGGGCGAAGCGGCGGCGGCGAAATCCCGGAGGTCGCGGTTCAAGCGCCCGAGGGAGCAATGGAACTCGAGGCGGCGCAGGAGTCGGGCGCAGGGGCGCGAGCCGGCGGGCGCAGGGCGCGCGGTGTCGAAGGGGATGACCTCGAGGCCGAGGTCCCGAAGGACCCGCATGCGCATGGCGGCGGTGCCGCCCGGGGAGAGGTCAGCAACGTACAGGAGCAGCATGTCTTTCGCGCGAAGGCTTCCCTTGGTAGAGTAGGAGGAGCGCGCGCCTGATGCCGTCGGCGGCGGCTTCGGGGCTGTAGGAGGCCACGAGGCGGCGCGCGGCGGCGCCCATGGCGCAGGCGCGGGAGGGCGAAGAGAGAAGGGCGTCGAGTCTGGCGGCGAGGGCGGCTGCGCTCCCTGCGGGAAAGGTATAGCCGGAATGACCTTCCCGAACCACGTCAGGAGCGCAGCCCACCCTGTCGCTTACGATAGCGGGCAAACCGAAGTTCATCGCGTCGTTCACGACGAGACCCCAGGTCTCCCCCGCGAGGGAGGGGAGGACGAGGCAGTCGGAGGCGGCGTAGTACTTGCCGATCATGGACTGATTCTGGAAACCGACGAAGGCGGAGCGGCCCGGGAGGATGGAAGCGGCCGTCGTCTCAAGTTCGGCGCGCTGGGGGCCGTCGCCCAAGAAGAGTAGGCCGAGGCGGTCGCGCAGGCGGCAGACAGCCGCTGCCCGGAGAAGGACAAGAGGATCCTTTCGGGGAGAGAGTTTCCCGGAGAAGAGGAATACGAAGCGGTCGGGGGGGAAGCGGAGCTGGCGGCGGGTGTCATCGCGACGGGGCATCCAGTGTTGCGCCTGCCGCTGGTAGAGGGCGTTATCGACGCAGTGGGGCGAGAAGACGATCCTGTCCTCCGGGACGCCATGGCGGAGGAAGTGACGGCGGGCGTTCTCGCCCACGGCGAGGAAGACAGAGATGCGGCGATAGAGCCACGAGAGGAAGGTCGCACGGGGGAGCTTTTTCCAAGGCGCGTCGTCGACATCGAGGTCGGTGATGGTGGGCCGATAGAGGATAGGGATTCGAGCGCGCAGAGCGGCGCGGATCGCCTGGAGGTAGAAGCGCGACCGGTAGGCTGGGACGAGCACGGCGTGGAAGCGTCCAGAGCGCAGCTCGTCTTCGATGTCCGGACAGTCGAGGCCGGAGAAGCGGGCGGTGGTCGCCACGGGGGTGAGGTTATGCAGAAACGTGTGCGGATAGCCCTCGTCGAGGGGGAGGTCCCAAGCGAGTTTCACGCCGAACTCGTCGTCGAGGGAGCCATCGAGTCCGATGCGGGACGCGAAGAAGGCGCGAAAGGCGACGTCGGGGTCGGAGGCGAGCAGGCGGAAGATGGGCACCTGGTACTGGATGGGATGCGTAGCGACAGCGGCGAGGCGCAGGGGTTTCATCGTTTCCTCGCGACGACGATGATATCCGACCCCAGCGTGGGGAAGATGGAGCCAAGAGCGCAGTTCAGACGGTATCCGAGGCGGAAGGCGGAGACACTGATGGGAAGGACGTGCGTGCAGGCACGGAGCACGATTTCGAAGCCGTTGCGTCCCAGTTGCGCGGCGAGGGCGCGCATGTTGTAGGCGCGAACGTGAGTCGCGTGTCCCTCGCCCTCGCGGGAGCATCCGGGACCGTAGGGGTAGCGGCCGAGGGGGACGAGGAGGCGGTTGCGGAGGCAGTTGACGTTGGGGGTGCTCACGAAGGCGAGTCCGCCGTCTTTGAGCACGCGCCTCATCTCCCGGCAGAACCGGTCCGTGTCATAGATGTGCTCGATGATCTCGGAAGAGACGACAAGATCGAACTCGGCCGCGGGGAAGGGGAGGTTGGTCGACGCATCGGCGACCTGGGCGCGTACGCCCGGGCGGAGGTTCGCCTTTTCCACGCAGGCGGGGGAGAGGTCGATCCCGAGCAGGGCTCTTCCCGGGCGCTCGAGAAGAGCAAGCATGGCGCCGTCGTTGCAGCCGACATCAAGGATGGCGCATGCGCCCCGGGGGCTGGTCCCGAGGGCGGCGATGCACCGTTCGAGGATGTCGGCCTTGTGACGAAGGAGGGTTTCCTGCCAAGGGGGCGGGGCAGACCGCGAATCCGAGTAGACGCGCACCTGGTGCCGCGCGAGGTCTCGGAGCATTGAGGGGGTTTGCGCTTGAGAGGGCGGGGTCATGCTTGAGCGGCGTCCATGAAGACCTTGATGCACATGGAGCGGATGAGCCAGGGGAGGCCCTCGACGGCGAGGGCGTCGGACTTCAGGGCGTAGAGGTTTCCGAGGACCGTCCCGAGGGCGGGGATTCTCTTGAGGCCGGCGAAGAGGCGTTTGCTAGCGCGCGAGGGGGACCCGCGGTCGAGATGCCGATCGGGATCGGGCTTGCCGACGGAATCCGCCAAGCGCCGGCGGTCGGCAAGGGGGAGGAGGTCATCAAGGAGGCTGGGACAGGTCACGTGGTCGAGGAGGTAGTCGCGCAGGCCGGCGCAATCGCGGAAGAGGTTCGAGAGGCACCAGCATTTCTTTTGCGGGAAGGGGACGCGGTAGAACGAGGGAGCGACGGCGCGAAGCAGCTCGCGCTCGCAACGCTTGTCGTTCGTCCACGGTCGCGGGGCGAGGGCGACGGCTTCGAGGACGGGGCGCGCGAGGCACGGATGTTCGATCTGGGCTTGCGGGGCGGCGAGGCGCTGCCAGTGGGCGACGGGCATGATGTAGCGCGGGAGGCGACGGCGCCAGTAGAACTCGTTCTTCACGTCGTCGGGGTGTCCATCGGGGCGACCGAAGTCGAGGGCGTCGAGCTCATCGAGGAAGAGCTTCTGGAGCTCGGGGGCGCGGACGTCAGGGGGGGGAAGATGGCGCAGGCCCAGTTGCTTCTTAGCGTGCCGGGCGGAGAGACTGGTGGTACCCCAGCCGAAGCACTCGTCGCCGCGGAGGACGACATCGAAGGCGGAGGCGACCTCGGCAAAGCGTGCGAGGCCGTCGGAGTAGGAAACGAGAGCGTCGCACATCCCGCCCGAGGCGCGGATGAGCCGATCGGCGTTCCGGGGGAAGTCGTCGGGTTTGAGGAGCCAGCGATGGTGCGGGACCTCAGCGAGGTGGCTCAGCATGACGGCAACGCCTAAGTCATCGAGCTGGTCCTGCGCGCAGCCGAGGGTGATCGTCTCGAGGGGTAGCCCGAGACGGCAGGCGAGGGCAAGGAGGGTACGGGAATCCCAGCCGCCGCTCAGGGCGAGAAGGATCTTTCGGCCGCGATGGCGGGAGAGCACGTCTTCGAGGGGGGCGAGGATTGAGGAGACGTTCCATCGGCGCTCGGGACGGCGTCTGAAGAGGAAGTAGCGGCGGGTTATTGCGCCGTGCGCGTTGATGGTGAGGACGGCGCCGGGCTCGACGACTCGGACGCCTTCGAGGAGCGTCTCGTCGTCCCAGACGTATCCCGAGAACATGAACTTGGCCGCCGCCCGCCAGTTGAGACGGGGCCGGACGCCATGGCGGGATAGGAGGGCGAGCATCTCTTCCCAGGAAGCGGCGTAAAGGACGCGCGTCAGCGCGCCTTCGGGGACGAGCGCGTAGAGGATGGGGAAGGTCGCCACGGGATCGGAGATGAGGTGGAGGGCGGAATCCCGCGGCTCATGGACGGCGACGCAGAAACTGCCGTCGAGGTCCCGGCAGGCGGAGGGGACATCGGAGCCGAGGAGAAGGCGCGCGAGGTCATCCGGACCGAGACAGCGGTTGCTTGCGAGGGAGAAGGGCCTACCCAGGAGGCGAAGGTCGCCGGGGGAGTCTGAAGGTGGGCCGAGAGTAAGCGCACCCGCGAACCGCGGGTAGTCGCACTTGACGGAGGATCTCCTAGCTTGACTGAGTGAGATCATCGGGCTTTCAACGCCGAGGCGAGGTAGACGCGCGTGCAGATGCCGCTCCCTGCGCCGCCCGTCTCGACACAGTTCCAGAAGAGGATACCCAGCCGCAGGCACTTCCAGGCGCACCAGCGGAGGGAGGAGAGCACTCCGTGCGGGGCGGGTCCGGTCTCGCGGAAGCGGATATCGTCAAATCCGGCGAGGCGGAGGACGCCGCGAAGGGCGGAGGGGGAAAGCGCGGTCTCGTGGGTGAGGTCACCGAAGACGACCTCCCCTGCGAAGGGGCTTTCGGGATTGGGGGTCTGGAGGATGAGGCGTCCGCCCGGTTTCAAGGCGCGGCGGCAGGCGCTCAGGAAGGAGAGGATCTCGGATCTCTCGAAATGCTCGAGGAGGTCCATGGCGAGGACGATGTCGAAACGTTCGGGGTGAGCTTCCAGATAGGCGCCGGCGTCGCCCTCGTGCACATCCGGAACGACCTGGCGGGCAAGCGCGACCTGTTCGGCGCTGATGTCCACCCCGTAGAGATTCGCGTATCCGAGGTCGGCAAGATGCGCGAGCATCCAGCCCTGGCCGCAGCCGGCGTCGAGGATCGCGGCGTCGCGCGAGGGGGGGAGCCAACCCCGGAGGTACGCACGATAGGCCTTGGCCCAGCGTTTCGCGCGAAGGGGGTCGAAGGAGGGGCCGAGCCCTTTGAGGCGGGAGGCGTAACAGTCATAGAGCTCTTTGCGCATGGAGTTGGGCGTCCGGGATGGCGAAAGGATGTTCGTCATCTATGCGCATCCACAAGCAACGCGGGGGCAGCAGATCCGAGAAGGTGGGCGGCGCCTGAAGGCGACATCTTGGCGGCGGCGGGGGGTTTGGCGAACGAGACGCCCTTGCCTTCGATCAGGAGCTCGAACCAGCATTCGAAGGCCAGAATCGTCCAGAGGGTATTGGCGGCGGCGAGGTCCCTTCCACTGCGGGCGCGCCTGACGAGATCCCGCACGGCGTCGGGCGCGAGGCGCCCGGAGCGCACCAGGAAGCCGTCAAGGGCGGTCTGGAACAAAGGCTGCGCCTCAGGGGCGGCGAACCAGCGGAAGACAGGCACGCCGAACCCCCATTTCGTCCGACGGACGAAGTCCGCGGGGAAGTACCGCTCTGCGAGACTTCTGAGCATAGGCTTTCCCACGCGCTCGCCGATCTTGAAGCGGATGGGCCATCGCGCCGCAAGCTCTGCCAGCCGATGATCGACGAAGGGGACGCGGTCCTCCATGCCGCACGCCATGGACATCTTGTCTTGTCTCGTGAGCAGGGAAACGAGGTAGTTGCGCTGCTCGTAGCGGAGGCAGCGCTCAAGGAGTTCCCCCTCGCCGGCGGCGAGGTCGTCGATCCGGCAGGAGAGGGCCTGGCGCGGGGAGTGTCCATAGAGGGCGCGGAAATCACGCGAGGAGGTATAGGCCTTGAGCCACACCGCGAGCTCCTCGGGCGAGTCGTGGTCGACGGCGAGGGCGAGCGTGCGGCAGCGCGCGTAGCGCTTGAAGGGATAGCGGTTGAGGAGAGGGCCGAGGAGGCGTCGCGCCGGGAGGCGGCGGAGGAGGAGTCGGCGGAAGGTCTGCCAATGGTCGTATCCGCCGAAGACCTCGTCGGCACCCTCGCCGCTGAGGAGGACCTTGACCTTACTGCGCGCGAGGCGGTTGACGAGGTATACGCCGGCGGCGTTCGGATGCATCATGGGCTCATCCAGATGCCAGGTGAGGAGCTTCAAGGATTCAAAGAAGAAGCGGCTGTCGAGCTCGACGGTGTGGAGGGTGGCGTCGCAGGCGGAGCTGACGAATCGGGCGTAGGGTTCCTCGGAGTAGCCGGGCTCACGGAAGGTGACGGTGAAGGCGTCGAGTCGGCCGCTGTGCTCGTCGGCCGATAGACGCGTGATGAGGCTCGAGTCGACGCCTCCGGAGAGCTGCATGCCGACCGGCACATCGGCGACGAGGTGGAGGCGGACGCTGTCGCGGAGGAGGGGTTCCAGGCTTTCGAGGGCTTCTTTCTCGGCGGGCGGGGCGGCCGCCTCTGGGGGCGGGATGGACCAGTATTCAGTCGTCTCCTCTTTTCCAGCGCGGACCATAAGGGAGCAGCCGGGGGGGAGTTGTCGCACGCCTTTGAAGAGGGTCCGTTCGCGCGCGCAGTAGCGGAAGAGGAGGTATTCGTCGAGGGCGTCCTCGTCGAGCTCGGCGCGGAAGCGCGGGTGGAAGAGGAAGGCCTTGATCTCGGAGGCGAAGATGAAGTCCGAGCCGGCGCGGGCGTAGTAGAGGGGTTTGACGCCGAGGCGGTCGCGGGCGAGGAAGAGCTCGCGATGTCTCTCATCCCAGACAGCCAAGGCGAACATTCCGACGAAATGCCGGAGGCACTCCGGTCCCCAGGTCTCGTAGGCGCGGAGGACGACCTCGGTGTCGGTTTCCGACTCGAAGGAGTACCCGAGTCCCTCCAGCTCCGCCCGCAGCTCCCGGAAGTTATAGACTTCGCCGTTGTAGACGAGCCAGAGCCGGCCGGTGCCCATCGGCTGGAGGCCGGCGGGGGAGAGGTCCAGGATGGACAGCCTGCGATGGGCGAGGGCGCATCGATTCGAGGGGGAGACATATTCGCCGCACTGGTCGGGGCCGCGGTGGATGAGGCTTTCGCGCATGGCGAGGAGCGCGTGCCGGTCGACGGCGTCTCCGTCGACATTCAGGATTCCGCAGATGCCGCACATGCGCGGTTTTCCGTCATGAGGGGCTGAGCCGCCGCAGGGGGCGCAGGGGACCTCTCTTCGAGGAACCCCAGAAGGTGAAAGACCATTTCGAAGCGTCGATCCCAGGTATGGTCACGCAGGGCGCGCTCCCGGCCGGCGCGGCGGATGGCATCGGCCTGGCGCGGGTGCTCGAGGAGCCAGCGGATCTTCCGAGCACAGTCTCGCACGTCGTGGTAGGTGAGGATCTCACGGCCGACGCGGTAGACGCGCTCCAGCGCGGGGTGGTGCTGTGTGAGGTAGAGCCCGCCGCTCATGGGGACCTCGAAGTCCCGCGCCTTGAGGCAGGCGAGGCTCCTGGAGTGCCCGACGCCTGAGAAGCCGAGGTTGATGCGGCTGCCGGAGTAGAAGAGGACCATCCCTTCGTCGCTCAACATGCCGGCGGGCCAACCGCGTCCGAAGGTTGCGACGCGTATGCCCTGACGGCGGAGCTCTTTGATGAAGGCGGGGCGCCGGCCGTAGCGCGCCCCCACGAAGGAGACGTCGAAAGTGAAGGGGACATCGAGGGGGCGGTGCAGGGTCGGCTCAGCGGCCTCCGGCCAGAAGAGCGAGAGGCCCCCCTCGGCGACGTACTTGATGCGGCTTGAGGGGGAGTTGGTGAGGTTGAGGTCCACAGCAGAGGCGACGGCGCCGGGACCGGTCGGGCGGCCACTAACGGGGCTTCCAAGGAAGTTGAGCGTATCGTCCCAGCAGAAGTTGACGACGGCTACACGCGCGCGGGCCATCTCGGCGAGGGTTTCGGCGGCGACGGTCCGCCCCGAGAGATAGCCGACGACCACGTCGAAGGGGGAGTCGGCGTGCGCGGAGGTGAAGGCGCGAAGCATCTCGCGGTTCATCTCGTTGCGCCTGCGCAACCACTCGTCCGCCGAGCAGCCGGCAAGGGCCCTAGCGTTGAACCGGAACTCCGTCACGCGCCCGAAGCGACGGAGGACAAGCGGCAGGACTTTCTCCCAAGTCTCCGCATAGTAGGCGAGGAAGAGCCGCAAGGCGCCCCTGGGGCGGGGTTGGGGCGCGACGCCTATAGCAGCCAAGCGACGGCGGACCGCGTCCGCAAGCGCGTCCCCCTCGAGGACGTTTAGGTTGCGCAGGCGCGCGCGACGGACGTACGACTCCTCCTCCCGCAGGGCAGAGCGCGTCTGGAGCCAGCCTTTCCATCGTGAGTTGAGCCTCTCGACGAAGTCCAAGCGGCGCAAACCGTTGAGAGCGGACCGACAACCAGCGCGGATCAGCGGAGGCATCGTTTGATGGTCCCAAGGACGGCGGTTGTGCCGGAGCGGTCAAGCAGGAACAAGCCGCCCGCATACGTGAGGAATCCCGCAAGGACGAGGAAGAGGAGGTGAGTCCAACCGGGGAGGGCGCTTGCGGGCGCGCCGAGAAAACGGTCAAAGAGGAGGAGGACGGCTCCCATCATGAGGGAGCCGGCGAGCGGGGCGCGCAGGCAGCGCCAGAAGGATCGGCGGGGGAGGGATAGGAGTCTCGCGGTCACCAGAACGTGCGGGAGATAGAGGAGGGCCCCCGAGGAGAATCGCACCCAAGAGATCGCGAGGATCCCGAAGCGCGCCGCCAGGAGGTAAGCGGGGACGACATAGAGGATCTCCACGAAGTTGAATCTGGGCATGATGTCGGGACGGCCGGCAGCGCGATAGACGTCGGCCTTGAAGGCGAGGACGTATTCGAGGCCCGGGAGGATGGCGAAGATCCGGACCACCGGCACGATGGGGGTCCAACGGGGTCCGAGGAGAAGGGGGACAATCCTACCCGCGAGGACCGAGAGGCCGACGGACGCGGGGAGGACGGTGGTCGCCAGGACGCGGAGGGTATCGAGGTAGGCGCTGCGCATCCGGGCGGGATCCTCGCGGAGACGACAGAGGCTGGCGTAGACGAGCGCGCTCAGGGGCCGGATCCAGATCCCGACGGCGGTCGTGGCCAGATAGAAGGCCATCACGAACCGTCCGAGCTCCTCGGGGCCGAGGGCGCGTCCGATAATGAGGTTGGCGCCCGAGAGGGTGGCCCAGTTCTGGAGCGTTTCAAGCGCGATCAGTCCTCCGAAGGAGAGGAGGGAGAGGGCCAGACCCAGATCCAGGACGAGGCGAGGTCGCCAAGGAGACGAGATCCAAAGGAGCGCGGTCTGGAGTGCCGTCGCCGTCAGGGCGGAGGCCACGAGGGCCCAATAGCCGAAGCCGAGGGCGGCGAGGGGAAGCGCGACGGCGAGCGGCGAAAGGGCAGGGACGAGATAGAGCCAAAAGAGTCTCCGGAAGAGGAAACTCCTGTGGAGGAGGGCGATCTGGACGGAGGCGAGGGAGGCGACGAGGAGGGTGAGCCCCTGTACGCGGAGGACCGCGACCAGCCTGGGTTCGCCGAGGAAGCGGGCGATCAGGGGTGCGAAGAGGAAGACGACCGCGTAGGCCGTTGCGCCCAGGCTCGCGTTGAGGGAGAAGGCGACGGACGCGGCGCGAGGGAGTTCCTCTTCGGTGCGGCGGATGAGCGCCTGGGAGAGCCCCATGCCCTGGAAGATCCCCGCGAGCGCGGTGACGCCTGACGCCAGCGCCACGATTCCGTAATCCTGCGGAAGAAGCACACGCGCGAGGACGACGTTGACGACAGGCTGGGTAAGGAGGGGAAGGAGGTTGGCGAGGAAGGCCCACTTGGCCGAGCGCGCCGCGAGCCGACCGACCTCGTCTGCGCGCAGGTTCTTGAGAGTCCCGTCTGGGCGACCATCGTCCGCGAGCGCGTCGGAGAGGGGCGTTGCTCGGTCAGCGTTATTTTCCGCTATGGCGGCCGTCGGGTGAGTCAAGAGGCACCTGATCGTATTGAGCGCTTCGGTTCGGGGCTGCTGTGCGGGGTGGCAGAGGCGTTCGCGCGGACTTCAGAGAAGAGGGTAAAGGGGAAGCCCCAGCACGAGGGGTCGGGGGGGAGGGCGCAGCGGTGGGCGATGACCGCTGTGCCGCGTCGAGCCCCAGTCTCGTCGCCAGCGTGGTGGGCGGGGAGAAAGAAGCGCGCGCCGTTGGTCAAGAACGGTCGGAGAAGCTCGATACTCAAAGGTCGACCGGAGTAGACGTCGAAACCAAAGTCGGGGCAACCGGGAACCTGGAAGTCATCGATCACGGCGACGAAGCGATCGAGGAGGAAGAGAGCGCGAAGCTCGTCGGCGAGGGGGAGCCGACGGTCCCCAGCGTGGGCATCGAGGTAGAAGAAGGGCATCTTCTTGAGACGGGCGTTTCTCACGAGAAACGGGAGCCAGTTTGCGGAATCTCCCCGGTAGAGATGGACCCCACCGAGTCCAAGAGCACGGAAGGCCGCTTTGAGCACGAGGCGGGGGACAATTTCGCAGGAATAGACGGGAACTTGAAGCAGGCGGCGGGCGGCGAGGGTTGTGGCGGCGGCGTAGGTTCCGGTCTCGACGAAGGCGGTGCAGCGCAAGCGTTTTGCGAGGGCGACGACGAAGGCGCATCGCAGGATCTGTCCGTTGAAACCGATGAGAGGCGTCCTGCGCTCGAGGTCAAGGAGAGCATCGACGGAGCGAGCAGCGAGGAGAGGTGCGGGGTCGTACGTCCTCAGGCTCCAGGTGTCACGCAGATATCCGATGGGCGCATCTCCGATAGAGGGGGACGAGCACGTTGATGCAGACTCCGGAAGGGCACACGGAGGCGTCTATCCCGTCCGGAGGGTCTGTGTGTCCCTGCCGGGAAACGCGGGGGCGCGGTGGGTCAAGGCATATTCTCTCAGGGCGGCCTCCTCCCCGGCCCGCTTGAGGTCGGCGTCGACCATCATTCCGACGAGCTGGCGGAA
>JAZDKG010000266.1:0-11055 GCA_043803205.1 Planctomycetota bacterium
GAGCGCCTGCCCCCCGTCTGCGAAGAAACGCACCGACCCGTCCGCGAAGAGGACGTTGTACCCCTGCGCGTGGTTCTCGATGTAGAAGTTCTGGAAACGTACGCGCGCGGCCTCCGTCGGGTAGGTCGCCGTGTCGAAGAGGGGGAACGTGTCGCGCAGCACGGGCGACGCGGCGTTCGTGAGGTCCACGTGGTAGTAGCTGTTGTAGCCGGAGCGCGCGCCGCACATGTCGGACGCGATGGCGATCTGAGAAAAGCGCGCCTCCTTCAGGTTCCATGAGCTCCACTGGGGGCGCAGGACGCTTGTGGCGAAGGTCCCCTCCTGTCGCAGCCAGTAGCCGGTCATAACCGTTCCCACGTGCCAGTCCCGCGTCACCGCGTCGGCGGGATCATACGCGTAGATGTCCTGCACGCGGTCCCCGTCCGCCGACGGGATAATCCGGGGGCTCGACCAGAACGGCTCGTCCGCGTCGTAGTTGTACTTGCGGTCGAGTGCCTCCCTGTCGGGTCCCAGGAACGTGAGGTGCGCCGGATACGCGGGACACGTGAGGATCGTGCCTCCCTTCATGGTGAGGTACCCCCCCTGAAATGCGAGGCCGAGCCCCGTCGCGATGAAGTCGAGCCCCCGCGCCCTCTCGGGGCTGTTGGGGTGAGTCCGCTGGGAGAGGGTCCCCTGACTGAAGAAGCCGTCCGTCTGATGGTACTGGACCCCATACCCCGCCCCGCTCATGTCCTCCTGCGTCCAGCCGTAGACCGCGGGACTGTAGCCGGCGTTGTCCCCCGCGTAGAGGGTGAGCGCCACGCCGATCTGCCGCAGGTTGGAGCGACACTGTGTGAGCCGCGCCTCCTCCCGCGACCGCCCGAGTACCGGAAGCAGCAACCCCACCAGAAGCGCCATGATCACCATCACGACGAGAAGCTCCGTCATGGTGAATGCGCGCGCCCGTGCAATGAGGATCTTCATCGGATCTCTCCGCTGTAGAACTCGATCTTCCGGGGGAGGGGAGCCCGGCGGGCCGCACTTGTACCTTACCCCAACGTGCCGCGGAGTCAAACGCAAACGACCTCGCGCCGCCCTACCTTAGACGTCCTGCGGCTTCACCGTCAGCCGCTTGTTCGCCTTCGCGCGCATGATCGATTCGTCAAGGAGACGGTGCACCTTGGCGTTGAGCGCCACCAGGCCTTCCTTCGAGGTCATGCAGCCTTTGCTGCGGACATACGCCCGGACCTTGCTCACGACGAGAACGACGTCGCACCCCGCCTCTGCGACCTTTCTCCTTGGCATGGGCCTCCTCCTTTTCGAGCGCGCTCTAAAATGCTCGCATCGCTTCCCATTCCACAGCGCGCGATGCAATTTACAGGCGGCAAGCGCGATTTCAAGCTCCCCGCCGGACGTTCTTGCGCCCCCCCGGCGAGCTCTTGTCCGGCGCGGGCGCGAGCTGCGATATCCCCAATCCCCGGCAAGGCGCGTCACGTCCACTGGCTGGCCTGCGTGCTCGCCCGCCTCGTCCTCGTCGCGGGACCTCTCCTGCGCGGACGCTGACTTCCCGCCCCCCGCCCTGGAGGCTTTTTGGCTTGACCCTGCCGCAAGGATGGTTTAAAGTGCCTTCGTCGCGTTGGGGAAGGCCGCTCGGGAAGACCGTTGTCGCTTGCGAGGTGTGCCATGAAGGCGAATAGCGTCTTTCTTGCGCTTGCCCTGTCGATCCTGTGCGTCGTGGGCGGCTGTCAGGCGGCCAAGGAAAAGAAGGTTTTGACCCAAGCCCTCTCTGAGGCCCAGTCCCCTGCGGCCCCGCCCGGTCCGCTCCTTGCCAATACCCCGGATGCCTGGCGACTCCTCGGCCTTCGCAGGCTCTGGGGCGTGCAGGACTTCGAGGCGAACGTCCAGATCGTCAATGCCTGGATGATCGCCGACTATCTCTTCCTGGAAAACAGTAAGCATTTCTTCTACGTCTTTAACCGCCACACCGGAGAATACGTCTTCGGACTGGACGTCGGGACTTCCGTTACGCACGACCCGACATACTTCGCCCCCGACAATATCCTCTACCTCGTCGCCGGCGCCTCCTGTTATGAGATCGAGCTCTCGAACCGCAGGGTCCCTCGCACCCTCCATCTCGCCTTCGCCGCCGCCACCGGCCCCGCCGTGGACCTCCTTAAGCTCTACTTCGGTTCGGACAACAATCGGCTGGCCGTGATGGACCGGAAGGGCGGCTTCTATATGGATGGCCGGACGGTGGGCAATGCGATCCATTCCACCCCTGTCTTAGGCGACAACACCGTCTTCTTCGGCAGCAACGACGGCAAGGTCTACGGCGTGAGCCGCTCGGATCTCGAGGTCGTCCGCAGCTTTCAGACCGGCGCCCCAGTCACCGCGGACGTCGTCGTCGAAAACAATATGGTCTACGCCTGCAGCCAGGACTACTTCGTCTACTGCATACCTACGGTGCAGCCCGTGACCGGCAAGGGAGATTTCCTGTGGAAAGTCTCCCTCGAAAGCGCCATCGCGCGCAGCCCCGTCAACATCGCCAACCGCCTCTACGTGAAGACCGTTTCCAACGGGCTCTTCGCGCTCAACAAGGAAGAGGAAGGAAAGACCGTCTGGCACATCCCCAGCGGCCAGCAGTTCCTCTGCGTCGGGAAGAAGAGCGCCTACGTCCTGATGGACTGCCGGCCTTGCGTCATCACCCTCGTGGATAACGAGACCGGCGCGCTCAAGGAGCGCATCGACGTCACCGGGTACGAGTTCTTCGCCACCAACCCCTTGGATGCTACGCTCTACCTCGTGAGCGCACGGGGAGGGGTCTTGGCGCTCCGGGAATGGGAAGAGACGACCGAACAGAATCCTTGACAGCGGATGTCCCCGGACGCGCTCCGCGGCGGATCGCCGGATCACGAGGGCTCGTGCCCCCGGTTGCGCCGCTTTGTCTTCTTGGACCCGAAGGGAACGACTCTATGGAACGGACGAAGATCCGACGGGCCCTCGTGAGTGTGTCGGATAAGGCCGGCATCGACCAGTTCGCCAAGGGCCTTGCCCAGATGGGTGTGGAGATCCTCTCCACCGGCGGGACCGCTGCGCTCCTTTCCCAGAAGGGAGTCCCTGTGGTGCCCATCGAGCGGTTCACGGGCTTCCCCGAGATCATGGATGGACGCGTGAAGACCCTGCATCCGAAAGTGCACGGCGGCATCCTCAACATCCGCGATAACCCCGAGCACCAGCGCGCCAAGAAGGAGTTGGGGATCCTCGACGTCGATCTCGTTGCCGTCAACCTCTATCCCTTCGAGGCAACGGTCGCCAAGCCCGGCGTCGCCATGGAGCAGGCCATCGAAAATATCGACATCGGCGGACCCAGTATGATCCGCAGCGCCGCCAAGAACCATGCCTATGTCGCCGTCGTCACGGACCCCTCCGACTACGAAACCGTGCTCCAGGAGATGCGCGACAACGACGGCGCCCTCGGTCTTGCCACGCGCCAGAAACTCGCGAGGAAAGCCTTCGCCCTGACCGCCCGCTACGACGCCGCCATCAGCCGCTTCCTCAATGCCCGCGCGGAAGATCGCTTCCCCGGAAACCTCACGCTATCCTTCGCGCTCAGGGAAAAGTTGCGCTACGGCGAAAACCCGGCCCAGGAGGCAGCCTTCTACGTGGAGCCGGACGTGCGTTCCAAGTGCGTCGCCGCCGCGAAACAGCTCTCCGGGAAAGAGCTCAGCTACAACAATATCCTGGACCTCGACAGCGCGTGGGGCTTGGTGGCGGAGTTCGACGGGCCCGCGCTCGCCGTCATTAAACACAACAACCCCTGCGGCGCCGCCCGCGCCCCCTCTCTGCGCCAGGCGGCCGAAAAAGCCTTCGCCTGCGACCCCGTGAGCGCCTTCGGCGGGATCGTCGCCGCCAGCGGCCCCGTGGACGTCCCACTCGCCGAGTTCCTTGCGGCCGAGGATAGATTCCTCGAGGCCGTGATCGCCCCCGCCTTCGAACCCGCCGCCGTCGACATCCTCACGGGCCGGCCGAAGTGGGGAAAGAGCGTAAGGCTCATGTCCCTCGAAGGAGTCGAAGGGCCCTTCCGCGGAATGGACTACCGCCGGGTCCGCGGGGGCCTCCTCGTCCAAGACTACGACGACCGCTGCGAGACGCGCGACCGGTTCCAGGTGGTCTCCAAGAAGAAACCGTCGGATCGGGAGCTGGCGGACCTCGAGTTCGCCTGGGCCGTGGCCAAGCACGTGCGCTCCAACGCCATCGTGCTGGCCTGCGACGCCGCGACCGTGGGAGTGGGCGCGGGCCAGATGAGCCGCATCGACGCCGCCGAGCTGGCCATCAAGAAGGCCGGATCGCGCGCGAAGGGCTCCGTCCTCGCGAGCGACGCCTTCTTCCCCTTCGACGATTGCGTGCGGGCTGCGGGACGTGCGGGGATCACCGCGGTCGCCCATCCGGGAGGCAGCCGCGCGGATAGTGACGTGTTGGCCGCCGCCGATGAGCTCGCGATCGTGCTCGTGCTTACGGGGAACCGCCACTTCAGGCATTGATTCTTGAGGTGCCCCGATGACTCGGGTGAAAGTCTGCGGGATCACCAATCCCTTCGATGCGCGCCTCGCCGTCCACGCGGGCGCGGACGCCCTCGGCCTCCTCTTCGCGGAGAGCCCCCGCCGCGTTACCGTCGCCGCCGCCCGTGAGATCCTCGAAGTCGTCGCCCCATTCATCACCCCCGGCGGCGTCTTCATGGATGCCCCCCTCGAGATGGTCCGCGATATCTGCCGCGAGCTTCGCCTCCACACCGTCCAGCTCCATGGCATGGAAAGCCCCGACGAGATCCGCGAGCTTCGTCGCGAGTTCCGCGTCATCAAGACCCTCGAGCTCACGCGCGAGGACGAGGTCCAGAATCTCACGCGCATCGCCGCCGACGCCTATCTCCTGGACGCGCGCGGGCCGGCCGGCGCCGGCGGCACCGGCCGAACCTGCGACTGGACCCTTGCCGCCCAGGCGGCCGCGCAGCACCTCGTCGTCCTCGCCGGCGGGCTCTCCCCCGACAATGTCCGGGAGGCGGTCCGGACCGTGCGCCCGTTCGGCGTCGATGCGTCCAGCCGCTTGGAGGAGTCCCCCGGCAAGAAGGACCCGGCGCTCTTGCGGCGGTTTGTCGAGGAAGTGAGAAAGGCCGATCTCGAAAACCTCCAGCCTCCCGACCTCCCCGCCGACGCCTCGAAGGAGCCAAGATGAAACAGGATGTGAGGGATCTCAAGCTCGCCTCCCATGGGAAAAAGAGAATCCTGTGGGCCGACCACGACATGCCCGTGCTCCAGCTCGTGCGGGAGCGTTTCCGCAAGGAGAAGCCCCTGCGCGGGCTCCGGCTGGCGGCCTGCCTGCACATCACGGCGGAGACGGCCAACCTCGCCTGCACCCTCGCCGCAGGAGGGGCCAAGGTGGTCCTCTGCGCCTCCAATCCCCTGAGCACGCAGGACGACGTCGCCGCCAGCCTCGTGCGCGACTTCCGCATCCCCGTATTCGCCGTCCGCGGAGAAGACAACAAGACCTACTACGGGCACATCCGCCAAGCCCTCGCCTGCCGCCCCAATATCACGATGGACGACGGCGCCGACCTCGTCACGACCATCCTCAAGGAGCGCTCGGACCTCCACCGCGACGTCCTCGGCTCCATGGAGGAAACGACCACCGGCGTGATCCGCCTGCGCGCGATGGAAGCGGCCGGCGCCTTGCGCTTCCCCGTCATCGCCGTCAACGACGCGGACACCAAGCATCTCTTCGATAACCGCTATGGCACCGGACAGTCCACCGTGGACGGCATCATCCGCGCCACCGACGTCCTCCTCGCCGGGAAAAAGGTGGTCGCCGCGGGCTACGGCTGGTGTGGCAGAGGCTTCGCCATGCGGGCCCGCGGGATGGGCGCCACCGTGATCGTCACGGAGGTCGATCCGATCCGCGCCCTCGAGGCGGCCATGGACGGCTTCGAGGTCATGACGATGGACGAAGCCGCCTCCATCGGCGAGGTCTTCTGCACCCTCACGGGCGACGTCCGCGTCCTCTGCGCCAGGCACTTCCGCCGCATGAAGGACGGCGCCATCCTCGCCAACTCCGGCCACTTCAACGTCGAGATCGCCATCGAGGAGCTGCGCCGCCTCGCCCGGTCCGTTCGCAGGAACGTTCGAAACGGGGTCGACGAGTACGTCATGTCCGACGGTCGATCTCTTTTCCTCATCGCCCAGGGTCGACTCGTTAACCTCGCCGCCGCCGAAGGCCACCCCGCTAGCGTGATGGATATGAGCTTCGCCGTTCAGGCCCTCGCTAGCGAGCACGTGGCTGAAAACCGCGGAAAGCTCGAAGCGAAGGTCTACCCGGTCCCTCGCTGGATCGACGAGTGGGTGGCGCGGCTCAAGCTCCAGTCCATGGGCATCCGCATCGACAAGCTCTCCCGCCAACAGGAGAAATACCTCGCAAGCTGGGAGTTGGGGACCTGAAGGATTAACCCGATCGATGCCGAAGATCCTCCCGTTCCGGGGATTGCATTACGACTGGCGTGCCGCCGACCCTGCGAGCGTGATCGCGCCCCCATATGACGTGATCAGCCCCTCCCAGCGCGCCGACCTGCTCGCGCGCAGTCCCTATAACTCCGTGCGACTCATCCTCCCCGGCGGTCCCGATGACCCCGCGCGATACGACAGCGCGCGCCGGACCCTCGACGAATGGATCCGGCGCCGCCTTCTCGTGCGGGACGACGAGCCGGCCTTCTACCTCTATCGACAGACCTTCGACGTCGCGGGCGGGCGACGCACCCGCACCGGATTCTTCGCGGCCGTGGGACTGGAGGAGTTCGGCTGCGGTTCGATCTTCGCCCATGAACACACCCTTGCCGCCCCCAAAGAGGACCGCTTCCGACTCCTCTCCGCGACGCGCACGAACTTGAGCCCCGTCCTGGGATTGCTCGAGGACCCCGACTCCCGTGTCTCCTCCCTCCTGCGCGACGTCCGCGCCGACGCCCCGCTCTCCTTCGAGGAGGGCGGCGCGCGACATGAGTTCGTCCCCTTGACCGACCCCGCGTTGCTCCGGACGCTCGTCGATGCCTGCGCCTCGCGCGCGATCTACATCGCCGACGGACACCATCGCTACGAGACCGCCCTGCGCTACTTCCGGGAAACCGGGCCGACGCCCCTGTCGGCGGACGTCCCGCGCTCGGCCGTGATGATGCTCTGCGTGCCCATGAGCGATCCGGGGCTCGTCATCCTCCCCACCCACCGCGTCTTTGAACTCCCCTCTGCGCCCCGCGTGCGGGATCTCATGCGACCCCTCGCGGGCGCGATGGAGTTCGACGGCGTCGTCGAGGGAGACGATGCGTGCGCCGTCCTCGCCGAGCGGCTCCGGCGCGAGACCGGCCCGCCTTCCTTCGGCCTCCTTGCCGATGCCGCCTCCAAGGGCGTGATCGGACGTTGGATCGCGCCGGAAAGCGACCGCTCCTGCATTGCGGGGGTGCGCCTGGACGTCCTTGTCCTTCACCGCGAGATCATGCCCCTCCTGGCCCCGCCCCCGGACCGTTGCGTCCTCTACTCCCACGAGGCCCCCGAGGTCCGCGCCGAGGTCGCCCGACACCCGGCGCGCCTGGGCGTGCTCGTCCGCCCGACGCCCCTCGACTCCGTGATCCGCGTCGCGCGAAAGGGGGAGCGCCTGCCCCCGAAAACGACATTCTTCTATCCGAAAGTGCCGACGGCGCTTGTCTTTCGCCCTCTTGACGAAAATGGGAGGCGACCATGATAGTTCGCATCGTCCCCCCTGCGATCTGCGTGAGCGACGTGCAGGCGGCGGAAAACTTCTTCCGCAGCGTCCTGGAGTTCGATGTCCGTGAGCGAAGGGAGTTGCCCGACGGCGAAGGAGTCATGACCTGCTTGGCAAGCCCCCGCTCCCGCGCCGAAATCAAGCTCCTGTGCGCCTCCCGGCTCCAGGACTCCGAGGACGAGGATCAGCCCCCTGCGCCCCCTGAGATCGAGGAGACCAAGCGCATCACCGCCTGGAGCGACGACTTCACCGCCGACGTGGATAGATTCCTCGCCAACGGCGCGGAGTTGCTCGATCCCGCCGCCTTCACCACCAGCCGGACAACTTACGCTAGCTTCGTCGGGCCGGAAGGGTACATCGTGGAGCTGATCGCTCATCGCACGGTCCCCAGGCCGGACGGCAACTAGCGGGTCCGTGGCTCGACGGACGGGCGCAAGATGGATGACGAGGAGCTCATCGCGAATCTCAGGGATCTCGCGGAAGCGTTCGGCTACCAGGTGCGCTACCGCGAGTTGCGCTTCCCGGGCGGCGCCTGCGTCCTCGAGGGGGTGAAGATCCTCTTCGTCGATTCCAGCGCCTCGCCCGAGGAGCAGATCGAAACCTTCGCGCGCGCCCTCGTGGACGAGGACCTCGAAAAAGTCTATCTGCTCCCGGAGGTGCGCCATGCGATCGAGCGCTTCGGTCGGCCTCTCACCTGACACCCCTTCCCCGGACGGTCGCTGTCAGCGATAGAGCTTCTGCGCCGCGATGTAGCGGGCGACGGCCCCGGGCACAAGGCCCTCGATCGACTCCCCCCTGCGCACCCGTGCCCTGATCTCTGTGGAACTCACCTCGATCGGCGACATGCGGATCGTGCTGCGCCGCATGCGCTCGATCGACTCCTCGTCGATCGCTCCCGCGAGCGCCCCGAGGTCGCCCGCGTCCCACCCCTGCCGCCCCGCCGCCGCGAACGTGCACAACCGCGCCAACTCCCCGATCTCCTTCCACGTGGGAAGCTCCCCGATCGTGTCCGCTCCGATCAGGAAAAAAAGCTCCGCCTCGGCCCCGAGCATCCGCCGGAATGCCCTCACCGTGTCGATGCTGTACGAAGGGCCCTGCCGCTCGAACTCCAGCGCGTTCACGGAAAGCTTCGGCGCGCCGACGATTGCGAGCCTCACCATCTCCAGACGCTCTGATGCCTTCGCCAGCGGTGCCCCGGCCTTGTGCGGCGGAAGTGGCGCCGGCACGAAGTACACCCGGTCCAGCCCGAGCTGGTCGCGTCCGGCCTCCGCTAGCGCTATGTGCCCGCAGTGGACGGGATCAAACGTCCCGCCCAGGATCCCCACGAGGCGGTCATTGGGATTCACCGACGGCATTGACAGAGGTCTCGCTAACGGAAACAATTACTACGATCGTTGCTGATTCTACTCCCCTCTCCGTGAGGGCTCAAGCGTGCGATATCCGTGGATCTCGATCCTGCTGGCGGTTTGTCTCCTGCCGATGTCTTGGACGTCTCTCCTCGCCGCCGAAGAGGAGACGCCGCCCCCCCAGCCGATCGCCAAGGACGAAGCCCCCTCCCCGGCTCGGGACGCCGCCCTCACCTTTTCCGACGGCACCACGTTGCGCGGCGGGGTGTTCCTGCTCGGCGCCCGCAAGATCAAGATCTTCGATGAGACGAGCGAGCGGTACTACCATATCCCCCTCGAATCCATCAGGCGGATCAAGGTGACGGCAAGCAAAGAGGAAAAGGAAGACGAATGGCGCTGGCTTGAGAACGCTAGTGACGTAAAGGTGCGCACCGGCCATTTCTACTGGTGGCACCAGTACCTGACCACGATCGAGCTTACTGGTGGCAAGGCGCTCGCGGGCGCCGTGCGGGGACCGATTTACGTCCGGACGGACGAGGGCGTGACGCGTTACCTCCTGCACGACCGCAACAAGGGAAAGCTCGACGCCCCCCTCGAGGAGCTCCTCTTCATCCGCGAGATCGATTTCGAGACGCCGGACTCCGTCGCCAGCCGGCCCGCCTCCCGCCCGGCCGAGAGCGCGCCCGCGCAGGCTTCACCGGGCGAGGAGATCGCTGGTCCCGAGTGAGCCCCGCCAAAAAAGACCTTGCGGCGGGCTGAGTCGCGCTGTAAAATTACATAATAACTGGGGGCGTAGCGAAATCTGGGATCGCGCCACAATCGCACTGTGGAAATTGCGGGTTCAAATCCCGCCGCCTCCACCACTTTCCATCGGCGGTTAAGCTGTTGCCCTCTAAGGCGCTTACATCAAGCCCCTCAGCGCCCGCCGCCTGCCTAGTTCTACATGCTGCATAGTTTTCCTTCGGCTTGACCATTGCCCCTACGGTCTCGGCAAGCTCCGTAAGCCGATCCTGACGCGCCCGCCCGTAGACGTTCATCGTGAGGTCCGGCGTCGCGTGACGGGCGAGGCTCTGCGCTTCCTTCACCCCTGCCCCCGCCTCCAGGACCAAGGACACGTAGCAAACCCTCAGACTGTGGAAATCCACCTTTCCCCCCGGCGCAAACTTGGAAATCCCCGCAGAGGTCAGGTCTTCGTCTAGGTCGCGGGCCGTATGGGTGGGGACAAAGAGGAGCGGGCACTCCGGCACCCCTTCCTTGTGCGCGTCCCGTCTGATGTAGTGCCTCTTGTAGAGCTTGGCAGCGGCTCCCGTCTGCCCGAACGCCTCCAGACGCAAGGCGAGGTCGCGCGACAACGGCTGGAAACCCCCCTTGCGGTTCTTGGTCCAGGCTCCGTCCAGGTGCAGCCCGCCCCGCTCCGTGTCTAAATGCTCAAGGGTGAGCGCCCGAAGCTCCCCCGCCCGCAGCCCCGAGCAGATCGCCAACTCATACAGGAGCCTCCGATTCTCAGGCGCAACCTGGAGGACCTTCCCGATCTCGTCAACCGTCAGTGCCCGGCGCTTCGACTCGGGCGTCGTGTCGAACCCCGCGGAGCCCTCCAAGGGGTGCTTGGCGAGGTATCCTCGCGTCTTGGCCCACTCGCAGAACGCGCCGAAGCTCTCTCGGCGGTTTGCGAGGGTCTTCCCCGCAGCGCCCTTGTCCTGAAGATCACGAAGGGCCGCCTCGACGCGGGGGAGAACCCCATCGAGGTCCCCGAGCGTCTCAAGGCCCAGTTGCTTGCCCCACCAGGTCAAATGCGCCGCGCGCATTCGCGCGTGACCCCGCCCCCAGGGCCTCCCGCCTCTCCCGCCTTGCGCCCGGCCCCACGCGAGATACTCCTCCACCACTTCCCCGAAGGGCCGCCGCCGGTGCTTGTCCGTGCTCGCGGGAGCCGGTCGGT
>JAZDKG010000267.1:0-11060 GCA_043803205.1 Planctomycetota bacterium
GAATACGACTACGGCCCCCGCCACATCTACGTCGCCGCCATCGAGGTCCCCGCCCCCGACGGCCTCTTCGCCGCCCGCGTCGATTCCACCGAATGGATCGAGTCCCAATTCCTTCGCGTCCGCCCCGGACTGCCCCTCACCCTCTCCGCCTGGATGCGCGCGGAAAACGAGCCCCTCTCCGTCTCCCTCCAGCTCCACGACGGCTCCCAGATCCAATACACCAAGCGCGCCTCCATCGGAACCTCCTGCGACCTCACCACGGAATGGAAACGCTTCTCCGTTACCGGTCGCCTCCCCGCCGGCGCCAACAACGCCGCCTTCGTCCGCGTCTGGGGTTCCAAGGCCCCCTTCTTTCTCGACGCCGTCCAAGTGGAAGAGGGCGACCTCTCCCCCTTCTCCTTCCCAAGCGACCTCGAGATCGGCCTCACCCGCCTCGACACCCTCACGGGCATCTATCCCCCCGCTAGCACCCCCTCCGTCCGTCTCGACCTCCGGGGACGCCCCGGCGCCTCCGTCAGTGTCGCCACGGTCCTCGAGGACTATTACGGAAGGGTCCGCCTCGCCGTCGACACCGACCTGATCCTCGACCCCTCCGGCTCCGCCCTGCACGACCTCGACATCCCTCTGCCCGCCCCCGGCATCTACCGCCTCGTCAGTTCCTCCCCCGCCGCCGCCAGTCCCGCCGAGGTCCTCCTTGCCCAGGTCCTTCGCTCCCCCGCTCCCTATGGCGGCATCCACGCGAGCGTCACCCGCCTCTCCCTCGACTTCGTCTCCGATTCCGGCTTCGCCTGGTGGCGACTCCATGACCACAACAACCCCTTCTCCTGGCCCCACCTCGAGCCCGAGCGCGGACGCTTCGCCTGGGACGACGACGCCGTCAACCGCAGGCTCTCCACCGGTGCCCGCATTCTCGCCTGCCTCTACAACGCGCCCGAGTGGGCCCGCAAGCGCGTCGCCGAAAACCCCGGCGCCCCCACCGTCACCGCCGACTACGACGGCGTCTTCCTCCTCGATGACTGGAAAGAATATGTCCGCCAGGCTAGCCGCCACTTCAAGGACCGCATCCATCACTGGGAGATCTGGAACGAGCCCTCCGGCCTCGCCCCCGCCGAATACATGAAGCTCCTCAAGGAAGGCTATACCGTCATCAAGGAGGAAGACCCCGACGCCTTCGTCGTCGGTGGCGGCGGCCTCCATTCCTACGCCGCCCCCTACGTCGAGACCCTCTTTAGCTTAGGCGCCCTCGACTTCATGGACGCCTACTCCTTCCACGGTTACCTCCTCGATGGCGGCGACCCCTGGCAATTCGGCACGGGCCTCCGTGAGCTGATGCGCAAGCACGGCAAGGTCGTCCCCTTCTGGGACACGGAATGGGGCCAGCAGTGCAATAGCTTCAAGCGCACGAGCTTCTTCGGCGGCCAAAGCACCTATCGCTGGCCCACCTACCCCTACCGCACCGCCGTCAACCTCCTTCTGCGTCACGAGCTCGCCGAGCGCGCCCTTGGCGTCCAGGCCAACTTCTGGTACACCCTCGGCCCCTACGAGCCCAGTCGCAACGAGTCAGGCGGCCTCCTCACCCTCGTCGAGTACGACGGCAGCCCTCGCGCCACCGTCCCCTCCCTCGCCAACACCTGGGACCTCCTCGGCCCGGCCGAGCTCATCGAAAAGCTCGAGCCCTCTCCCCTAGTCCGCGTCTACGCCTTTAGTCGCCCCGACGGTGTCCTCGTCGCCATAGATACGAAACTCGTTCAAGGCCTCTCCGCCACCGTCTCCCTTCCCTTGGATCGCCCCGCCCTGCGCGTGAACCCCATGGGCGAGCGGGCGCCTGTCGAGCGCGGAGGAGGTCTCGTGCTCATGATCAATGACGAGCGCCTCCTCCTCTTCTTCCCCGGCGCTGGCCCCGACGAGGTCCTCCCCGCTGTGCGCGCCCTCGCCTTCGACAACCTCCCACCCCCCGCCCTCGTCTCTCTCCTCGCCATCGATCACACGAACCGCGCCCCTGCGCTCCTCGAAGGCGCGCAATTCCTCAAGGAAGTCGACATCGGCTTCGACCTCGCCGGATGGCTCCTCGATAAGAGCGGCAACAAACTCCTTGTCTTCGCCTCCCTCGCCCCCGCTGGCGCCCAGATCCCCGTGCCCGTTTCAGAATCCCAAACCACGATCTACGACAGCCTCGGCAACCCCCTCCCCCTCACGGACGGACGCGTCATCATCGACTGCCGCGCCCCTTACGTCGCCGTCGGCGGCGATCTTGCGAACGCGATCGGCACAAGACCTCTGGATTCCGCCCCCAACCTCCTCAAGAACCCCTCCTTCGAGGAAGGCGATTGTGGCGTCACCCCCGCCGCCTGGAGCCCCTGGGACCGCTTTTCAGGCGAATCCACCTTCGTCCGTGAAAAGGGAGGTCGAACCCCCAAAAGCTCTGGGCTGGCTGTCCTCGTTCAATCCCCCAAGGACGACTTCGTCTACGCGTCCCAGGGCGCAAACCTCCCCCTCCAAGGCGGCGGCCGATACGGCTTCTCCGTCTGGCTCAGAGCCGCCCGCCCCGTCCGCGCCGACGTCTACCTGGAGATCCGTGGCGGCGACGGCAAGGGCCTCGTCGAGAACCGCTCCCGCTACAACGTCACCACCGAATGGGCTCGATATGCCGCCGCCGTAACCATCCCCAAGGGCAAAGGCACCGCGAACGGCGCCTTCCGTGCCATCGTTCAGCTCTTCGAAACCCCCAACACCCGCCTTGAGATCGACGACGCCGACCTCCGCTACCTCGGCCCCTCCTTCCCCTAAACGCTCGCCACAAAGGCGCGAAGGCTCAAAGGTTCACCGAGAAGCCAGCGCGAGAAACGCGAAGCGTTTCCCGCGCCTTCGTGTCCCCTTCGTGCCTTGGTGCCTTCGTGGCTATGTCCTCTTTGCCTCCCTTGTGTGGAACGCTCTTCTGTACCCCTCCACGATCAACCCGTAAATCCTCGCCGCCGCCTCCACGTCCTCCAGGTCCACGCATTCGTCAGGCGCGTGCGCATCCGCTAGGCTCCCCGGCCCCAGCGCGATCGTCGGGATCCCCTTTCTCCCGAACACATACATGTCGCACGACGCTCCGAACTCCCCCGTCCGCGCCTCTCGTCCCGTCACCGTCTCGACCGCCCTCTTCGCCGTCGCCACCAGCGCGTGCGTCCTGCTGATCTCGTACGACCCCGCCCCCTTGTGGAACCGCACCTCGTGTTTTCTCCCGAACGCCTTCGTAAGCGCCGACCTAAACGCCTTGATCGCCTCCTCATGATCCATGGACGGCGGAAACCACCACGACACCCCCACTACGCATCGCTCCGGAGGCGTAAGCACCCCCTCTTCCCCCGCTGCGACGCGCACCGGCACAAACGCCCCTTGCTTCTTCGCCTCCACCTTCTCCCCGAACTCCCGCAGAAACCCCGATAGCTCCCCCATCCGCACGATCGCGCTCGTCTCGATCTTCGCCCGCGTCGGGTGGGACGCCTCCCCGATGATCTCGATCTCGATCCCCAACCGTCCCTTCTGCCCCGTCGCCACCGCAAGCTCCGTCGGCTCCCCCACGATCGCCGCATCAAAACCCGAATCCCGCTCCGCGAAATGCTTGCTCCCCAATGCTCCCTTCTCTTCCCCCATTACCGCCGCGAGCACCACCTCGTAGGGCGGCGCCTTGGCCATCTCGACCAGCGCCGCAGCCATCGCCGCAATGCTGCCCTTCGCGTCGCACGCCCCTCGCCCATACAGCACTCCCTCTTCGATCTCCGCCCCGAACGGCCCGTGCTTCCACCGCTTCTCTTCCCCCGCCGGCACCACGTCCAGATGCGACGTGAGTAACACCCTCGGCTTCCCTTTGCCTACCGTCGCGATGACGTTCGGCCGCCCCGGCGCAACCTCCTCGCGCCTCGCCTCGATCGCATGCCGCGCAAGAAAACGCTCTAACACCTCCGCAGCGGCCGCTTCCCGCCCCGGAGGGTTCACGCTCTCCGCCCGCACCAACTCCCTCAATAGCTCCATACAAACCGTCTGCGGCTGTGCTTTCAATTTCCTGTCCATTCCGCGCTTTCCTGTCATCTCTCGTCCTCAAGGGGATTGCCGCTAAGACACGAAGGCTCGAATATTCACCAAGAAGAGGGACAGGCGGAAAACGCGCTGGCGTTTTCCGCCCTTCGTGTCCCCTTCGTGCCTGGTGCCTTCGTGGCCATCTCTTCTCTGTGCCTCTGTGGTGAATCTTCTCCTTCTCCCCCCTATTCCCTCACCGTCACCTTGTTCCCTTTCGTGATCGCCCCCGGCTCCACCCCCCTCTTCCTTGCCAGCCCCACCAAGAGGAGTTCCACCGGCACGATGTCCAGTATCGGAAAAACGTGCTCCTTCACCTCGGGCAGCCTATACACGAGCACGTTCTTCGTAGCCTCCGCCCTCGCCGAATTCGTCACGAGAATCACTTTGCTCCCGAACCGCACCATGTCCCGCACCAAGCGCAACATGATCTCCTCTGTCCGCCCCCGCCCCGCGAACACCATCGCCCTGTGCCCTTTCTCGATGATTTCAAACGGACCGTGCCGGAACGACGCCCCGCTTTGCGCCTCCGTGAGTATATGCGCCCCCTCTTTGAGGATCACCTGCCCCTGCAGCGCCGTCGAAAGCGACGGCCCCCGCGCGACGAGGTGCAGGAACCGCGCCCCGCCGACGAACCCCGTGAGCTTCCGGATCTTTTTCTCGTGCCCCTCGAGTTCCAGCGCTAGGAGCCTCGCCGCCTCCCGCAGTTCGTCCTTGCGCTCCTCGTCGAGCTTCCCCGCTAGTGCCCACGCTAGGATCGACAGCACCGCGATCGTGTTGACGTACGTCTTCGACGTGCTCATCCTCTCCTCGCCCGCCACGAGCGGGAGCACGACGTGCGCCGCCCGCGCGATCCGGCTCCTCGGATTGTTCGTGACCGCGATTATCTTCACCTCTCCCCGCACCGCCTCTACGATCTTCGCCATTTCGATCGTCGCTCCCGATTGCGACACCGCCACCAGCGTCGTCCCGCGCTCCAAGGCCCCCAGGTTGTAGTAAAAGAGTTCCCCCGCCTCCCACGCGCTAGCGCTTCGCCCGTTCTCGTTGAGGATGTGCGCCGCGATCATCCCGGCATAGTAGGAGCTCCCCATCCCCGTGAAGACGATTCCCCCCCTGGCCCCCGCGCATATCCTCGCCGCCCGCGCGATCCCGCGACCGCGGGACCGCCCCTCCCCGCCGAAGTAGTGGTCGAGCGCCCTCGTCAGCGCCTCCGGCTGCTCCAGCACCTCTTTCAGGAATTTCTCCCTCACCATCTTGTCGGTTCACCTCTCCTCTTATCCAGTGATCCTGTCATTCCGTCAACTTTCCCCGGTCTTCTCTCATCCCCTCTTCTTTGCGGCTTTGCGTGAGATCATCTCCTCTCTTCCTCTCTGCGTCTCTGTTTGCCCTGATCCCGCCAGGGCGGGTTTATCCTGAGGGCTCTTGCCGAAGGGAGAAGGGCGCCTCCCCGTTGCATTCCTGTCTTCTCTGTGGCCTCTGTGGTGAACCTTCTCATTTTCTCCGCTTTGCGTCCTTTGCGTGATGCATTTCCGATCCCCTCATCGCCGTCACGAACCTCTCCGTAATCTTCTCAGGCCGCGTGATCGCCGTCCCCACCACCACCGCGAACGCCCCCGCCTCGATCGCTTTCCCTGCCTGCTCGGGCGTCTCAATCCTCCCCTCCGCGACAACAGGTGCATCAAGGTCTCTGACCATCGCCGCCAGGAGATCGAAGTCGAACCACCGGATTCCCTTTGTATGTGCCGTGAATCCCGCAAGCGCCGTCGTCACAAAATCCGCCCCCGCGTACTGCGCCTCGACCGCCTCCTCGAGCGTGCTCACGTCCGCCATCACGCCGGCCCCCAGCTCCTCATGGATTCGCTCGATGATCCCCGCTAGCTCTTCCTTCCCCGGCCGCTCCCTCCTCGTCGCGTCCATGCCGATCACGTCCGCCCCCGCTCGCGCGACCTCTCGCGCCGCCTCGAACGTCGGCGTCACGTACACCTCGCTTCCCGGCGTATGGATCTTGTAGCTCGCCACGATCGGGAGCTTCGTGATCGCTCGCACCGCCCGCACGTTCTCGGGCGCGTCGATCCGCACCCCCGCCGCCCCTCCCGTCTCCGCCGCCCGCGCGAATGCCCCGATGTGCGCTAGCCCGTGCATCGGCTCCCCCTTCGCCGCCTGGCACGACACGATGAGACCCCCCCTCCACATCTTCTTCACCTGATCGATCTTCATCCTATCGCCTGACTTTGACGTGAAATCTCCCCTTCATGTCCTGCACTTCATGGTGAAACCGGCATTCAGCGGCGTTTATCGGCGTTCATCTGCGGTTACCTCTTCTTTGTGCCCCCTTCCTGCCTTGGCGCCTTCGTGGCTATGCCTTCTCTGTTTACCCTGAGGTCCTCCGAAGGGCGTCCTCTGTGCCTCCGTGGTGAATCTTCTCCACTCTCCCTTCTACGCGCCCTTTCTCCGCCCCGAGAAACGCCGCTTCTCCAGTGCGGGGAACTTGTAGTCTGCCGCCGGATACTCCCGGAACATGTCCAGCGTCACAACCTCATCCCTGCGGATCGCGACGGCGGTCTTCGCCCCGTGAAGCTGCCGCCATAGCCACGGGTGAAGCCCGCCCCGGTTCCCCGGCCTCTTCGCCACAATGTCCCCCGCCTCAACTTTGTGCCCCGCCGGGAGGTCCCGCGCCGCCACCAGCACCTTCCTCCGGCTCCGGTCCCACAACAACATCTCCCCCTGCTCATCCGTGACGAGACAGTTCCGCCCTTGCCCTAACGCCATCTCCACGTACCGAACGTTCCTCACCACCTTCGACAGGCTCTCTAAGTCCACCGAGATCGAATCGTCAGGCGTCCCTTCCTCATGCTTCATGAGGAGGTGCTTGGAGATGAGCGCCGGTCCCAGTGCCGCCACCGCGTAAATGAGGAAATCGCTCGTCGTGTGCTCCACGCACCCCACCTCCACGCCCAACCCGCCGAACGCGGATCGGTACGTCTCCATCACTCTCAGGTTCGCCGTCGCGTAAAGCTGCGCCTCCTCCCCCGATTCCATCGTCGAGTGCAGCACGATGATGTCCTTGCACCCGCCCTCGCGCAACACCCCCACCGCCCCTTCCACCTCTCCTAGCGTCGCGTTGATGTCGTGCATCGTGACCGGGACGCCCAGCCGCGCGACCCGCTCCAGGAGCAGCACGTTGTTCACGTCGTCGGAATTGATGTTGACCATCGGGCTCCCCAGCTCCCGGGCCGCCTCCACGCTCACAAAGTCGAGGGGCGTCACGTACAGGACGAGCCCGATCGCGTCCGCATACCGGAAAAGTTCCCTCCATTCCTCCATCCGGAGCGACAGCCTCTCCAGCTCCGCGAAGATTCCCCCCTTGTAGATGTCAGCCTCGTCGCACCAGTAGTATTCAGGCGGGTGCCACAGGAACATGTCCGCCCCGTCGCAGCCGGCGTCCTTCGCCCCCCGCATGAGCTCCTTCGCCTTTTCCGCGCTCCCGTTGTGCGAGCATCCGATCTCCGCCGTCAGGAAGATCGGCGCGCCACCTCCGATCTCCCGCCCCTTCACCGTGATCCTTCTCCCGTCGCTCATCGTCCTCTCCCATCTTCTATGTTCGACTTCCCGCCCGGACTTCCGCTGAAGCATCTTTGCTTTCTCTCCGCAACAGTCAAGCCCCCGCTCGCTAGAACGATTGCGCGCCCCGGCATCCCCAGCAACGCCTGGCTGCATGACCGTTTCTGCTGCCCGGCGCAGGGGCTGCAATTCCGATAACCATGACCATGAAATCTTCCCTTTGCTACTCTGCAAAGCACCAGCATGTCCTTCACGCTCTTCGTGGTGAACACTCTCTTGCTTATCTCTGGGCTTATCGGCGTTCATCAGCGGTTCCCTGTCTTCCCCTCCATTCCCCCCATTCGTCATTGGCCATTCGTCATTTCCCCCCCGTCCCTTGCCCCTTGCCGCCCTTCAGGATAGATTCGCGCACGCACCTGGAACCTGAAGGAGCGCCCCCATGACCTCCATTGCAGTCCCCGAGATCGCCGGCCCCTACGTCAACATCTTCAAGCCCCGTGGCGACCGCTACCTCGGCCCCGCCACCCGCAACCTGACGGACGGCGCCTTCTACGACGAATGGGTCCCCAACGATCACACCTTCATCAAGGCCCCTGACGGCGCTTGGCACGCCTTCGGCATCACCGGCCCCTACGCCGGCATCATCCACGAAGCGGAGTTCCAGTCCTTCCACATCAAAAGCCCCTTCCCCTCTCTCGCCGCCTCCCTCGTGCTCGAGAGTTGGACCGAAGAACCCAAAATCCTTCGTCCTCCCGACCGCCCCGGCGAGGAGCCCAAACTCTACGCCCCCTGCATCGTCCTGAAGGAAGACCTCTACTATCTCATCTACGGCCCCCAGGACATCCGCTATGCTGTCTCGACCGACCTCTACCGCTGGCGCCCGAAAGGCACCCTCTTGCGCACCGAGGTCTACGAAAACGATCCCATGATCCTCAAAGTGGATGACCTCTACTACCTCTACATGCTGCACCATCCCGCCGGCGTCTCGTGCAGGATCTCCACCGACCTCTTTCATTGGTCTGAAAAGACCGTCGTTTACGAGCACCCCTTTCGCGAGTGCAACTGCGAATCGCCCTTCGTCGTCGTGCGCGACGGCCTCTTCTACCTCTTCTGGACCATCTGGGATTGGGACAAGAGCCACGGCTCCTACGACCATCGCACGCACGTCCTCTGCTCCCCCGACCCGAAACGCTTCAACGCCCGCGACCTCATCGCCCGGCTCGACGCCCACGCCCCCGAAATCCTCCGCGGCGAAAAGGGCGATTGGTACATCTCAAGCGCCGAGTGGCCCTCCCGCGGCATCAATCTCGCCCCGTTGCGTTGGTGACGCCCGCCCATGAACGCCCGCACCCGCAAGCTTCTCGACCAGCCCGCCGCCTTCAAGCTCGTCTTCGATCCCCGCGACCATTACATCAACGACCATTGCCTCGTCCGCGATGACCGGGGCCTCTGGCACCTCTTCTACATCTACTTCCCCAGGGATTCCCGCCGCTCCGCGGGCGGCCGCCTCGAATACGGCATCGGCCACGCGACAAGCCCCGACCTCATCCACTGGAAGGAAGTCGGCATCTGCCTCCGCGAGGATCCCGGCGCCTGGGACGCCGACGCCATCTATGCCCCCTACGTCCACCGCTCCCCCAAGGGCGCCTACGTCATGCTCTACTGCGGCTCCGGCGACTCCACCCAACGCATCGGCGCCGCCACGAGCGACGACCTCGCGCACTGGGAGAAACACGACCGCAACCCCGTCATCACCCCGGCAACCACATGGTCCGGCTGGGTCGACACCGGCTACCATTCCTGTCGTGACCCGCATGTCCTCGAGATCGCTCCCGGCCGCTTCCTCTGCTACTACACCGCGGACCTCGCTCGCTCCGCCTCTCCCGACGCCTCTCCAGCCTGCTGCATCGCCGCCGCCGAGTCCTCCGATCTCCTCCGCTGGCGTGACCTCGGCCCCGTCTGTGTCGCCCCCAAGAACTTCTCCGGCCCCGGACAGGTCATGATGGAATCGCCTGGCGTCCTCTTCCGCGACCATGACGGCGCTAAATCGTACCTCCTCCACTTCACCCACCGTTTTGGCGTATCCTACGTGACGAGTCCCGATCCCCTTTCCTTCCCCGGCCCCCCTCGCCTCCTCGGCCCCTACCATGCCTCCGAGATCTTCCAGGACCCCTCCACCAGTTCCTGGTTCATCACCTCCTGCTGCCAGCGCCTCGCCGTCCTCTACCTCCCGAACGAAACCATCCCCTTCGGCGACGTCCAGGAAGGCCTCGGACTCTTCCTCGCCGGTCTCACCTGGGTCGAAGGCCACCCCGTCGTCGTCGACCTCGCCCGTTTCGCAGCCGCCGGCTGCATCCGCCTCCACTGATCCTTGAACCCCCCTTCCTCGCAAGCCCCTTGGGGAACCGCCCGGCAGGTTCCTCCTCTCCCGGGAAAATCCCCGTTTGACATACCGCCTCCCTTCTGCTATATTGCTTGTAGCGGCGCTGAATAGATGAGGGGAGCTCGGGCTGGAAGCCATCGCATCGATTCCGTCCTACCGCGCTAAGGCACGCTCTGCGCCTGCTGCCCTTTCCTTGGCCGTCCTCGTCGCCTTCGCTCTCCTTCTGCCTGCGCCCGCCGTCCTCGCCGCCACCATCACCATCAACACCAGCAATGGCACCATCAACGGCGGCTACACCATCAACGGCACATCCTTCGTAAGCGTCCTCTCCGGCGGCGTCCGCTACTTCTACATCCAGGGCAACCTCACCATCAACGCGACGGATGTGGTCGTCGGCACCGGCTCCTACCCCGCCGTCCTCGTCGTCGGCAATAATGCCTACATCGCCAGCGGCGCACAGATCAATGTCTCCGCCTCGGGCAGAATCGGTTACCTGGGGGGAGGTTCCGGCGGCACCGGCGGCTACGGCGGCGATGGCGGCTACGGCAGCGGCGGCGGCTCCGGCCGCTACGGCGGTGACGGCGGAACGGGCGGTAAGGCTCCATTCGAAGACGGCACCCGCGGCGATAGCGGCGACTATGGCTATTCCGGCGGCGCCGGTCAGATCGGATATGATGGTGGCAACGGATACAGCGGTTCCGGCGGCTACAACAACTCGTCAGGCGGCGGTTCCGGCGGCTCGGGAGGGGACGGCTATAGCTACAGCAACGGCGGAAGTGGCGGCTACGGTGGCTCGGGCGGCACCGGCGGCAACAGCGACCATCATACGGGTTATGATGGCAGCACCGGCGGCTACGGCCAGGACGCAGGCAATGGCGCCATGGGGTACTCCGGCCACTACGGCTATGACGGCCAGATGAATAGCACCGGCGACTCCCTTGCCGGAGGAGGAGGCGGCGGCGGGGCTGGTGGCGGTTCCGGCGGTCAGGGCGGAGGAGGTGGCGGGGGCGGAGGCGGGGGTGGTGGGGGTGGCGGCGGCGACTACATGCTCTTTCAC
>JAZDKG010000268.1:0-35783 GCA_043803205.1 Planctomycetota bacterium
GTGAAGGTCATCCGGGAGGGCTTGGGGAGGCTCGTGATGGAGCATCGGCGCGCGGACGACGGAGTGGCCGTGCTCTATTCGCCGGCCAGTATGCTTCTCGCCTCCCTCGAGGACGAGGAAAACGGATTCTGGGACAGCGCCGCGAGCGTGCCGATCGTGTGGCAGGAGACGCTCTTCCAGTATCGAATGCTGGCGGAGGAGGAAGTCGAGAAGGGGGCGTTGCGGTCGGGGAAATATCGCGTGCTGTATCTGCCTTACGCCCAGGCGATCTCGGGACCTGCGGCGGACGAGATCCTCACCTTCGCCCGAGGGGGCGGCGTCGTGATGGCCGATCTGCGCCCGGGCGTGGCGGACGGGAAGGGGAAACAGCTTGCAAAGGGGTCGCTGGATGACCTCTTCGGTGTGAAGCAGGAGACCGGCGAATGGAAGCCCGCGCGCGCCAAGGTGCTGCTGACGAACGCGGACCTGGCCGGCGTCTTCGGGCTTTTCCCGGAGATCACGACGGACGGCACCGTCACTCTCACCGACGGACAGGCCCTGGGCGAGGCGGGCGGCGTTCCGGTGGTGATCGTCCATCCGTTCGGCTCCGGAAGCGGAATCCTTCTCAACATGAAGCTTGTGGACTACGTGCGCAGCGCGCGGGACTCGATCGCCCGCTTCCGGGGCGAGGAGGAGGCGGAGAAGACGAGGGATCTCTTCCTAGCGCTCCTTCGACGCGTCGGCGTGGAGCCGCCCGTCGAGCTTGTGCCCTATGTGCCGGGATGTCACGTCCACCGCTTCGAGGCGGGTGAAGCAAGGCTCTTCGGCGTCCTCTGGGACGCCCCCAGTTTCCTGCCGGGGGCGCCTGTGCTCGAGCCCTTCGATCCGCAGCGCGGCGAGGAGAACGCCCGGGCCCTCGCAGAGGTGGCGGCGCAGAGGAGGAACGTTACGCTCACGCTTCGGGCGCCCGCGCACGTCTACGATGCTCTCCGAGGAAAGTATGAAGGCTTCCTGCAGGACGTCGAGATGGAGGTGCGGCCGGGAGTGCCCAACCTCTTCGCGGCCCTGCCGTACAGGGTGAAAGCGATCCGGATCGCCGTCGAGGAGCGCAGGCTCGCCCCCGGAGACACCTTGCGCTTTGCCGTCGCGTGCGAGACGGAGAGCGGTCGAGCAACGGCCAAACACGTCTACCGTGTGGAGTTTGAGGATCCGGCGATGAAGGCGGCAGACCGCTATACGTTCCACGTCGCGGCGGAAGGCGGGGCCGCGCAATGCGAGGTGCCGCTGGCGTTCAATGACAGGACGGGCAAGTGGAAGATCAAGGTGCGCGACCTCGCAACGGGGGTGAAAGGCGACGCTGCGTTCGAGGTGCGTTGACGGGCGCCCGCGCGCTATGTCGGCGGGGACGGCCAGAGAAGGTAGAGCGCGAACGCGAACGCGGCAAGGATCCCGACGTAGAGGATGAGCCTCCGGTAGATCTGCTTCCACGACGCGTCGAAGTACTCCCGGGTGAGCACGAGGCAGAGGTGCACGGGGGAGAGGAGCGTCCCCAGGTACCCCCCCACGTACGCGAGCATGATGTTGGGCGTCGAGTTGTCGATGAGGGAGAGAAGCAGCGGGAAGGTGGTGGCGATCGCGGCCATCGTGTATCCGGCCAAGAGGCCCACGACGAAGGGGATGGAGAAGAGGATGGCGGCGTCGGGGATCCCGAGTCGGGAAAACTGCCCGGGGAGCGCCGAGGCCGCGCCCGAGGTCTCGAACATGGCCTTCAGGACGTAGACCCCCAAGACAATGAGGGCGAGCTGCAGGCTGACCGCGCGCCGGGCCGCCCCAAGGAAATCCGCGAGGGACATCCGGACCGCTAGGGAGAAAAGCACGATGACGGGGACGGCGACGAGCGCCACGAGGTGAATGCGCAGTCCGGCGGAGACGAAGGGGCCGGCGGTCGCGACCACCGTGACGAGCGTCGCGATGGGCCACAGCGCCTGGAGGATGGAGGCGGCCTTGCGCGGGACGTCGGGAGCGGCGTGCGCCGAACGGGGGATCGCCCGCAGGATTCCGACCACCCCGATGACGATAGCCAGCGCCGTGAAAGGGGAGTGGGCCGCCAAGAGCGCCAGCAGGCTTCGGTCGGGGATGACGGTGCTGATGTAGATGAGGCCCGGGTAGAGGAACCAGCAGAACTCCCAGACGTGCCGGAACCAGTAGTTGGCTAAGGTCTTCGTCTCGGCGTCGATCTCGAGGCGTTCGGACAGTTCCGCGACGATCGGCGCGCTGAGGAGCGCCCCCCCCGGCATCGGGAGGAGCCCCATCATCGCGGGCCCGGCGGCGGCAACCCAGCGGACGTCGCGCGAGACATTCTCCAGGGCGAGGATGAGGCCGCGCAGGGCCTTCGAGGCGACCAGAATGTTGCCGAGCACGGTGATCGTGAAGACCGCAAGTCCCAGGGCTAGTGCGCTTGCGGCCTCGGCGTGGAGGCCGGTCGCGCGGGCGTCCAGCGCGCCGAAGGTCAGGACCGCGAGAATACCGGAGGCGGGCAGCGCAAAGAGGGCGCCCAGCACCGGCGCGCACACGAGCAGCACCATCCCCACGGGGAGCCTGCGCCGGATGAGAACGGTCATGAGGGCGAAGACGACGGCGATCCGCGGCCCGTCGGAAAGGGAGTCCGGAGGCGCCTTCGCCGCAAAGGCCGCGATGACCGCCGCGAGGACGACGACTTCGTGCCAGTGGGGTTTGAGGCGGCCGGAGGACATGAGGGCTCAACCGTACGAGTAAGGACGGGAAGGTCTGCGGGGGCGGATGACGCCGACCGTCCGCAGCACCGCGGCCACGACGAAACCGAAAAGGAAGCCCGCGGCGTGCGCGCTGTAGGCGACGCCCGTGGATCCCTTGGAGTTGAGCTCCACGTAGATCCAGGCCATCTGCATAAGGAACCAGAAGATGATCGCGACGAAGGCGCTGACGTAGAAGACGCGAAAGAAAAAGAAGAACCACCAGAAGACCCGGATGCGGTTCGTGGGAAAAAGGACGAGATAGGCGCCGAGGACCCCCGCGATCGCGCCCGATGCGCCGACCATCGGCGCGGAGACGCCGCCGTGCATGACTACGAAACCCTCGACGGCCGCGACCGCCGCCAGGACGTAGAAGATCAGAAACCCGACGTGACCGAAGACGTCCTCAACGTTGTCGGCGAAGATCCACAAGAACAGCATGTTGAAAAAGAGATGCGCGAGGCCGCCGTGCAGAAACGCGGAGCTCAGATATGCATACCAGATCGGGTGGCTGGGGAAAAAGGCGTACCGCTCGTAGAATCCGGTGGCCGCCTGCTCGCTCATCATCGCGGCGTGGACGAAAACGCCGACGTTAGCGAGGAGGATGCCCCACGTCACGAGCGGAAGACGCTTTCGCGGGTTCTCGTCGCCGATGGGGATGAGGAGCAAGGGGACGCTGTCCTTCCAGCCGCGGAGGCGGCGACGACCATGGTATCCCTTGGAGAGGATGCGTCAAGGCGGGAGCCGCATCCGTGACGAGTGGGACAGCCGCGGGGACGGGCTATTTCTGTCCCTTCTTGAAGATCCGGGTCTGCTCCCAGAGAGCGCTGGCCGCCGAGAGGTAATGACAGTTCTGAATATCGCCGCAGGAGTGACAGAGCCGCTTCTGATCTTCCTCGAGGGTGGCGGGACGGCCGATGTGGCCGAAACAGGACTTCATCTCCGGGCGGGGGACTTCTTCAAGCACGTCGGGATCCTTTCGACAGGACGGTGCGCAATACGCCCCTCTTCTCCATTATACCCGCGGCGGCGCAGGCGCCAAGCCGCGCGTTACGTGATCCTCCTCGCCTGGTCATCCGGAATGGCGCGGGCCCGGCCGCCCGTGATGATAAACACCTTGGCGGCTTCCTCGATCTCCTCCGTGATGATGAGCGTCTCCCGGCACGAAGCCCCCCAGGTCACGAGGCCGTGGCTGGCCAGCAGAATGGCGTTCTTGTCGGGGAGATTGCCCGCGACGGCGTCCGTGAGCTCCTGCGACCCAGGCAGCTCGAACTCGACCATGGGGAGGGGCCACGCGAAATAGGCGAACCCCGGCGTGAGAGGCGGGAGCACGTCGCGGCCGGGACGCGCGATCGCGCTCAGGGCGCATGTGTAGGCGGCGTGCGTGTGCGCGACCACGTTGGCCGCCGGTCGCCGGCTCAGGATGGCGCGGTGAAGCTGGGCCTCCTTGGAAGGCCGACGGCCGTCGCGTGACCTGCCTTCGGCGTCCAGGTAAACGAAGCTCTCGGGAGTGACTTCCGCCAGCGATACGCCTGTCTCCGTGACGAGAAGGCCTTCGCCGCAGCGCGCCGCCGCGTTCCCCCCGACCCCGCTCACGAGGCGCCGGTCGTAGAGCCTCCCGCAGAGGTCGGCGAGCGCCAGTCTCGTCTTTTCTTCGTCCATGGTTCTCGGCTCCCTGGTCCTGAAAGGGCCTGCTATCGAAGGAATCTTCGAGCCCACAGCTCGAGCATGAGGAGCGCCCAGAGTCGGTAGCCGTGGTCGAACCGGCGCGAGGTGTGGTCCTCGATGAGGCGCGCGACAGCCTCGCCGCGGAAGAGCCGCCGCGAGAGCGCGGCCCCGTCCAGCAACGTCTTCCTGAGATCCGCCGCGTATTCGTTCCGAAACCACTCCGCGATGGGGACCCCGAAGCCCATCTTGGGGCGCGAGGCGATCTCGGGCGGGATCAGGTCCGCGAACGCGCGCTTGAGGATGTACTTGGACTCCCAGCCGCGCAGCTTGAGCCGCATCGGGATGCGCGTGGCGAGCTCCACCACCTTGTGGTCGAGGAAGGGGCTGCGCGCCTCGAGGCCGTTCGCCATGGACGCGATGTCCACCTTGACGAGGAGGTCGTGCGGAAGGTAGGTCATGAGGTCCACGAGGGTCGTGGCGGTGAGGAAGTCGCGACGGGCCGCGCGGGCGTATTGGTCGGTGATGAGTCGGCTGGCCTGCTGGCCCGCCAGCCGTTCCGCGAGGTCCGGGGAATAGAGCCCCAGCTTCTGCTCCTGCGGGAAGATCTCGATCCACCGCAGGTAGCGCAGCTCCGGCGGGAGCGCGAGCGCCTGCATAAGCTTCTTTAGACGCCGGCGGATCGTCTTCTGCTCGACGCTCGCCGGAAGGAGTTGCCACAGGCGCGACGCGCTCATGGCCCGCGCCGGCGCGCCCAGACGATCGAACCAGGAAGCGAGCTTCACCGCCTTGTAGCGTGGGTAGCCCGCGAAGCACTCGTCCCCAGCGTCGCCCGTCAGGGCCACCTTGACCCGGCGGCTCGTGACGCGGGCGACGTGGTACGTGGGGATGGCGCTGGAGTCGGCGAACGGTTCCCCGAAACGCTCCACGAGGGTGGGGAGGACCTCGAGGCCCGACGGCTCGACGATCAGCTCTTCGTGGTCGGTGCGGAAGGCGCGCGCGGCGATGCGCGCGTACCGGCTCTCGTCGTAGAGGCTCTCGCGGAAGCCGATCGAGAACGTGTGGACGGGGTCCTTGCTCAGGCGCGACATGACGCCCACCGTGACGGTTGAGTCGATCCCTCCCGACAGGAACGCCGCGATCGGGACGTCGCTTATCATCCGGAGTTCGGTGGCCTCGAAGAGCGCGTCGCGCAGCCGCGCCGCGATCCGCTCCTCCGGCTCGTGAAGCTCCTCCTCGAAAGGCGGCGACCAGTACCGGCGGATGTCCAGAGAATCGTTCTCGAAGACCGCCACGCTTGCCGGGGGGAGCTTCTTCACGTGGGCGAACATCGTGCGCGGCGCCGGGACGTACTGGTAGGTCAGGTATTCGTCCAGGGCGACCTCGTCGAGGACCCGGGGCGCGCCGCCCTCCTCGACGATTCCCGCGATCTCGGACGCGAACACGAGCCGGTCGGCCCCGTGGTAGTAACAGAGAGGCTTCTGCCCCAGGCGGTCCCGAGCGAGCACCAGCCGCGCGCGTTCCTCGTCGTAGATCGCGAACGCGAACATGCCCCGCAGGTGCTCGACAAGGTTGCTTCCGTGCTCCTCGTAAAGGTGGACGAGGGTCTCGGTGTCGGACCGCGTGCGGAAGATATGCCCGCCCGCCTCGAGATCCCTGCGCAGGTCCCGGAAGTTGTAGATCTCCCCGTTGAAAACCACGTGCACGGTGCCGGACTCGTTCGCCAGCGGCTGATGGCCGCCTGCGAGGTCGATGATGGAGAGGCGGCGGTGTCCGAGGGCCACGTTGGGACGCGTGCGGGAGAGGTACACGCCTTCGTCGTCGGGGCCGCGGTGCGAGAGCCGGCACGTCATGGCGCGGAAGGCCTCGGCGTCCACCCGGGAGGCCTTGTCCTTCAGGATGATGCCCGTGATTCCACACATGGCTTGACGTCTCTGCGAACAAGGGCAAGGAAGAACGGCACAGCGGCGGCGGCGAGCGCCGCGAGGAGAGGATGCAGGGGCACCCGGAACCTCAGTTGGGACCAGAAGACCGCGTGAGTCATCGTGAACAGCGCCGGGCAGTAGAGGAACAAGACCAGAGGTAGAGGTTTCCCCTTTAGGGAAATGATTCCGACAGTCGCCGCGGCGTAGAGGACAAGCGAGAATGCTCCCAGCGCATACCGGACGAAGCCCGGCACGATGCCCCGGACCGAGAGCCCCGTCGGCGCCGGCCGCCACAGCGCCTCGATCTTCTTGAGCGCAAGCCATAGCGCCGCCTTCGGCTGCTCCCGGACGAAGGCCTTCCCGCGTCTCCACATCTCGGCGTCGCCGGCGACCTCGCCTTTCCCTTGGCGCGCCTCGGCGTTCTCCTTCTCGAAGGCGTCGAAGGAAGGGGAGCCGCGCAGCCAGGGCTCCCCGCGCCTCATCGCGTCATAGAGGGAAGGGTTGTTGCCGAGCACGAACGTGTAGCCGCCGTGGGTGGTGTTCGGGATGAAGGCGTTGAAGATGATGAAGTTGCGGATGACCCAGGGGGCGGCGGCAAGCGCGCCGACGAGGAGAACCGCCAGCGCCGATGCGACCCGCCGGCCCACGGATGCGCGTTGCGCCAGGGCGAAGAGCGCCGCGAGGGGAAGGAGCCCCCAGCCGATCGGACGCGTGAGACCGGCGGCGGCGACGAAGAGGGCGGCAAGACACGTGCGCCCGACCGATGGCCGGCGCAGCGAGCGCAGAAGGAAGTAGACCGCCCCCGCCACGAAGAAGGTGAAGACCGTCTCGGTCATGATCTCGCCCGAGAAGTAGATGAGAAACGGGTCGCAAGCCACGAGCGCCCCGGCGAGGATCGCCGCCACGCGCCCGGCGAGTTCGTCGGCGATCCCGGCGGCGACGACCGCGATCAACGCTCCCAGGGCCGCCTGGAGGACGGCCAAGACCGCGAGATTGCCCCCGGAGAACTTGAGGACTCCGGCCACCAGCACCGGGTAGAGCGGAGACCGGTAGGCGGTCGGCTGCCCCGAGGAGTCGGTGTAGCCCCAGGAAGCGGCGAGGTTCCTTGCGATGGATAGATACGCGTCCTCATCGGTCCCTCTCCCCACCCCGCCCGCAACCAAGGAGAACGAGAGACGCACCACGAACGCCGCGATGATGATGACCGCTAGGATGTAGGTTGTGAGGGGAGGGGGAAGCTTTTCACCTGTCACGTGGAGCCTCCGAGGAGGTCCTGGTAGAGGCCGTCGTACGCTCGGATCATACCATCGAGGCTGAACTTTTCGGAAGCGATTCTCCGGGCGGCCTCGCCGAGGGCCGCTCGCAAGGCGGGGTTCTCGAGGAGCCGTCGGATCGCCTGCGCTAGGGCCTCGGGATCTTCGGACGCAACGATGAGCCCCGATTCTCCGTCGCTAACGACCTCGCGGACGCCCCCCACGTCGCAGGCGACGACGGGAAGGCCCGCGGCGGCCGCTTCGATGAGCGCATTGGGGAGCCCCTCGTATCGGCTGGGGAGAACCAGGAGGTCCATGCAGGCGTAATAGTCGGCGACGTCGACGACCTCACCGACGAAGTGTGCGCGGCGTTCGTGGATGAGATCCTCGGCGAGAGATTCGATCCTGAAGCGATCGGGCCCGTCGCCCACGACGAGAAGGGCCGGAGAGGGCGTGAGGTCCGCAAGTCGGTGCAGCGCTTCGATGAGCGTGTCGAGGCGCTTCTCCGAGGAGATGCGCCCGACGTACCCTATGACGGGCTCGCCCGCTGGAGCGAAGCGTTTGCGCAGCGCGGCGGCGGCCTCCGGATCGGCGGCCGGGAGCCGCACCCCGTTCGGGATGACGACGATCCTGTCGGCCGGTACGCCGCGGGAGACAAGCGCCTGTTTCACGGCCCGGGCGTTCGCCACGATGACGCGCGAGACGCGCGCAAAGGCGCGGTCGATCCCCGTCTCGATCGAGCCCTTCCACGGGTCAAGCGACCGTTCGGAGGCGACGACGCGCGGGGCGCGCGCAAGCAGCGCCGCGAAACGCCCGTACGAGTTCGAGGTGAAGAGCCACGTGTGGATGATGCCCCGGCGGAAGCGTCGTACGAGCGCGAAAAGCCGCGCGAAGGCGCGAAAGTCAAGCTTCCCGCGCTTGTGCAGCACCTCGATGGTGATCCCCACCTCCCGCAGGCGCCCTTCAAGGGGTCCCGAGCGTGTGAGGCATGCGACGGCGACGGCGCGACCGCGCTCGGCAAGACCCGTCGAGAGAAGCGTCATCTGGTTCTCGGTGCCCGCATTGTCAAGGGTGGCGATGACCATGAGAAGGCCCCGACGGGGTCGCGGGGACCCCCCGCGTCCGGCAAGGCGGGCGTAGAGGTCGAGATGGGCGTCGGTGACGACTTGGATGTCGCAGCGTGAGGCGACGGCGGCGTACGCGGCTTCGCCAAGTGAGCGCGCCCTCTCTTCATCGACGAGAAGTTCCGTGAGCGCCTTGGCTATCCGTGTCGGATCGTCGGGCGGGACGAACTTCCCGGAGACGTCCTCCGTGACGAGGTCGACCGCGCCGCTCGTCGCCGTGACGACCGCGGGGAGCCCCGCGGCGAGCGCCTCGAGGAGCGCCGCCGACATCCCTTCGCTGATCGAGGGCTGGACGAAGACGCGCGCTCGGGAGAGCCGCTCCTCGACGTCAACCACGTTCCCCGTGAACGTGACGGAACTCTCAAGACCAAGGTCGCGCGCGAGCCGCTTGAGGGGATCGGCGAGCGGACCGTCGCCGACGAGTTCGAGTCGCGCAGCGGGCAGCTTGTCCATGACGATCCGCCACGCGCGCAGCAGGTTGTCGAGGTTCTTCTCGGCACAGAGACGCCCGACGAAGACGGCTAAGGGCGGACGCGCGGTGCGCCGCGGGGGGGAGGGGATGGGGATCCCGTTGGGGATCACGTGGATGCGTCGGAGCGGAACCCCCAGCGAGCGGAGCTCGTCGCGGATAGTGCTCGACAGCGCCACGAATGCATCGGCGTTTCGAAGGAGAGCAAGGACCAGACGCTTGAGCGGACTCCTGCGGGCGCAGCCCGCTTCCCCGAAGTGCCCCCCGCCTGCCGGCCGGACGACGACGGGCAGCCCCATGAGCCTCCCGGCCAGCAACGCCGCAAGCGCGCTCTCCTTAGCCCAGAAGACGTGGATGACGTCCGTCTCGCGCGAGCGTCGCACGACCTCCAAGGACAGTCGCAGCGTCCAGAGGGCCGTTCCGAGAAATCGCACGCGGGGGACGCGCACGCGCACGCACTCGACGCCCGCGACGGTCTCATGGACAGGGGACCTGGGATCGAGCTGCGTCGTGAGAACGGTGACGCGCGCCCCGCGGGACGCAAGCGACGCTGCCAGTCGCCAGGCCTGGCGCTCCGTGCCTCCCACGAGCGGCACGAACTGCCTGGCGACCACGAGGACCCTCCGCGGTACGTTGCGCGCGCTGGAGAGTTCGAGCGTCAAGTGCAGCTCCGGTCCAGAGGAGGCGTTGGGCGAAGGGACTGCCGACGCCGCCGGCTTGACGCGACGATGCGGCGTTCCTAAGATCGGCCGACGACAAGGTCCAATTCTCCCGAACGTTGCAGTCAATGCAAAGGGTTTATGCGAAGCGAGCACCTCAAGCTTCTAGCGTGTCCGGAGTGCGGGGGGGAGCTTGCGCTCGAGGCCTTCGAGTGGGACCGTGAGGGGGTGCTCGCCGGCGCGCTCGGCTGCGCCCGGGAGCATCTCTATCCGGTGATCGGGGGGATCCCGCGCTTCACGCCCGGGGCGGCCTTCGAGCACGGGGAGTTCGCCGCAAGCTTCGGCGGACGCTTCCCGTGCGGCCCGCCCGCTCGCGTGGATCGCGTATGGAGAAGGACGAGCGAAAGCTTTGCCCTTCAGTGGCTCACCTACGACGTGATCCGGGAGGACGAGGACCGGGCAACGTTCTACGCGAAGACCGGCCTCGGACCCGAGGAGCTCGCCGGCGCCTTGGTGCTCGATGCGGGCTGCGGGAGCGGCCGGTACGCTCGGGTGGCGACCGCCGCCGGGGCTCAGGTGGTGGCGGTGGACCTTTCACGGGCGTGCGAGAGAGCGCAGGAAGCCCTGCGGGACTTCCCAGGGACCCTCGTGGTCCAAGCGAACCTAATGATGCTCCCTTTCCGGAAAGGCATTTTCGACGTGGTCTACAGTATCGGGGTCCTGCACCATACCCCGAACACGCGAAAGGCGCTCGCCGCTCTGGCCCCGTTCGTGCGTCCAGGCGGAACGCTTGCCGTCTGGGTCTACGCGAAGCGGGACCCGGTGTTCGAAGCCGTCAACAGGATCGCTCGAGGGATCACCACGCGCATGTCCTACGGGGCGCTCATGAGGCTCGCGCGCCTAGCGGTCCCCCTGGGGGCGGCGAAGCGCTGGGCCCTGCGCAGAGGCTGGACGGCGTGGCTGTCGCGCACGCTTCCGCCCTGTTCCAGCCATCCGGACCCCCAGGTCCGCGTCTGCGACACGTTCGACTGGTATTCCCCCGAGTTCCAGTGGCATCACACGGAGGAGGAGCTAGCCCGCTGGCTGCGAGAGCTGGGCTTCGAGAAGCTGGTGAGCCTCTCGCACCGGGACGCGGTTCACCGCTTTCAGGGACAAGGGGTCTGCTACCGGGCGAGGAGCAGGGGGTAGTCCCGCCGCAGACGCTGCATGTTCTTCTATTCGTGCAGACTGCCGGTGGGCATGTTGGGGACGCGATGGTTGTAGAAGAGACGCCCGACGGCCCGTCCCGCCGATTCGATGGCCCCTCGGAATGACCCCGGCCGGCTGAGATCCATCCTGGTGAGGGAATGCACTTCGGGATACCGCGCGGCGACGTCTTCCCTGAGAACGATGGCGTGGGCCTTGGCATCGTATGCCTCGACTCGAACGTTCGCATCCATGCGGTTGAGGTTATCGGACAGCCGAACCTCCAAGATCTCGCCGCTGATGACAACGTCCGCCCCGAGCATCTCGGCAAGAAGCCCCGAATCGACCTCCGCCGGGGCAATGCCCGTAAGGTAGTCTTTCGCCTTGGCCGCAGGGACAATGCGAACCTTCTTGACGTGGACGCGGAGTTCCTTTTCGAGCGTCTCGGCGAGCACGAGGCCGTGCTCGGTCTCAAAGGGCCGGTGGCCCTGATAGGTGAACGGGATGACGGCCACGGCCTTGCCCGCGGGGTTGTAGAGGGCCTTGACCGTCCTTTCGGGGTCGCGTGCGAGGGCGACCGCCCCCGCGGCGACCATGCCGCAGCCGGCAAGGATCGTCGAGGCTAGGAGAAGCACGAGAAGGGCGGGCCAGGGGCTACGGCGCATCGCTTCCTCTCCTTGTTGGAGACGGGACGTTGGACAACCCCTCAATATAGGTCGTCGATCACGTCCGGTCAAGGAAAACGCGGCTTGCTAGGGCGTGCGCAGGCCGCTAAACTGAGGCGACCGATGGTATTGTCGGAGGGAACTCTTGAGCTCACCAGGGCTTCTGCGCACGTGGCCGATGCTTTTCCTTGCGATCCTCGTCTGTTCGGGCGCGTCCGCAGGGGAGTGGGATGCGCTCCAGACGATTCCGCTCGATGAGATCCGTCCGGGCATGAAGGGGATCACGAAAACGGTCTTCTCCGGGACGCAGGTGGAGGAGTTGAGCCTCGAGGTCGTCGATGTCGTGCGCGACGTCGGCTTTGATCAGGATGCCATCCTCGTGCGGTCCGATGATCCCCGCCTCGTGCGGTACGGGATCGTGGAGGGAATGAGCGGATCCCCCGTTTATATCGAGGGGAAGCTCGCCGGCGCGGTCGCGTTCTCCTGGATGTTCTCGAAGGAGCCGATCGCCGGCGTGACGCCTATCGCCGAGATGCTGGAGATCCCTCAACGCGCCGCCGCGGCGGGATCGGGCACGGTCCGTCCACCGGCGCTTACAAGGGAGGGGGAGCGCCGCGCGGCCCACCGCCTTCAGGGACGCTTCCTCCGGGAGTACTATGAGCGGATGGGCGTTGCGGGACGCTTGCCGTGGTACACCCGCGAGGATGAGCCCGCCCGCAAGGCTCTGCCCGAGGTCCCCGGCGCGCGGCGCACCCCCGTCTGGGTGCAGGGGATGGATGACCGGGCATTGGCCTACTTGGGGACGCAGCTTCAGGACCTGGCTCTTCTTCCCCTCGCGGGGGCGGCTCAGGCCTCAGGCGCGGCCCCCACCCGCCCCGCGTCCACACCCCTTGAGCCGGGGAGCGTCGTCGGGGTGAGGCTTGCCGACGGCGACGTGGACATCACGGCGATCGGGACGGTGACGGCGCGTATGGGGGACGCGATCCTCGCCTTGGGTCACGGATTCCTGTTCGAGGGTGAGGTCGATCTCCCCATGGTCGCGGGCCGGGTGAATGCGATCATTCCGTCGATGATCGCGTCCTTCAAAGTCGGGACGGCGCTTGAGACCGTGGGGCGCTTCCGCGCGGACATGACGAGCGGCCTCTATGGGACGCTGGGGGAAGAGGCGCCCATGATCCCGGTCGAGTTCCGGTATGAAGGGGAGCTGGGAAAGGACGGGGCGGACGCGGCGGCCACTCAGGCTGCGCCCGAGGAGAGGGTGTTCCGGTACCGCGTGGCGAATCACCCCAGGGTGGCCGCGGAACTCGTCCCCGCGGTCGCGTACGGCCTGTCGATGCGATGGGGGAGGCTCCCCGACGAGAACACGGTCTCCTATTCGGTCCGCGTCATGCTGGCGGGGCACCCGATGATCCGGATCGAGGACGTCGCCTGCGGACCGGAGTCCACGCAGGCGCTCCTCTGGGACCTCTCCGCCGCCGTCGGGGACCTCTTCACGAACCCCTTCGAGGAAACGAAGATCGAGAAGATCGAGGTGTCGCTCGGGTGGAGACGGGGGATGAAACAGGCGAACATCAAGGAGATCCGGGCGCTCCCCATGGAGGTGCGCGCCGGGGAGGATATCGACCTCGAGGTGACGCTGGTGCCGTTCCGCGAGGACGCGATCCGACGGACGATGAAAATCTCGGTCCCCAAGGACACGCCCTCCGGACCCAGGGTGCTGGTCGTCGGGGACGCAAGGACGGCTCTGGAGATGCGCACGATGGAAAACGTGCGTCGCGCCGTCCCCGAGAGCGTCGATGAGTTCGTCGCGCTGGTGAACGAGCCCAGGGACCGCAGGCGCATCGGCGCGTGGCTGGCCCGGGACGAGGTGGGCGTGGCGCTCGCCGAGGGAGAGCTGCCCAATCTGCCCGGAAGCGTCCTCGGCATGATCTCGGGGTCCGGACGCACCGGGATCGCCCCGCTCCTGGCGAGCAGCCGGACATCGATCGACACGGAGTACATCGTGACCGGGAGGCAGACCCTCATCGTCACGGTCAAGGACGGCGTCCCGCCCAAGCAGGCGGAAAGGGCGGGAAGGGAGGCAGGCCCACATGCGAAGTGACAGATCCGTGCTCCTTGGAAGTGTCCTTTCCTTGGTCGTGTGTTCCGCGCTGACGGACATCGGCGCCACCGCCCAGAGGCAGATCTGGAGCCACGATGACGTGGACGCCTTCACGATGGGCGAGAAAGAACACGTGTCCGTGTCCACAGAGGGGGTCATCACCCTCGCCTTCGAGCAGAACTCGATCCTCGCCGACACATGCGAGACGGTCTTCGATGTGCTGCCTGTCGCCGATACCGTCTACGTCGCCACCGGAAACCAGGGGAAGCTCTATCGGCTCGAGGGGGGAAAGACGGACGTGGCGGCGGACGTGCAGGACCCGCTCGTGCTCTCCCTCGCCGCCGACGGGGAGGGGAACGTCTTCGCGGGGACCGGCCCGAGCGGCAAGGTCTACAGGCTGGACTCGAAAGGGGAGTGCAAGCTCTTCGCCGAGCTTCCCGCCGCCTACGTGTGGGCGCTGGAGGTCGATGGCGAGGGGGGACTCCTCGCGGCGACCGGCGACGAGGGAAAGCTCTTCCGGATCTCGAAAAAGGGCGAGGTGAAGGAACTCTTCGATGGGGAACCTTCCCACGTGCTGTGCCTCGCCCGGGACGAGGAGGGGAACTTCTACGCCGGCGCCGGCGACCGGGGGATCGTCTATCGGATCTCGCCTGCGGGAGCCGTCACGGTGGTCTACGACGCGCTGGAGGGCGAGATCCGGGCGATCGCGACGGGGCCGGGCGGAGTCGTCTACTTCGGAACGGCCGACATGGGGGAACCCGGCGAGGAAGGCGCCTCCCAGGCGAGGGCGATGCTGGCGCAGGAGCTTTTGCAGAAGATGACCGCGGCCCAGATGGCGCAACAGGAGGGCGCCCCCGTGCAGCAGCCCCCCGTGGTGAAGAGGGTCACCGGGAAGAACGTGGTCTATCGGCTGGAGCCCTCGGGTTACGTCCAGTCGATCGCACAGTTCCCGGAGAAGGTGGTCCTCGCGCTGGCGGTGGGGGAGGATGGCGTATACGTCGGCACCGGCTTCGACGGCTACGTCTACCGGGTGGACGAGAACCTCGAGTGTGTGGAGCTGACCAAGCTCGATGAGGGCCAGGTGACCGCGCTGGCCTTCGACGGCAAGGGCAGGCTCGTCGTGGGGAGCGCCAATGACGGAAAAGTGCTCCGGATGCTCGACGGCTACATGAAGGAAGGCGCCTTCACGGGAACGGTCCTCGACGCCGGGAACGCCGCTCGCTGGGGCAAGGCCGTGTGGTACGCGGACGCGCCCGCTGGAACGTCGGTGACGGTGACGACACGCAGCGGAAACAGCGCCCAGCCCGATGGGACCTGGAGCGCTTGGAGCGCCGCGCTGCTGGAACCCGCCGGCTCGCAGGTGGAAAGCCCCACGGGACGGTTTCTTCAGTACCGCCTGACCTTGAAAACCCAGGACGCCGCCGCAACGCCCGTCTTTCGCGGTCTTGAGATCCCCTACCTCGTCGGGAACCTTCCTCCCAAAGTGACATCGCTTACGGTGACGCGCGGGGACGATGAGGAAAAGGGGGAGAAGTCGAAGAAACGGTCTGCCGGGCCGGAGGAAGAAAAGTCGGCCCGGACGGTCGGGGGAAACGCGCAGGTCGCCTGGACCGCGGAGGATCCCAACTCCGATCAGCTCCTCTACGACTTGGAATTCCGCGGCTTGGGGGAGACCAACTGGAAGCTCCTCGCGGAAGCGCTGGAGGAATCGTCCTACACGTGGGACACGCGGCTCGTCCCGGACGGGATGTATGAGATGCGCTTGACCGCCGGCGACGCAGCTTCGAACACGGCGGACGAAGCGATGCAGCACGAGAAAGTGAGCCGGCTCTTCCGGGTCGACAACACCCCTCCCGTGATCGAGAAGCTCGAGACGAAGACGACGAAGGGCGGGACGGTTCACGTCCGCTGTATGGCGGCGGACGGCGCCGGTCGCGTCCTCCGGGCGATGTACTCCGTCGACGCGTCCGAATGGCAGGAAGTGGCCCCCAAGGACGGCATCGCCGACAGCGCCCGCGAAGAGTTCGAGTTCGAGGTGGACTCCCTCGAGGCCGGGGAGCACACCCTCGCGGTGGCCGCACGGGACGACGTGGGGAATATCGGCAGCGCGAAATGCGTGTTGCAGGTCGAGGGAGGGCCCGCCTCGAGCCCCCAAGAGTGACGGGGGGGGGTGTTCGAGAGCCCTGAAACGCGAGAGGTGCGAACAAGCTCATGTGCGGGATCGTAGGCTACACCGGACCTCGCGCGGCTGCGCCGATCCTCCTCGAGGGACTCAAACGCTTGGAGTACCGGGGCTATGACAGCGCAGGGGTCGCGCTGGTGGGCCGAGAGGGACTGGAAGTCGTCAAGTGCGCCGGGAGGGTGGAAGAGCTCGCCCGGCGTCTGGGCGATGTCCCGTCGGATGCCACCCTCGGCATCGCGCATACGAGGTGGGCGACCCACGGCGCGCCTACGGCCGCCAACGCCCATCCGCACACCGACGGATCGGGCCGAGTCGCGGTCGTCCATAACGGGATCATCGAGAACCATGCTTCGCTGCGGAAGCTGCTTGAGGCGGAGGGGGTTTCCTTTCGCAGCGAGACGGATACGGAGACGTTGGCGCATCTCGTGGCGCGGTTCTATGCCGGCGACCTTGCGGACGCGGTGCGCAGCGCCCTTGTCGAGGTGCGCGGAACCTACGGACTCGTGGTCGTGCACGCGGATCACCCGGACGAACTCGTCGTGGCGAGGGACGGCAGTCCCGTCCTCATCGGAGTGGGGGAGGGTGAGTTCATCGTCGCCAGCGACGCGGCGGCCATCCTGTCGCATACCTCCCGCGTGATGTACCTGGGGGACGGAGAGGTCGCCCGAATCACCCGCCGGGGCATTGAGGTCCGCTCGCGCGACGACGCCCCTATCTCGAAGGAGATCGAGCAACTAGAGATCCGGCTCGAAGAGATCGAGATGGGCGGATATCCCCACTTCATGCTCAAGGAAATCCACGAGCAGCCCGAGTCGCTGGAAAACACTCTGCGCGGGCGGCTGGACTTGGCCGGAGGCGAGGTGGTTCTGGGGGGGCTCAAGGCCCACGAGAGGGAGCTCGCGCGGATCGAGAGGCTCGTCCTTGTCGGATGCGGGACCGCGTGGCACGCCGCGCTGGTGGGGGAGTACCTCATCGAAGACCTCGCGCGGCTGCCCGTCGAGGTGGAGTACGCATCCGAGTTCCGGTATCGCAATCCCGTGCTGGGCCTCGGGACGGCGGTGATGGCCGTGAGCCAGAGCGGGGAGACGGCGGACACGCTTGCCGCCGTGCGCGAGGCGAAGCGTCGGGGCGCCCTGGCGCTCGGCTGCGTCAACGTGGTGGGAAGCAGCGTCGCGAGGGAAACCGACGCCGGTGTCTACCTCCACGCGGGGCCTGAGATCGGCGTCGCGTCCACGAAGGCCTTCACCAGTCAGCTCGGCGCGCTGGCGATGTTTGCGATCTTCCTCGGACGACAGAGGCACCTCGCCCAGGAGCGCCTCCAGGCCCTGATGAGGGAGCTGGCGGCCGTTCCGGCCGCGGTGCGGGAGGTCCTTCGCGCCGCCGCCGACATCCGACGGATCGCACAGGACCATGCCGACCGGGAGAACTGGCTGTACCTCGGGCGAGGCGAGCTCTACCCCGTCGCGCTCGAGGGCGCGCTCAAGCTCAAGGAGATATCGTACATCCATGCCGAGGGGCTGCCGGCCGCGGAGATGAAACATGGACCGATCGCGCTCATCACGAAGGGCATGCCTGTGGTGGTCATCGTGAACGACGGACCGCAGTGCGGCAAGATCCTGAACAACATCGAGGAGGTCCGTTCGAGAGGCGGCAGGATCATCGCAGTGGCTTCCTCGCGCACGGAGGAGATCGAAGCGGTATCGGAGCGCCTGGTCGTGGTCCCGAAGGTGAACCCCCTCTTTCAGCCGATCGTGAGCGTGGTGCCCTTGCAGCTTCTAGCCTACTATGCCGCCGTCGCAAGGGGATGTCCGGTGGATAAGCCGCGGAATCTCGCCAAGAGCGTAACGGTGGAGTAGAAGGAACACGGAGACGCTAGAAGGAAGATAGCCACGAAGGCTCAAAGACACCAAGGTTGCACAAAAGATACCCCTTTTCTCCTTCGTGAACCTTTGAGTCTTGGTGCCTTTGTGGCGAGTCTCACCTAGAGAAACTCGACGGGAGGAGAACAATGGAATCGGCCAGGCTCGGCGCGGCGGTGATCGGGGTCGGGATGTACGGCAAAGTCCATGCGAGGACGTACTCCGGCGACCCGCGCACGAAGCTCCTCTACATCTGGAGCCGGACGGAGAAGAACGCCCGCGCCGCAGCCCGAGAGTTCGGCGTCAAGGCCGCCAAAGACCTTCAGGAGATCGCGGACGATCCCGAGGTCCGGATCGTCAGCGTCGCGACCCCCGACTTCGCCCACGTCGAGCCCGCCCTCCTCATGCTGGCCGCGGGCAAACACGTGCTCCTCGAAAAGCCCATGGCCACCAGTGTCGCGGAATGCCGGAAGATCGTCGCCGCCGCCGCCAAGGCGCCGGGCGTCCTCATGGTGAACTTCCACAATCGCTGGTACCCGCCCTTCATGAAGGCCCACGAGGTCGTCGCCTCGGGGGAGCTCGGCCCGCCGTCGCACGCGCGCATCCGGCTGTCGGATCGCCTCTATTTCATTCGCGACAAGCTGTCCTGGGCGCACCGCAGCGCCCCGCACTGGTTCCTGATGAGTCACACGATGGACCTGGTGCGCTTCGTCTTCGGACGCGAGCCCCAGACCGCATACGCCCTCGGACACAAGGGACATCTCGCCGGCCTCGGCATCGACGCCTGGGACACGGTCCATGCGCTCGTCAACTTCGCGGGCGGCGTCCCCGTCCACCTCGAGAACTCGTGGATCATCCCCGAAGGATGGCGCAACAACATCATCGAGTTCGGGGCCGAGTTCTACTGCGAGCGCGGGATCATTCAGATCTTCGGGGATAACGAGGGGATCTCGATCACTTCCGAGAAGGACTACCGGACTCCCCTCCTCCTCGACTTCATCACGGAGGAGCACCCGATCCGGGAGTTCATCGCCCTGGCGGCGGAAGGGCGCAAGCCCAAGTGGGGGACGCCCGAGGACGGCCTCCTGGTGACCGCTGCGGTCGAGGCGGTGGACCGGTCGCTGGCAACCGGGAAAGTCGTGGAGGTCGCAAGCGTCCTCGGGAAATGACCCCGAGGCCTCGACGGGGCGTCACCGCAGGCGGATCGTGAGCTCGGCTTCGCCTCGCGGCGCAAGCGCGAGCGTGAGACGCGCGTCCCCCCTGTCGGTTGTCTCGTGGGCTTCGGCGACCGATCGCCCCCGATCAAGGTGACACACGACGACCGGAATCCGGCGCTGTCGGTCAAGGAGGTTTCGGACGGTGAGCGACGCCCCCGACGGGGTGAACGCTACGCGTGTGACCTCGCAGGCGTCCAGCCCGCAGGCCTGCCGATGACGCGGGCTCACGACGAGCCCCCCGAAGGTCTCCTTGAGACGCCAGTCCCCGAAGACGCAAAGGCCCGGCACCCATGAGATGTGGCGGGGGTCGATGTCGCCCTTGTCCGCCCCCTGGCTCGCCCAGTTAGAGTTGTAATACTGCTCAACGTGCATCCCCCGCCGCAGGTTGAGGATTTCGTCGTCGCGCCGGGGGATCATCTGCGTGCCGGCGCTCACGAGGTCCGCCGCCCGCCGCAGATAGTGCGGGTTCCCCGTGTGGAGCCAGAGCTGCACCTGTTCCGTGAGGCAGAGCGTGCCGTACGTGTGCAGGTGCTGATTCGGCACGTTCGCCGTGTCCATCCCCTTGGACCGGAAATCGAAACGGTCCAGGAGCGAGCCCTTCGGGTAGCGCTGGTTGTAGCCCCAGCGGAAGGTGAGGAACCAGTCGCAGGCGCGCTCGGCGCAGCGCAGCCACTCTTTCTCGCCCGTCGCCTCGAGAAGCTCCATGTAGGCAAGCAGCGCGTTGTATCCGTCCTCCGAGTTGATGGCGGACCCCGTGTCAAGGGTGGCGCCGAAGAGGATCTCATCCTCGAGGTACCGACGGTAGAACCGGCCCGCGCGGGAGGCGGCCTCAAGGAGCGAGGGGTCGCTGAGGAAGGAGGCCCCCCGGGCCAAGGCCGCGATTGCCATGAAGGAGCTGGACGTCCCCCGCTGCGCGAACTCCCCGGTCTCGGGGTCGAGCGAGAACCCCAGCTCCCCGTCGCCCGCCTGGTGGTCGCGAAGGGGCAAGACCGACGCGCGGATGGCCGTGCGCCAGGGCTCAGTGGGGGCGATCGAGCGTTTCTCGCAAACCTCGACGAGGTGCATCCAGATCCACAGCGCCTCGCACAGGACGCGGACGTTGATCCCTCGCTCGCCCATGACGGGGACGAAGCGTTCGCCGTCGAACCGGTCCGCCAAGAGCCCGCTCGGCGTCGGCGCGTCGGAGGCGATGCGATCGAGCACGCTAACCCCCGCCTCGATCCAGCGCCGCTCGTTCCCGTCGATCCCGGGAAGAAGGATCCCCGCCACGGAGGAAAGCCCCGCGCACCACCCCAGCATCATGGTGTCGTCGGCCGGCTCGCCCGAGGGATGCGCGTGGGCGCGCACGATCCTCTTGTCGGGGACGAAGTGGTAGCGATGGAGGGCCTCCGCCTGAAGGGAGTTGGCCTCGGCGATGTCCATCCAGGGATTCGCGGGGAAGTCCGCGTCGCAGAAGTCGTAGACGCCTTGGAGGACCGCCGCGTAGGCGTGGCGCCCCGCGGGAAGCGGCGCATACACGAATGCGGCCTCGATGCGGTCCCCTGGGAACGCGATGAACGAGCGCACGCGCGCCGGCGCGAAGTTGAGATACGCGAAGCTCGCCGGCAGCTCGTAGTACGGCGCCGTAAGGAAAAGCTCCAGGGTCCGGCGTCGTCCGTCGAATCCGATCCCTGCGTCCGCGAAGGTCTCCCCGTCCCCGGGATGCTCGGGCGAACGCCGGACCGACCCCGGGAGAACGCCGCACGCCATTCCCTTGGACTCGGACATCGCCAGCACCATCGGCAGCGATGTTCGGTCCGATGCCAGGAACCAGTATGGGGAGCGGCCGGTCGCAAAGTCGAACGAGCGCCGGCTGGGATCGTAAATCATTAGACAGCGCGAGGTGTCGGCGGGCTTGTTCGTCCCGTAGACGGACGACGGGACCATGATGAACTCGCCTGACCGCGTGGGCAGCGTTGTCGTCACCCGAGTGGCCAAGATGCAGTCGCGGCCCTTCATGGTGCTCGTGGAGTCGTAGCGGACGTCACTCAAGAAGGCGAGGCGCCTCTCGAGGATGAACTCGACCCCCGCCCGCTCCACGATCTCGAACGTGCTCGTCATGTCCCAGACGCAGAGGTTCTTGTCAAAAACTTCGGCGGAGATTCGCACCGTTGCGCCTTCCTCTGTCTCCACCCGCACACGCCTGACCTTGCCGGGCGCGTACCCGTCCGCGCGCATCCAGCCGTAAAGGTCGCGGCAGAGGTCGAGCGTCCCGGCGGGCGCGAGGTCCCGCCTGCGTATGCTCGCCACCCACCGGCGCCCCTCACGCGAAAGCTCAAATGAAATTGTTTTCCCCTCGATCGCGATCCGGTCCATAGCTGCTCTCTTCGTCCCTTGTCTTGTCAAGTGGTTCTTCGGCGACTTACATGGTCGATCTTCTCCCGCGTCCAGCTCGCCAGGCCGTACCTCAGTGCAACCAGCTCGTCCGCTCTCATGACAACGCCGGCCGGCGCGCGCTCCCGCCGGAGTCCCTTCGCCTCCAGGCTTTCCGCGAGGGTCTCCGCGATCTTATGGCGAAGGTCGGAAACATCAATGGGAAAGCCGGCGGCCCGTAACGTGGTCAGGAAGTCGAGGTGTGCCCGCCCGGCCCGATACGCGGGCTCGCGCGCGGGATGCGGAAGATACCGCCCGATGAGCGAGAGGTCCATCGACACGAGCAGGGTGCTGTGGACGAGGTAGCCTCTTCGCCGGGAACACTGGGCGATGCCGGAGATCTTCCGCCCGCCCAGCGCGATGTCTCCGGGAGGGATGAAAGCGGCGGGGACGTCGAAGGCGCGCAGGGCGAGGGCGACGGCCTCCTGGAGGGTACGATAGGCGCGGTGAATGTCGCGGCCTCCCGCGCCGTGCGTTGCCGCAAGGACGATGTTTAGGTTCCCGGGACCGATGAGGACGCTCCCCCCGGCCGAGGGACGGCGGATGATCTCGAGCCGGTCGCCGAGGACCTCCGGCATCTTGACGCAGTCTTCGAGCGCCTCCCCCTTGCCGACCGCGACCCCGAACCGCGGAAGTTCCCAAAAGCGCAAGAGCGCCCCGGCTCTCCCCCCCTCGATCTCATCGAGGAGCGCCTCGTCGCGCGCGATCTCCTCGGCGAGGGATCCCGCCGGCAGATCGAACAACACCAGGAGTTCGGGGGTTTGGTCGCTCACGCGTGCGCGTCAAGGCTTGAAGACTTGCAGCTTCCCGATCTTGTTGTCGAAGTGTTCGATGCGGGACGCTCGGACCTCGATGACGCCGTAGTTGGGATCCGCCTTCCCGCCCGGGAAGTACCGCAGCCACTCCCTCTTCCATAGCCGCGCCTTCGTGGCCTTGTCCACGCGCACCCGCGCCCGCCCGACGACGCAGGTGTACGAGGATTCGCCCCCGACGTAGAAGAGGTCGACGCGCGGGTTCCCCGCGATCTCCGTCATCTTGTTGGATTTCACGTATGTGATGAGGTGAAAGGTTTTCGCGACCCCTTTGGCGAGGTTCCCCATGAGACGGCATCGCGGTTCGCCCTTGGCGTTGACGGTGACGAGGGTGCACGCCTTGGCGCCGCCGATGAGCTTCGAGACTTTCTGACGCAGGGTTGCCATGAGGGAGGCTCCTTTCCTGGAAATGTCGGGACCCTCGAACGCGACGCCAAGGTACTTGGACGGCGGTGCCGCGTCAAGGCGCAAGCCGCTCGGCGACCGCCCCCGGCGCGGTCATTCCTCGAGAAGGGCTTCCAGCTTGGCTTGGTCGAGGATCTTGCGCAGCTTCGAGAGCGCCCGCTCCTCGATCTGCCGGATCCTCTCCTTGGACAGGTGGAAGACCTGGCCGATCTGTTCGAGGGTGCGCGGCGGCGTCGCGTCGAAGAGACCGAACCGGCTGATGAGGATGTCGCGATCGCGGTCCGGGAGCCGGTTGACGAACTTGCGCAGCTCCTCCCGCAGGCGGGGAAGCCGCTCCTCCTTCGTCGTCCCGAGGTTGCGGGCCTCGCCCGTCGCTTCCATGAGCTCCTGCGTTCCGGTGACGAAGCTCTCGAGGCGATAGCTCTCCTCGGGGATGGACTTGGCGAAGTTCTTCATGATGGCCCAGCTCGCGTATGTCGAGAACCGGAAGCCCCGGGAGAAGTCGAACTTCTCCACCGCCAGCATCAGGGAGAAGTTCCCGTCGCTGATGAGCTTGCCGAGGTCCGTGCGGGACCCGATGTGCCGACGGGCGATGGAGATCACCAGGCCGAGGTTGGCGCGGATGATCCGCTGCTTGATCTCGACCGCCTGGTGCCAGAGCTTCCGGATGCGTCGGATGAGCCCCGCCTTCGCGCGGGAGGGGACAAGGCCCTTCCGCAGGCACGATACCTTGTACTTGAGGTAGTTGTAGCGGCGGAAGAGATCCTGCTCCTCCTCCCGCGTCAGCAGCGGCTCGTGGCCCTGCGGATCGGCGGTGACCGCCAGCCAGTGGTCCGGCGTCTGCGACGACCGGGCCGCGCGCTCGTGCCGAGACTTCCTCCGCGACGCGCTGACCGGGGGGCCAAGAATGATCCGGTCGGCGCTCGGATGCTCGAAGATCTCGTTCGGGACGTAGTTGATGTCGTGGTCGAGGATCTCCTGGGCCAGGACCTGATAGTAAGCCCTGTGGATCGTGGCGCGGCTGCACGAGTAGGCCCGGGCGACTTCGTCGACGGAAGCGCCGGCCTCGATACGTGCGCAGATCTCCTCCTTCTCCTCGTGATCAAGCTGACCGGCCGAGATGCGCTCTCTCAGCGCGCCCCCGTGAACGGCCGCGTGCCTCACAAGGATGTACCGGATCGTCTGCGCGCTGCGGTTGAACTCGCCGGCGAGCTGAGCGAGGATGTCGCGGAAGGAGACGTCGGACTCCCGGGCCAGGTCGAGAGCCCGCTCGACCACCGCCGACTTCTCCTCCTGGAGGACGGGTCGCAGCTCCGCCGTCCGTCTCCCGCCGACGGACACGCGGGGGAGGAAAGCGTCGAGACGGCTCTGGAGGAACGCGACCCTCCACCGGCCGTCGTCGAAGAGAAGCTTCCTACTCACAAGACCAAGCTGACGCCACCGCGTGATCGCGTGCAGGGACACGTTGAACATCTCGACGAGGTCGTCCATCGTGTAGACGCGCTCGGATTGCTCCGATGCGCGTAGACCGAGACTTTCCGCAAGCTCGTCACAGAGGAGCATGAGGTCGCCGTGGAGAAGCTTCCCGCCAAGTAGTGTCGAGGGCGATTGCGAGGGCTCGTACCCCGTGATCGCCTTGTAGACGAAATCGAACGCGTGCGGCTTCGAGCAGTCCAAGCTGGAGAGCAGTCCTTCCGTGCGCTCGAGCTCGTCCAGACGAACTCTCGGCGGACTCAAGAGAAGCTGCCTAGCGAGCTTCCTCATCGCCGGATATCTGTATTTCTTTGTAGGCATGAGGGATACGCCTCAACGAAACACCTTGTCGACCTCACCTCCTGGACGCCCAGACCTTCTACTAGAAGATACGCTCTCTTTCGGCGAAGGTCAAACCCGAAGACCAACTTTTGTGGAATTAATATGCTTTGTGGACTCTGTGGGCTTTGTGGATTGGACGCCCCCCCTGTGGCCCTTTGGCGACCAGCTCCTCAATCTCTTCCGCAGACAAGCCGTAACTTGGTCCAACATAACCTGTTATGTGCGCGACATACGGGCAATCCTCCGGGAAGACCCGCTTTCTTATCCCCTCCTCTATGGATAGACACTGGGGGTTCACTTCAAAGCGTTTGGCGTAGACCCTGCAAAGGTGAGTCACAACGTCGAGATATCTACAAGTCTCGTCAAGACTTATGACGAGCTCGCCAAGGATGAGCTTGTGATAGCAACAGCGCCCGCAGCGCCGGCAAAGCGCCTCGTGACGTTCCAAGTCCTTTGGAAGCTGTAAGTTATGCTTTGACAAGTGACCGCCCGTGGAAGTCTGCCGTCAGTCCATACGCATTCCGCCGTTGACTGCGATCTCCGCTCCCGTGATATAAGAGGCGGAGTCGCTGGCTAAGAAGACCGCCGCCCCCGCGCAATCCTCGGGAAGCCCGTGTCGGCCCAGGGGGATGAGGGCCTTGAGCTTGTCGAGGCCCTCCGGCGTGTTGAAGCGCTCGTGCATCTCCGTCAGGATCACACCCGGAGCGATCGCATTGGCAGTGATGGAGAAGGGGGCCAGTTCCTTCGCCAACGACCGGGTGAGAGAGATGAGGGCTGCTTTGGCGGCTGCGTAGTGCGCTCCCCCCGGGCCTCCCCCCGAGCGCCCCGAGATGCTCGTCACGTTGATGATCCGTCCCCATTTCCTTTGTTTCATCCCCGGGATCGCCGCGCGCGCGCAAAGGAACGCCGAGGTGAGGTTGAGCGCGAGCACGTCATTCCAGAGGGTAACGGGCATCTCCTGGATGGCGGAGAGCTCGATCTGGCTCCCGGCGTTGTTGACCAAGATGTCCGGAGACCTTCCGAACTCCTTGGCGATTCTGCCGAAGAGCCCCCCGACCTCCTCCTCCCGTGAGACGTCCGCCTGGATGGCGCACGCCCTCCCGCCCCCCGCGCAGGCGCTCTTGGCAACGTCCTCGCCTGCCTGCCGGGATCTGTGGTAGTTGACCACCACGTCGGCCCCGCTGGACGCGAAGGCGAGCGCGATCGCGCGCCCGATCCCTTTGGACGATCCCGTAACAAGGGCCAATCGCCCCGACAGCTTCGCGCTCAGGTCGCTCATGAGGCTTCTCCCGTCCGGAGGGACGCCGCCCAGACGCTCCCCAGCGTAGCACAGGCGCAGACCCGGGCAAGCGAAAACGCCGCGGAGGAAGCCTGCGGCTTGTCTGTCCGCGGGCAAGCGCATACACTGCGTTCCCACATCGGGGAGAAACTTTTTCCGTCGGAGGAGGCGGTCGGATGCTGCTCGAGATGCGTCACGCTGGGATCGTCGTCAGGGACATGGAAAGGATGCGCGCTTTCTACCGGGATTTCCTTGGGCTTACGGAGGCGATCGATTTCCGCGAGAGGGGCGACTTCATCGACACGGTGCAGGGACTGCGGGGCGTGGACGTGAGGATGGTGAAGCTCAAACTCGCCGACGGGGCGATGATCGAGCTCCTGGAGGATTCGGGGCATCCCGTCTCGGACACGTCGCACAGGCGCCTTTGTGATGCGGGGCTCACGCATCTCGCGTTCACCGTCGCGGACGTGGAGGAGGTCTACCGTCGGTTCCAGTCGGCCGGTCTCGAGACCCTGAGCCTGCCCGTTGCGAGCCCCGACGGCAAGGCCCGCCTGTTCTTCGCGCGCGATCCCGAGGGGAACCTGATGGAGCTGGTGGAGATGGTGGGGGGACAGTCGCAGGGGGCATGATGAGACGAAGGAGGGCAGAATGGCAGCGCGTCCGCCGATCTTTCTTGCCGATGATTTCGTCGAGCACGTCAACGTGGGCTGGCGGATCGAGCCGGGGGTAAGCGATCCGGCGAATCCCCTGATCGAACCCAAATATCCCTGGGACTCCGGCTGCACGTTCAGCCACGGGACGGTTATGATCGATCCGTTCGACGGCAAGTGGAAGATGTGGTACGTGTCCACGCCTTACGCCGATGCGGACAACTCCTTTGACCGTCGATTGACGTATGCGGAGTCCGAAGACGGCGAACACTGGGTGCGGCCGATGGTGGACGTGGTTCCCTTTCGAGGTCCCCTCGGCAAGACGAACGCGGACTTTTGGAAAGAGAGCGCCGTGCCTGCTTCCGGCAAGACGACGGCTCCCCTGTGCGAGAAGACCAACATCCTGCTGGACCATTCTTCGGGTGGATCGTGCGCGTTTGCCTCGGTGTTTGTCAACGCGGACGCTCCTGCGGATGAGCGTTATGAGATGTTCCTCTTTCGCTGTCCTTTGCTCGGCGGACCGCGGCGCGACGGCGTGCCGTATGTACAGGGACTGTCTCCTGCCGCGAAAGAGGATGTCAAGTGGCTCTGCCGGTACACCTCCGGCGATGGAATCCATTGGACGGCCAAGGACGGGCCGATCCGGATCGCGACGAGCGATTCCTGCTGGATCTACAAGGAGTTGTCGGCGGTCACCGGTCATCGGTACGTGGCGCACCACAAGGCGGAGCTGCGCGGGGAGCTTCCCACGGGATTCACGGCGCGGATTCCGCCGTATGAGATCGCCTGTTACACGCCGGAGCACAATGACAACTGCCGCGTGCAATGGCGACGAACCAGCGACGACGGCATCCATTGGTCGGAAAAGGAGTTGGTCCTGGCGCCCGACCCCCTGGACCCGCCGGACACGCAGTTCCACGAGCTGACGGTCTTTCCCTACAGCGATCGGGGGCTCATCGGGATGGTGGCCGCCGAGCACTGTAACGAGCAGACGCTGACGCAGTATTTCGCCGCGTCGACGGACGGGGTCAACTGGTGGCGACCGTCGCGACGGCGGCCGTGCGTGCCTCTCGCGCCGCTGGGGGAGTACGGCGGAGGGAGCGTCTACGGCATGCGCATGATGGTGGAAGAGGGCGACCGGATGCACCTGTACTACTGCGGACTCCAGAACGAGCAGAACACGCGCTACGGGACCCGGTCCGGGTGTCATCCGTTCAACGGCGCCATGATGCGGGCGACGTGGCAGACGGGCAGGTTCTGGGCGGCGGTCACCTCGCGCGGCGGCGCGTCGGAGGGACAGCTGCTGACGCGCCCACAGGAGGGTCTGGAGGGGAAATCGCTCGTCGTAAACGCGGCAACGTCGGACGAGGGCAAGGTGGAAGCGGAGCTGGTGGATGCAAACGGCGAGGCGATTGTGGGGTACCGCCGGGCGGACTGTGTGCCTTTGCGGGGCGACCACAGAAGCGCGACGATGCGCTGGCGCGGCGGGAGCGCCTGTCCCATAAAGTCGGCCTCGGTCCGGGTGTTCTTCAGCGGCTCCCGGCTCTACGGCTTCGAATGGCGCTGAACCAGGCCGAGCGTGAGACCGCAAGGATCGTGACGCGGAAAAGGAGAGAGACGCTGATGACCAGGCATCTGCGAACGACGTGGGGAATGACCCTGATGATTTCAACCGCGCTGCTGGCGGCTGCGCTCGCGCCGGCATGGGGGGCGGGTCCGCCTGCGCCGATGTCGTACAAGGAGATCCCCGATCCGCCTGACGAAGCGCAGCGTCACATCGTGGTAAGAGCTGAGGACCGCGGCCCGGTCTGGCTCTACACCGGATTTCTCAACTGCTGGCATCCGGACATGGACCTGGAGATGATCGCGCGTCTGAAGCCGCGCCACTGGCGGTACGACCTTTGGCCGTTCTGGCACCCCGTCAGCATTGTCCAACGCGGCAGCTCCGGCAGAACCCAGTGGGGAGACATGCGGGATTCCCCCGAGGTGCTCGGCAAGTTCCTCGAGACCATGCTGCGCCTGCGGGAACAGGGGATGACCTGGCAGCCTGTTCTCCACCACAAGGGCCGTTACTATGGGGTCTTCCGGATCACCGCGGACATGCTCAATGACTTCTACGATCACATCACTTCGCTCGTCAAATACTGCCGCGTGATGGGCGCGCCATTCGATTACTACGAGATCGCGAACGAGCCCGGCACGGGACCGTACGAGGGGGTGCAGGGATACGGCTTCCGGGGGACCTGGGATGAGTTCCTCGGCATGTGGGACACCGCGTACCGGGCCATCCGCGACGCCTATCCCGATGCGAAGATCGTCGGACCGAGCTACGGGACGACGACCGCCGAGACGTTGAAGCCGTTCCTCGATCATTGCAGAGAGAAGGGCCAGAAGCTGGACGTTCTGTCGTGGCACGAGATCTGTCAGAAGTATGGGTGCCCGACGTTCTGGGTGGAGCCCGACAAGGCGCAAAAGAACATCATGGAGATTCGCAAGCTGGTGGAGACGAATTACAGCGACCTGGGGATTCGGGAGTATCACGTGGACGAGTGGGGGGAGACGGTCGAGCACACGGGTCCGGGAACGCAGATGGCGTATTTCTACTACTTCGATCTCGCCGGCGTGGATCGGGCGGCGAAGTCCCATTGGACCCAGGACGACCTCGACGGGATCTTGGTGAGTCCCAAGACCCCTCGGACGAGTTACTGGTGTTGGGTCGAATACGCCAAACAGGACGGAGGCGCGCGCCTCCAGATGGAAACGGACGATCGCTGCGTGGTGGCATTGGCCAGCCGACACGATGAGACGAAGGAAGTGCGCGTGCTCCTTGCGCGCTCGAAGCGCCACACTGGGGAGGAGTTCGCGAAGAGACTGCCTCCGGTGAAGGTGAGGATCGACGTGAATGGGATTCCGGTTGAGGGCGAGGCCGAGCTCACCACGCTCACCCTCGGTCCCGGCGACGGGCCGCTCTGGGAGGAAGATCTGGCGCCCTTCACGGTGAACGAGACGAAGCAGGTGAGCGGGGGGGCGCTGTCGCTTGAGATCCCCGCGCTTTCCGAGAACCAGGTCGTGTCCATCCGGCTCGCGCCTCCGGGGACACGGGCGAGAGAGGCGAAGGCTGCGGCGGAAGAGGCGAAGCAGACAAAGGTGTCGGAGGGGATCGAGAAAGGGATTGCTCTGCCCCACGTCGTGTTTCGGGAGGGCTTCGAGGAGGGCTTCGCGGACGGCGAGACCATCCTGGGCAAGCGCGGCTGGACCCACGCCAAGAACGAGACCAGCGCACTCAGGGTCTTCCGCGACCCGAAGATCGCTCACGCCGGGGAGCGTTACGCGGAGTTCACCGAAAACTACTGGGCTACGAATGATTGTTTTCACAGCATCCCCGAGCAGAAAGGCGGCGTCCTCGAAGTGACCGCGTGGTACCGGTTCCCCGACTACGAGGGGAACCGGAACGGCAAGGGGATCGGGGCGACATACATCGGCCTGTGCGATACGCCTGACAGGAGTGTGGACAGAGACTACGTCTCGTTCAAGTTCGGGACGAACGAGCAAAACGGATATTCGGTGGTGATCGCGAGCAACGGCAAGGTCCGCCGCATCCACTGGACCGACGCGAGCGGCCTGCGCGACGACGTCCGCGGGAAGTGGTACCAAGTGAGTCTTGTGCTCGACATGGAGGCCAAACGCGTGACCGCCCGCCATCGATCAGGCGCGCAGGAGCCGTGGAAAGTGTTCCACTCCGAGACGTACCCCGCGATGGACTGGACGCCCAAGTACGTCCTCGTCTCGGCCTACAACCAGGACCCCGATTGGAGGTTCTGCGTCGATGACGTTGAAGTGAGGTCAAACGTGAAACAAAGGAAGGCGTCACTCCCATGATCAACGGGATCGAGGTCGCGCGGCAGTAGGCGCGCCGCGGCGCTCCCGTCGCGCGGCCGGGGCTAGTCCCCGAAATCGACCTTGACCCAGCTTTCCTCGCCTTCGCGCGGAATCCGCCAGGAGCAGATCGCCGCCTCCCGGTAGTCATTGCGGTCGTGCCAGTGGCTGTCGATCATCCCCATGCATGGCCATCCGCGACGCCGCGCCTCCGCCACCACCTGCGCCCACGCCCTGATGTTTACGGGATCGTCCCACGGCACCACCACCGTCGCCAGATCGTGCTCGCTCCAGTACTTCACCGCCGGCCACCCCTCGCGCTGCGGAAAGTCCGCGTTGTATCCCCAGGACATCAGCACCATGTCCTTCGGCAAAAGCTTCGCTGGGTCCTTGATCCCGATCTGCCCTGCGTCTACGTGCGGGCATAGCATGTCATCCCAGCTCCACAGTCGGGCCTCGGGCTGCACTGCTTTTGCCCCCTCGTCCATCGCCCCGATCCAGTCGCACAGGAGCTCGTCGTTCGTCTTCGCGCTCGCCTTGCAAAGGCCGCACATCCGGAAATACGCGATCTCGTCCAAGTTCACGTTGAAATCCCTCATCTCCGGAAACTTCGCGAACGACTCCTTCATGCGCTCCGCTAGAAAACGCGTCGCCTCCGGCTCCGACAGGCAAACCTCCATCTTGGTCGTGGGCTCCGCGTAGTTGTACGAAGCGACGACCGTCGCCCCGTCTCCGATCGAGCCCGAAGCGATGCGCCGGATCGCATCCGGCATCGGATCCTTGATCGACCTAAACGGATACGTCACGGGCGTCCCGCGCTCGACCGCGTAATCCTTCCCCTCCTCGTACACCGTCCCGCCGTCCGCGCCGGCGATCACGAGCCCCCTGAGCTTCGTCCGCAGCACCAAGGGATGCGCGAGCGCAACGGCCTCCTCTCCCGATAGCGTCAGTTTCTCGGCCGGCACGAACTTCCCCTCCGCCAGGTTCGGATCAAGGTATGTATAGACGATGTACCCCTGGAACACCCCCGTCGAAGCGAGGATCCGGATCCCGTATTTCCTCGCGTCCTTGAACCATGCCGCCAAACGCGCGATCTGGTCGGGATGCTCCTGCCACTCCAGCCAGTAGCTCGTGCTCAGATACGCTAGGTTGAACTTGTACCGCGCGAAGTCCTCCCATCCGAAATTGTTGAGATAGAATCCCCCGCGCACGGGCATGTCGGGCCAGTCCCGGATCTCGCACGCTACGACTTCTGCTCGGTCGGCCCCGGCGTACCTTCGCAACAGCTGAACGAGCGTCGCCGTCGCCCGCAGCACGCCGACGTCCTTCTCCGCGCGTATTCGGATCCCGTCCCGTCCTACGCCAAGGACGTATGACTCCGGCCCCTTCCCGTCCACCCCAAGTCCCGGACCCACGCGGATGTCGATCGGTCCCGTTTCGCCCGCGGGCGCGTGTTCCAGACTCGTGCAGGCCTTCTCGAGGTCCCGCCCCAGGATCGCCAGCGCCCCCTCCAAGGCCTCTCCGTCCGTCCCCTCCACCGTGCACACGATCTTGCCGTCCAGCGGGAAGTTGTCCTTGGCGTCGGACCAGCTCACCTCCTGCACCGGCGGCAGCATCATCGGCGCGCCGAGTTCCGCAGAGTCCACCTTGACTCGCCCCTTGCCTTCCCCGACCAGCCGCACCCGCACACGTCCACCCTGGCTCCTGAACGGCACGCTGACCTGGTGCCACTTGGAATCCGCCGTCGTCTCCTGCGTCTCTCCGAGAATCGTCCCGCCCGCTAGGTCTTCAACCACCATCCGGAAAACGCCCTCAAGCCCCTCCGTCTTCACGCTCGCCGAAAGCATCGCGTTCCTGTCCGGTTCGATCGAAGTCTCCTGCACGAGCTCCCCCTTTCCGCCCGCAAGGTCGACGAGCGCCACCCAGTCGCTGGCCCCCGCGCGCTCCGTCAGGATCTCAGTCCAGTTCGCCGTGCGAATCCACATCGGCGAGCCGTAATACTTCCCGTCGCTCTCGTACGTCAGCGTCGCGATGTTCGGCCTCCCGTCGAAGTCGTCGCTCAGAAACACGTCGAACTCGAACCGGTACTCCGCCTCCCTCTGGACCTCGATGACCTGCCACACCCGCGTCGGCGCAATCCCCCCCTTGCGCGTCATCCGCAGACTCCGCTTCCCGCTCTTGACCTTCTCCGTCTCCGAGAAGATGGTCTCCCCCGCGTTGTCCTGTCGCCATCCCACGAGGCCCCCGTTCTCGTTCACCTCCTCGAAATCCGGGTTGACGATCGCTAGCTTCTCAGACCGGAAGTTGTCCCACCATATCGACCCGATCCCGCCGGCTTGGAAGCTCAGGTGCAGGTGGATCTTGTCGAACCTGCCCGGCTTGACGTCGCAGATGAAGTGATACCACTTGCCCCGGATGCGCTCGGGGCGCACCTCGGCATCCTGTGTCCGCACGTCCCAGCCCGCGAGCTTCCCGTCGCGGACCTCCCCGAAGCCGCCGTTCTCGAGCGCCGCCGCCCCGACGGCCGATAACGCCCCCAAGAGCAGGATCGCCGCGCACAGCGTCATGACGTTTGAGCCTGCCCTTTTCATCTCTGTCCCTCCGCTGCGTGGTTCCATGCCAGCTTGCGGTGATTGCGCCGGTACAGGAGTCCCAGCGCCCGCATGAGCGCCATCGTGAAGTAGAAGTTCACGGCGAACGAGGGAATCCCCACAAGGAAAGCGCGGAGCCGGTGATCCCGGACGTAGTCGCCGAAGAGACGGGAGGCGGCCCAGTCCACGATCAGGAGCCCGACCGCGAACGCGAGGACGACGACATAGTCCCGCGCCGCGGCCAGAATCGCGGGCACGACGACCGTGGGACCCGCAGAGCCTGCGGAGCGCCTCGCTCCCGCCGCAAGCAAGGCCATCGGGAGATAAATGCCGCCGAGGAGAGATAGGATGATCGCCGCGCGTATGTACAGATCCGCTGTCGGACTGGGTGCGTCGGTCTCCGGGAGGAAAGCCCTCAGCCCCAGAACCAAGACGCCGACGAGGAGACAGACGATCGCCGGCAGGAAGGAGATGATGAGCGCGGCGACTGCGCGCAGGGCCGGACGGACGACGCTCTCCCCCGCGTGGACGATGTCCGGCCAATCGGGCACGTCCTCTCCGCCCGCGCAGGTCTCCTCGATCACGGACATGTAGAAGGCGGCGACGTAGGCGCTGAGGAAGACGCCCCCGATCCATCCGATGAACGGGATGGAGTCGAAAATGAGATCGAGGAGCGGGATGGTGACCGCCCCCGCGACGATCATCAGCACCCCCCGTGGGCTCAAGGGATACCGGAACGCGTTGAGGAAGTCCGTCCCTGTCCTGTCAAGGATTCCCCCGGAGCGCTGCGCTTGGAGGTCCGGCGCGTCCGCTGGGCTCCCGCCGACGCCGCCCGAAGCGTCCGGCCGGCGTTCAACTCTTTGCGCGACTCGGTACTCGTCCCCCCGGGCGGTCGCCTCCGCCGGAATGGTGAGCCTCGCGCCGCACTTCGGACACCGTGCGCCGCTGGATATCGTATCGGGGGAAACGCCGAAAATCGCGCCACACGGACAGCGCAAGCGCAAGGCGGGCTTCCTTCAGCGGCTCGGGTGTCGGACCTCGACGATCCGGATCGGTTGGCCGTGGACGGCCCGCCAGCGGCGGTCGTACCAAGCCGCCACGAGAAAACTGGCGACGAAGCCCGCGATCGCCGCGAGGCCCGTGATCCAGTTCCCCGCCGTCCCCGCGCCCACGTGGAGAACGAACAGCGCCGCCCGCGCCGCAGAGTACCCGACGAGAAGACCGGCAAACGGCAGAGCGAACACCAGGAGAGCGCTTACGACGCGCGACGGCGTGATGACTTCCAGCGTGACTTCGTCCCCCTCGCGGATCTCTCCCTCGGCGGGGAGGCGCAGCTCCGGGTTTGCGCCCAGGCCGCACGCGCAGCATCCCCCGCAGGAAGCCTTGTCGGCCGGTTCCACGACGATCACGGCCTGGCCGCCCTCGACCCCGCGGACGATCCCCTTCTCACGAAAGCGGTTCATTCTCTTCGCCCTTCTCGTCGGGGAGGAAGGAAGGCTCCCCCTGCCCGGGGGCATGTGAGGCCGAGGCGGATGACGCCCCCGTCTTGGGGAGCGCCTCCTGAAGCTTGTTGAGTTTGCGCGTCTTCTCGTCAAGGGTGTCGACGATCCGGTCGAGCATGACGAACATGTCGCCGATCTCATTGTTCGGGCGCGAGCCCTTTTGTCGGCGCAGGTCCCCCTGCGTCGCGGCGTGCTGCTGAACGATCAGGGCTTGGATCGGGCTCACGATGAGCTTCTGCGTAACCGCGGCGATCACGATCACGAGAACGATCAGGATGAGCGCGAACCCCACCAGACGCGTGAAGATGAAACTCCACGCGAGACGGACCGTGAAAATCTCGGGGGGCTTCAGAGGCGCTCGGTAGGCGAGCGCCCCGATGACGGGACGGTCCTCCGCCGTCGTGTTGAGAACCGGGGTGATGCTCACGATGCTGCGCTCCGTCGTCGCCGTCTCCACGACGCTCCTCGCCTTGCGAGTCTGGATCGCCTCGAAGATCAGCGTTCGGTCGAAGTCCTCCGGGGTCTCGTTCGACCCGGTTGCGATGATGAGGGCCGCGTTCGCGTCAAAGGCGGCAAGGAGGTGGTCCTTGTCCCCCGAGAGCTTGAGCAGCTTCGCGAAGTCGTTCCGGAAAAAGCCTTCCAGGCCCTCCCGGGAGAGGACCTGCGCCCCGGAGCGCTCGACCTCCGCTCGGATGATGAGAAGCCTTGCCTCCGTCTCCCTAACCAGGTGCTGCTCCAGCGTCTCCTGCAGGAGTTTGCGCTCGTAGTAGAAGTCCGAGACGATGAAGAGGAGCACGACGACGGCGAAAGCGAGCGCAACGTCAAGGATGAGCTGCGAATGAAGCTTTCGTCTCTTGGTCATCGATCGGTCCTTATGAGCGGCATTCCCCTCCTCATTATGAGGATAGCCTGCGCCCCGGGCTTTGCAACTCGAAATCGCGCTGCATCGCGGACCGCCGCAACCCCGGATTCCGCTTGACTGCGATTCGCCGGCGTCGGAAAATACCACGTCGCTATCATCCCCCGGTATGGAAAGCGCGGGACGGTTTCGGATCCGTTGCGATCCGGGTGGTTGGCGGGTCGTTTCGGTTCCGTTACCGTCGGATCTGTCGTTGGAGGGTGAACGCCGTTGACGAAAGGACGCCTGAGACCGGTCCCGTTTGAGCTCTCCGAAGGCGATCTCCAGGCGATACATGAGGCCTCGATGGCGATCCTCGCCGATCCGGGCGTGCGCTTCACCCAGGAACCGGCGCTCGAGATCTTCCGCGGCGCCGGCTACGTCGTCCGGGACAACGTCGTCCGCTTCAGGCGCGCCGACGTGGAATCCATGGTCGCCAAAGCCCCCTCCTCCTTCGTGCGAAAAGGGATCGAGCCCTCCTGCGACGTC
>JAZDKG010000269.1:0-3409 GCA_043803205.1 Planctomycetota bacterium
CTGCGTCGACCCTTGGCCTGCCGACGGGGCGAAGGCGGGCGCCTCTTCCTTCGCCAAGGCGCTCTCGTGGGTCACACCCAGCTTTTCGCTCGTCTCTCTCGATTTCTCGGACTGAACGAAGGGGTTCCAGGCCCCGCAGCCCGCCAGCACCAGCATCAGACACACGCACGCGATACGCATCTTCCAGTCTCCTTTCAGGCAATCACCACAGGAACGAGCTATCAGCCGTCAGCTTTCAGCCTTCAGCTTTAGATCGGAGCTGATCGCTGACAGCTTCCTGTGTCTGTGGTCGGATTCTCTGTCTGACATGCGTCCAGACGACATCGGGCTCAAGCGTCCACATCGCCTCGCAGCCGACGTGCCAGCACTTCGCGCGGATGAAGCCGCGCGAGCGCTGCTTGTGGCAGGGCGCGCGGCATCCGCCGTGGGGGGGATGCCCCTGGAGGAAGGTCGCGCGCGGGTAGACACCAGCGATCACCTTACCGGTTGTCGAGGCGAAGAGGCCGACGGCGGGCACGCCCAGCGCTCCCGCAAGGTGAAAGAGGCCGCTATCGACCGCGACGAGGAGGGGACATTGGGAGAGGATCGCGGCCGCCTTCCAGAAATGGTCCGCGATCACGCGTCTCCCCCCTATCGTCTCGATCTCGTCGAGCCGATGGTGGAAGACCAAGACGGAGAAAGACTCGCCACCAAGGCTCAAAGGCACGAAGGGGACGCCAAGGGGGCGGGAAACGCTCTGCGTTTCCCGCCCAGCCCTCTCTTTGTGTCTTAGTGGCAATCCCTGTCCTTTTTCAACCAGCTCGACGAACCGGCGGGAGAGCGCCCGCGGCCAAGTGCGCCAAGCGTTCTTGGCGATAGGCTGGAAGGCGACACATCGCGCCGGGTCGAGCTTTTCCGCCGCGAACCACGCCCTGGCCCAGACCCTTTCCGCCTCAGGGACCTCGTACGCGGGAAGCGTAGGGCGGACGGGGACTGCGAGCTTGCGAGACCAGACGTCGGCGGCCATCTCGATCCGACTGCGGACGAGGACGCCGTGGCGGGTCTGGTCCGCGAGGTCTTCGCCGCCGATGACGGCGCGCATCATATCGATCTCATGGTCGAACGCTCCCGCGGGACGGTCCTTCGCGAACCCCGCGATCCAGGGATTCCGAGCGCAGTAGTCGTGACCCTTGGGCGCGCACTGGACGAAGGTCTCGATTCCGTGGTCCTCCTTGAGCGACCGGGCGCAGCCGGTGAAGGTGATGACGTCGCCGATCCCGGCGCCGCGTATGACCATCAGGACACGCATCGAAGGCCTCTACCACTGAGACACAGAGAAGACCAGCGGGAAGGCTGACAGCCTTCCCGCACCCATCTACTAGAATGGGGGTGCGGGGCATGTCTCACATCCCCCGCGGAATCTCTGATTCCGCCGATCCCGGCTTGCGGCGCCGGCGCGCGGTTGCGCGAAGTTCCATTCCCTTGTCGCCCCTTTCGCGCGGCATTCGCTCGATGCGGATCTTTTCGAAGCCGGCGTGCCAGAGGGCGCGCTCAAGGGAGAGCGAGTCGAAGCCGCCGACGTGGGTGTTCTCCGGGTACTCCTGGCCGCCGAAGACGCGGGCGATGTGGCCGCGCTCCAGGATCGGCGCCTCTCGCGCCCATTCCATGATGGCGCGCAGGTCGGGGACGCGGACCTCGATCGTTCCCTCCGGAGGAACCACGCGCGCGCACTCGTCGAGGACTGCCTCCACCTCACGGAACGGCACATGCTCGAGCACGTGGGAGAGGAAGAGGTTCTCCACCGATCCGGCGGGCACGAGTTCGCCATTGATCTTCCAGAGGATCTCCCGGATGTTCTGAACGCCCTCGGCAACGCCCGGGCGTATGTCGGTATGCAGAAAGCCCTGCCGCCTGTGGGAACCCGCGCCGGGATAGAGTCTGATGCCGGCGGTTGCCCCAGGAGGGGCCGACCAGTCAAGGCGGCTCTCGCGGGCCAGGTTCTCGAGGGCAACGCCTCGCGCCTGGCACCACCGCGCGATCTCATGCGCGGCCCTCTGGACGCGGGCGAAGGTGCGATTGAACTGCTCGACGCTCTTGCGTCTGGCGCTCTCGTCCACGTCGTTCGAGTGCATCCCTCCCCCCGGCGCCTCCCGGTAGTCTATGCCCACGAACTTGACACGTGTCGCTCCCATGTAAAGGGCGAGGGTGATGCCCGCGATCCCGGAGTTAAACGCCGTCGGGAGCTTCTTTCCCCGTTCGATGAGTCCCCACTCATAGACGTGGTGGGGGAAGCAGGCCCAGATGTCGCAGCCCGCGCGGGCCCTGCGCCCGGCGGCGGTGTTGGCGTTGGTGCAGAGCTTCACGCCCGCGGGGCGTGGAAGACGGCAGGGTCCTTCGTCGGTCGAAACGTCGTAGACGGGAGCTGTCAGCTTAGAGCTGTTAGCTATGAGCTTCTGCTGCTTCTCGGGCTCCCAGAGGGATAGGTTCGCGGCGATCGTGACGTCGCGCGGAATCGCGGCGAGGTCGACCTCGTCACGCGATGGCCCGCGTCCGACGATGAGGAAGGTCTTGCCCTCGTGGAGTTTCCAGAGCGCCTCCCAAGGCATGAGGCCGAGGAGGGGCACGCTCCAAGGACCCCACTTTCCCTCGGGGCAACACCACCGCCTCGTGAGGAACTTGACGATCTTCGTCGAGCAGCTCACGCACTTGGCGCAGGTCGCCATCCCGTCGCGCGTGGGATCCTTCTCCGTGAAGTGGTCGCACGCCCGGCAAACCGCGACCGCGGCGTCGATCTCCCACTTCTCACGCAACGTGTTCTTCGCCAAGCGCTCGAGATGTTGAAGGACTTCCATCGGATCAAGACTCCTGGATGCGGGGAAGCTAATAGCTTCCCCGCGCCCCTGCTCTAGCTGGCGGCGGTCCCGCGACTGCGGGACTGCCGCACACTAGATGGGGGGTCCGGGGGCGTATCACGTTCCCCGAAGCATTTCCTTCTTCGCTGCTACCACATCAATAATCCCATACCCACGGAGGAGCTCGGCCATCTCCCGCGGGTCCGCCCCCTGGTCGAGGACCGCGGTCTCGGCGATCTCAAGGAGCGCGCGCTCACGTTCTTCGGCGCAGTGCTTGTCGGCGACGGCCATCGCCGCCGCCGGCGTCGCGTGCCCTCGCTCCACAGAGAGGGCCAACCCATTGCGCAGGCGCAGCTTGTTCGTCACCAGAGCGGCGGCTGCGGCAACGGAGCAGCGATAGGGTTTATCCGCGCCGTTCGGAACCTGAGCTTCGACCACCCGGCTCACGAGGGGCCCCTGCTGGTAGGCCAGTGCGATCGCATTGGGCGCCGGACCGGCCGCGACGCAGTGCTCGCAGGCGATGCGCTGGAGCCGATGCTCGACAACGACGCCTTCGGAGCAGAATCGGCAGTGGGCCG
>JAZDKG010000270.1:0-36347 GCA_043803205.1 Planctomycetota bacterium
GGCGATCCGCTGCCCGATCGCGGGGGTGCCGGTGAGCGCGCTGTGGCTTCTCTTCTCCGCCCGGCTTCGCGTGGTGCGGATGTTGGCGCGGCCGGTGGGGATCATGGGGGGGCGGCGCGGACCCCGCAGGGGGGGCGGGACGCTGGAATGACGAATGACTAATGACGAAGGAGAAGGGAACGCGGTGACGGACGTATCGCTCATCCGTCGGGATTTCGATCTCCTGCGCCTCAAGGACGTGGAGATGCGCTTCGGCGGGGTGCGGCCGCTATCGGGGTTGAGCCTCGAGCTTCGGCCGCTCGAGCTCGCGGGTCTCATCGGCCCGAACGGCGCGGGGAAGACGACGATCTTCAACGTCGTCACGGGGATCTACCGTCCCCGGCGGGGGAGCGTCGTCTTCGAGGGACGGGAGATCGCGGGGATGCCCAGCCACCGGATCGCGCGGCTGGGGATCTCGCGCACGTTTCAGAACATCCGGCTTTTCGGGAATCTCCCGGTGGTGGACAACGTGAAGATCGCCTACCACTACCACGCGCGCTCGGGCCTAGCCGCGAGCGTACTGCGGACGAGGGCCTTCCGCGAGGAAGAAAGGATCATCGAGGAGAAGTCGATGGAGTTCCTAGCGATCTTCGACCTAGCGCATCGGAGGGACGAGCTTGCGGGGCGGCTCTCGTACGGGGACCAGAGGAGGCTGGAGATCGCGCGGGGCTTGGCGAGCGAGCCGAGGCTCTTACTTCTGGATGAGCCGGTGGCGGGGATGAACCAGACGGAGTCGGTGAAGCTCCTGGAGCTCGTGCGGAGGATCCGCGACGAGTTCCACATCACGGTTCTCGTGATCGAGCACGACATGCACTTCGTGATGAACGTGTGCGAGCGGATCATCGTGATGGACGCGGGGGCGGTGATCGCGGAGGGGACGCCCGCGCAGGTCCGGGCCGACGCGCGGGTGATCGAGGCGTATCTCGGGAAAGAGGAGATGAGCAGGTGAGCAGTAGAACAGGAGAGCTGCGCGAAGACGCGCAGGGAGGCGGGCGATGCTTGCGCTTGAGCGGGTGAACGCGTATTACGGGTCGATCCACGCGATCCGCGACGTGACGATGGAGGTGCGCGCAGGGGAGATCGTGGCGCTGGTGGGGGCGAACGGGGCGGGGAAGTCCACGACGCTCATGACGGTGAGCGGGGTGCTTTCGCCGCGCAGCGGCTCCGTCCGGTTCGAGGGTGAGGAGATCGCGGGGCTACCGGCCCATGAGGTCGTCCGGCGGGGGATCGTGCAGAGCCCGGAGGGGAGGCGGGTCTTCGCCAATCTCACGGTGATGGAGAACCTGGAGATGGGGGCGTATAGCAGGCGGGACCGGGCGGGGATCCGGCAGGACCTTGAGATGTGCCTTTCGCTCTTCCCGGTGATAGCGGAGAGGCGCAGGGTGCGGGCGGGGGCGCTCTCCGGGGGGGAGCAGCAGCAGCTTGCGATCGCGCGGAGCCTCATGGCGAGGGCGAGGCTGCTCTTGCTCGACGAGCCGTCGCTGGGGCTGGCGCCGATCCTCGTGGACCTCATCTTCGAGAAAATCCAGGAGATCAACCGGGAGGGGATCACGGTGCTCCTGGTGGAGCAGAACGCGCGGCAGGCGCTAGCGATCGCGAACCGGGCATATGTGCTCGAGAGCGGGAAGGTGATCGCCACGGGGACGGGGCGGGAGCTCGCCCAGGACGAGAGGATTGTGGAATACTACTTGGGTGGCTGAGGCGCGGTGCCCGCAGGCTGTCCATCCCCCTCCGGGCGCCTCTTCCACCGGGGAACTAGCTGAGCAAGAAGGAGAGGGACGAGCGCCCAAAGGGCCGCTCGAAGCGCAAGAAGGGCTACTGCGCCCGCGAGCAGCGCAACCCATGTCGCCAGGCTGACGCGGGGTAGGCACGGGCGTTTCGCGACGACGAGCCGATTGAGGTTCGCCAAGCGAAGGGCTTGGGAAAGGACCACTAGAAGGCCGACGCACATATAGAGACCGATCACTGCGCAGACGAAGAACGGAAGAGGGCGTGCGGTGCGTGTCACCGGGGCAAGGGCAGGGCGGGTCAGACAGAAGAGCACGGAGGCTTCGCCCAGATAGGGTGCGTCGGTCGCGTTGGAAAGGAAGCGGGGGAGGAAGAGGGAGCCGTCGGGCAGGGGCATCGACGCCGCAATCATCTCGGCGCCCAACGGATACGCGTGGTCGGGACGTCCGTTGGCGCGGGCGGCCGCGACGCCGAAGGCGGTAGCGGCGATGCCGTGGCCCGCGACCACGGGTCCGCTGTCGACGTCGAAATACCATTCACCGCCTTTGAGGCCCCGAGGGAATTCCCGGAAGCCATCCGCGGTCCAGCGGTGCTGCCAGAAGTGTTTCTCGGCGGACCCGTACCATGCCCGGGCTTTCTCGGGCCAAAGCTCCGGGGCGAAGGTGAGGATGTAGGCGTTGCTGCACCCGCGGGCGGGGCCGAACGCCTCGCCGGTACGGGAGAACGCAGCGTAAGGGGGAAGCCCCGTGGCAACGTCGAGGCGGCATCCTTCGAAGGCGCGGACCGCCCGCTCGATCATGGCGCTGTGATCCGTTCCGAGCTCAGTGTCGGCCCGCTTGATACAGGCCCATGCGGCGAGGACGTCGCCGGGATAGCATTCGCCGGGGTAGTCGTCGAGCAGTCCCCAGGGGGACTCATCGAGGGCTCGAGAGAGGGTCTCGACCTGGTCGCGGAGGAGGGGCAGGTATTGCTCGGAGGCGGTGAGCTTGTGATGCACGCTGAGCCCGCCGATGAGGAGCATGCGATAGAAGACATTTTGGTTGTGGAGGTAATCGGCGCCCCAGTGGGCGCGGACCCACCTAGCGTGGTTCGGATCGGAAAGGAGGCAAGCGCAGGCTTCCAGAGCGTTCTTCGCATATTGCCTCGGCGGGACCGGCAATATGGAGGGGTCCTTCTCGTAGGCTTCCTGGATTGCCTCGGTGGCCCAGAGGTAGAACGCGGTGCCGAAAAGGGGCCACTCGGTTCCCGAGATGTTTTCTGTTTCGGAAACCGCCTGCTGGCGGTCAACGCGGTCCCGGGCCCAGCGTTCGTACGCTGGCGTGAGCGTGCGGTGCAGTCTGAGGGCGAAGTGAGGGATCCCCATATCCGTCAAGGCGTCGTCGCACACGTCACGCACCAGGAGGCAGACAGGGATCAGGAAGAACCACGCCGTCAGGGAAAGAGCGATGGCCGTGTTGCTGATGACGATGACCTTGGCGGTTGTGCGATCGAAGCTGGCGATCTGGAGCAGTGCCTCCACCGGAGAAAGGGGGTCAGGCCTGCTTTCCGCAAATTTGAACAAGCAAACCTGTGGCCATTCTTGTCATCCAGGAAGTAAGCCTGACCCCTTTTGGTCAGAACATCGGGTCCATGGTGAGGGCCGGGTGTCCGACGGAGGTGAGGAACTCGACGACTTTTTCCTCCTCGGTGGCGACGGTCTCGTCGGCGATCTTGCTCCAGAAGTCTTCGAGGCCCATTTCGGCGGCGCGTTTCTCGATCTCGCCCTTGAGCTCCTCCTTGAGCTTCTTAGGCATCCAGACGACGCGCGCCACGCCGCCGTCGGCGAGGATGAACTTCTTCGAGATGATGAACTGCTTGGAGTGCCCGATGAAGCCCGGGGTCTGGTTTCCGCCGCCCACGGTGCCGGCGAGGGTCGAGAACTTCATCCCGCAGGGGGTCATCTCGGGATAGTCGCGATCCACGATCATGATGCCGTTGGCCATGGGGAGCATGGCGCTGATGCACTCGAAGCAGCCGCAGGAGGTCATGGGGTCGTTGACCATGCTGTAGGCGCTGAAGCGCTCGATGGCGCCGTGGCTGGCGGACTTGACGAAGGCGTTGATGTCCTCCCACTGCCCGAGCTTCTCGTCCAGGGGTTTTCCCTTGGGGAGGGGCTGGTTGGGGCCGGAGGGGGTGATCTCGTAAGCGGCGCGGCCGTCGAGCCAGCTATACGCGCCGCAGAGCCCGGAGCGCTCGGGGGTGATGACGCAGACGTGATTGGGTGCGAAGGACTGACACAAGGTGCAGGAATAGAACTTCTCGACGCTCTCGTCGGTCATGCCGGCGAGGCGGGCGTCGCGCTCGGCGAAGGTCTTGCGGGCGATGTCCTGGAGGCGGGCGACCTCCTTCGGGTCGGTGTGGATGGTGACCTGGACCTTGTCGAGGATGGCGTTGTATTCGTCGTGGAGCATGGCGTGGAGGATCTTGCCGAAGTGTTCGAACTTGAGGCCGGCCTTCCTGGCGTCCTTGGAGACGCGGACCCAGACGATGTCGCGCTGTCCCATGTGGAAGAGGCCCTGGGCTTCGTTGAGGAAGCGGTGGATCTGTCGTTCGAGGATGGGCTCGAAGTCGGTCTGCATTTTGCGGCCGGCGACCTCGACCCAGACGCCGAAGGAGGAGGTTCCGCCCTCGGGGATCGCGTCGATCTCGGGCCCGACGACGGTGACTTTGCCGTCCTCGACGTCGCCGGAGTCGCGGCTGGTGACGAACTCGAAGGCGTCGGTGCCGTCCTTGGGGTTGCCCATTTCGCAGTACATGTCTTCGCGGCGGATGCGCTCGCCCTCGAAGGCGGGGGAGTAGGGGACGGGGACGGGGACCTCGGCGACGGTGACCTTGAGTCCCCGGACCTCGATGGCGCGCTCGACGAGCTTGTCGTGGGGGACGTTGGAGACGACGTGCTCGTAGGTGCAGACGCCGGTGGGGAGGATCTCCGGGATGTCGGTGTCGGCGATGGTGGGGAAGCCGAAGTTGATGGCGCCGGCGGCGTTGGCGTATTTCTCGTCGTCGACCTCGCCGAGGGCGAGGACGAAGGCGAATATGCGGTTCTTGTTGTAAAGGAGGCCGCGGGTGTAGTCGCCGCCCTGGACGCCCCCGAAGGAGAGCGCCGCGCGAATGGCGAAGCCGAGGGAGTAGACGGTGGACTCGATGCCTTTTCCGAAGGGGACGAGGCGGGTCTCCCAACCCATCTGGACGTTCTCCTCGGCGAGCTGTTCGGCCATGGAGCGTCCATCGGTGGAAGCGGACATGAAGACGTAGAGGCTTTTCTGCTGGAGTTCGCGGGCGAGTTTCACGGCGATCTCGTTGGTGGGGGCGGCGCCTACGCAGGCGGCGAAGCCGGGGGCGGTGCCGTCGACGAACTCGATGCCCCGCTCGCGCATGATGACGTCATCGGCGGCGCCGAGCCAGATGCCGTCGACGGGGCTGGGGCCGGCGAGGTATTTGCAGACCTCGATGACCTCCTCGGCGAAGAGGGTGGCCATGCCGGCGTCGAGAGCCGGGCCGAGGTAGGGGAGCCAGAGCTTTTCGGAGGGGACGGGCGGCAGGAGCTTGCGGGCCTCCTCAAGGGCGAGCTTGCAGTCGGCGAGGGTCTTCACCTGGAGGCCGGTGATCCCGAAGGTGACGGGGAGGAAGTAGGCGGTGTTGGGGAACTCGACGGCGCACTGCTCCCCCTTGGCGGCGATGGTCTCGGCCAGCCGACCTTCGGCGCGGGCAAGGATCTTGTGCGCGCCGCGGATGGCGGCCGATGCGATGATCTTCGACATGCAACACTCCTTTCCGAATGCCCCCTTGGGGGAGGCGAGGACTTCCGTTCGAAGCGCGCCGACGAGCCGCGAGGTCCGGAGGCGGCTTACCTTTCCTTCGCGGCCTTCGCGACCGCCCGAGAGGGGCCTGCGGCGAGGCTGCGCTCGAGGGTCTCGCGGACGGCGCGGACTTCCGCCAAGAGTTTTTCGTTCTCCTCGAAGGGGGGACGCCCTTCGAGGTCGCGTCGAGCGATCGCATCCTGATAGCGGACGGCTCCGAGGAGGGTCCAGTCGTCAAGGGCGGACCGGAGGAAGGCGAGCTCCTGGTCGGAGCGGACCTTGTTGGCGACGGCGAAAACGCGCTTCATGCCGATGTCGCGCGCGAGTCGGCGGATGGAGTGGGCGGTGTTGACGCTCTGGCGGCCTGGCTCGACGATGACGATGAGGGCGTCAGTGGCCTGGATGGTGGCGCGTCCGAGGTGCTCGATGCCGGCTTCCATGTCGACGATGACGACCTCGTTACGGTGCATGACGAGGTTGGTGAGGAGCGCCTTGAGGAAGGTGTTCTCGGGGCAGGCGCAGCCGCCTCCGCCCTTGCGGATCGCGCCGACGGTGAGGAAGTGGACGCCGCCGGCGGTCTTCCGGTAGACCTCGGGAATGTCGGTCACGTTGGGGTTGAGCTTGAAGAACGCGCCGTAGCCCTTAAGGGAGCTTTCGGTGCGCTCGGCGATCAGCTCGCGCATCTCGCTGATGGGGACGATGTCGTCCGGGTTGGGATATCCGAGGGCGCCGGCGAGGTTGGCGGCGGGGTCGGCGTCGATCGCGTAGACTTCGACGCCGTCCTCCGTGTAGGTTTTGGCGAGCGTGGAGACGAAGGTCGTTTTCCCCGCACCGCCTTTTCCGGAGACCGCGATCTTTCTCCCGCGAGAAGCTGACATGACCTATCCGACAAAGCTCATTGTAAAGCCGACGCTTGCATCAGAAGGGGATGGATTATAGGGAGTCCCTTCAGGGCGAGTCAACGGCGAAAGTCGGCGGGAGGGCACCGGAAGGACGGGCGCTAGCGGCGGTCCCTTGCGCCGGCGGGAGGCCGAACGTATAGTGAGGAGACCGCACGGGGCGGGGGATTCACAAGGAGGGAGAGACCGTGAGAAGCGACGTCGAAACGGCGATCCGCAGGAAGGCGGCGCAGCTTGGGAAGCTCGTGGTCCGGATGACCACGAAAGCGGGCTCGGGCCACCCGTCGAGCGCGCTGTCGCTCGCTCACATCGTGACGACGCTGATGTACCAGGTCATGCGGTACGATCCATCCGATCCGTGGAGCCAGTCGAGCGACCGGCTGGTGCTGTCGGAGGGGCACAGCGTGCCGATCGTCTACGCGGCGTACGCGGACGTCGGGGGGATCGTCGGGAACACGAGCGCGACCTCGCGGAAGCTGCGCGTGGCCGACCTCGACACGCTTCGGGAGCTCGATTCGGTGCTCGACGGGCACCCGAACCCGCCGGCGGGGTTCCCGTTTTTCGACGCGGCGACGGGATCGCTGGGACAGGGGCTCTCGATCGCGTGTGGGCTTGCGCTGGCGAGCCGGCTGAGCGATATCGAGCGGCGGATCTACGTCATCATCGGGGACGGGGAAAGCCGGGAAGGACAGGTATGGGAGGCGGTGGATTTCGCGGTGGACAACCAGCTCACGGCCGTCGTGCCGATCTTCAACGCGAACCGCCAGGGGCAGAGCGACTACGTGAGCGAGCAGCAGAGCGCGGAGAAGCTCGCGGCGAAGCTCGAGGCGTACGGGATGGAGGCGAGGATCGTCGACGGACACGATCCGGCGGCGCTGATCGAGGCGTTCGAGCGCGCGGGGCGCAACGGGGGGCCCTTCGCGGTGGTGGCGAAGACCCGGAAGGGATGGGGCGTGCGGGCGCTCGAGGACGTCACGAACCACGGGCGACCGCTCCCCGAGGGGAAGCTTTCACGGGCGCTGGCGGACTTGGACGAGGAGCTCAAGAAGGCGGGGGAGGTCGGCGGGGAGGTGAAGCTCGCGCCGTCGGGACCGACGCAGGGCCTGGCGACGATGGCGATGTCGCAGAGGATGCCGGTCCCTGATTTCGAGGCGATGCTGGCGGATGACGCGTACCTTTCGAAGTTCCGCTCGACGAAGATGATGAGCACGCGCCGGGCGTACGGCCTGGCGCTGCGGGAGCTGGGGAAGGTGAACCCGGCGGTCGTGGCGCTGGACGGAGACGTGTCGAACTCGACCTTCAGCGAGTATTTTGGAAGAGAGTTCCCGGGGCGTTTCTTCGAATGCCGGATCGCGGAGCAGAACATGGTGAGCGTGGCGGGGGGCTTAGCGGCGGGAGGGAAGATTCCGTTCGCCAGCACCTTCGGGAAGTTCCTTGTGCGGGCGTACGATCAGACCGAGATGAACATCACGAGCGGACACAACATGAAGCTTGTGGGGTCGCATTCGGGGGCGAGCCTGGGGGCGGACGGCCCCAGTCAGATGGGCCTCGTGGACCTCGCGTTCTTCCGCTCGTTCCCGACGGAATCGCCGGAGGGGGGGGATTCGAGGATGGTGATCTTCGTGCCCGCCGACGGGTATGCGGCGTACCGGGCGGTGGAGCTTGCCGCCAGGCACGTCGGGCCCGTGTACATCCGGACGTTCCGCCCGGACGTGTCGCTTCTTTATGAGCCGCACACGCGCTTCGAGATCGGGGGGGCGCAGGAGCTGGCGCAGGGAGAGGACGTGACGCTCGTCGCGTGCGGGTACATGGTGCACGTCGCGCGGGAGGCGGTGGGGGTGCTCTCGGAGATGGGTCTGCGGGCGGGGCTGGTGGACGTGTATTCGTTCCCGATCCGGAGCGCGCTCGTGCACGAGCTAGCGGCGGGGCTGGACAAGCGGATCCTCACGGTGGAAGACAACTACGGCGGGGGGCTGGGAAGCGCGATCGCCGAGCTTGCGGCGGAGGCGAGAGGCGCGCGCGTCTGGCGGATGACGGTGGGGCGGATCCCGAAGTCCGGCCGCACGGCGGAGGAGGTGCTGGAGTGGCTGGGGCTGGGAGCGCAGCGGATCGCCGAACGCGCCCGGGAGCTCGCGCGCGCGAGCTAGGATTCATAAGATGAGAGACGGTCGCAAGGTCATGGCGGAGGGGAAGGCATATGCCTGACGTCGTCGCGCTGGGCGAACTCATCATCGATTTTCTGTCCACGGACACCGACGCGGGGCTCGCAAAGGCCGAGCACTTCACCAAGGCGCCGGGCGGAGCGCCGGCGAACGTCGCCGTCGCCGTCGTGCGGCTGGGGAAGAGCGCGGGGTTCATCGGGCGCGTGGGGGACGATCCCTTCGGGAGGTTCCTTGCCGAGGTTATCGCGCGGGAGGGGGTGGACGTGACGGGGCTGCGGTTCGATCCGGAGCGCCGCACGACGTTAGCGATGATCGCGACGCGGTCCGACGGCTCGAAGGACATCACCTTCTGGCGCAACCCGGGCGCGGACATGTTCCTGTCGAAGGGCGACATCCCGGAGGAGATGGTCCGACGCGCGCGGGCGTTCCATTTCGGGTCGATCTCGATGATCGACGAGGGGCCGCGGGAGGCGACGCTCCACGGGGCGAAGCTCGCGCGCGGATCGGGTTGTCTCGTGTCGTACGATCCTAACTATCGGCCGGCCCTCTGGAACGACGCCGGGCGGGCGCGGGAGATCATCCGCGCGGGGTTCGAGCGCGCCGACGTGGCGAAGGTGAGTGAGGAGGAATGGGAGTTCGTCACGGGGTGCGATGGGTTCGAGGAAGGGGCGAAGCGAATCCTCGAGCGGGGGGTGAAGCTCGTGCTCGTCAGTCGCGGGGAGAAAGGGGCGGCGTTCTTTACGAGGAAGACGAGCGGCGCCGTGGAAGGCTTTCGCGTCGAGGTGGCGGAGACGATCGGGGCGGGGGACGCCTTCACGGGGAGCGTGCTCGTGGACCTCATCGACCGCTGCAAGGGGGCGAGGGATATCGAGGGGCTCGCAGGAGCGGACCTCGAGGGGATCGTGCGTCGCGCGAACGCCGCCGGTGCGCTCACGTGCACGAAGTACGGCGCGATCCCGGCGCTGCCGACACGCGAGGAGGTATCGAGGTTCCTCCAAGACCGAACCTAGGAGCGGTATGAGCGCGCGAGGGAAGCCGCGAACCCCGGCATGAGGATCAAGGCTATGCCGTCCAAGTCTTGGAAGGTTTGTGCGAGAAGAGCATTGGCGAGGTTCGCCGCGCTCGGGATCGCGGCGTTCTTTCTCGGGGGGCTGTTTGCGCAAGGCGCGCCCGGCCAAGAGGCGCTCATCTGGCAGCTTGGGGAGGAGAACGCGCAGGACGACTTTCTGCCGCTGCATCCGACGAGGGAGCTTGCGGGACTCGACCCGACGAACCACGCGCTCACGTTCCGGGTCACGAAAAACGGCGTGGACGCGAAACCGCTCTTCCCGGAAGGGCTGGCGGACCTGGATGCGCTCGTGAACGTGCAAGGGGTTCCCAACACGGATCAGCGCCCGACGAGGGCATTGATCGAGTGGGAGGAGCAGTCGCCGGGGTGGCGGGAGTTCGAGATTCGGTTTCGTGCCGGCCAGTTCATCGACTTGGCCGCAATCGGGCGCATCAAGCACATGCAGCCGGACAACTTCGGCGACCATCTGCGGGTGGGGATGAGCGACGGGAGGGTGGCCCTGTGGAGGTTTCCGTTTTCTCCAGGCAGCGAGCCGCTCTCGTTCACGTGCCGGTTTGAGGTCAAGGCGGGGGTGAACCGCTTGGAGATTTCCTGTCCCACGAGTTTCGGGGTCAGGGGGTGGGACGTGCTGCGGCTGCGCGCCTGCCCGCCGGGACGGGAGCTTGCCCCCGTGATCGAGCTTTCGACGCCGAGTTTCGGACATATTTATGCGGACAATGAAACCGTTCCCGTGAGCGTTCGGGTCTTCAACCTGAAGCCCGGTGGAACGTACCGGCTGCACGTGCAGCTCCGCGACTACTTCGGAAACATGCACGAGGACAGGGTTGTTGAAATCACGGCGTCCGGGGACGGGAGCGCGGCAATCCAGACGACGCCTCAGGCACATGGGCGGGGGTATTTCGAACTTGCGGCGGGCCTCGAGACTGAGAGCGGGGAGGGGATCCACATAGGGCAGGCGGTGGACCGCCCGACGCTCGCTTTTGCGAAGCTCGCACCCGCTCGTCCTCCGGGTGATGCGGACTGGTCGGGGCGGTGCGGGATGCAGGTTCTCGGGGAACCGGGGATCAGCAACCGCGTGAAGGCGGAAGCGTGGGCGGCGCTGATGCGGAAGCTCGGGGTCACGTGGGTCCGTGGGCCTGGTTTCGACTGGGACGTCATTGAGCCGCGCAAGGGCGAGTTCCACTGGGAGCTGTATGACGGGAACGTGGAGCTCTACGCGCGACACGGGCTGAGGATGATGCCCATGATCTGGACGACGCCGGGGTGGGCGAAGGCGGACCCCGAGGCGCATGAGACGAGCGGCGGGCGCTTCGAGGTGCCGCGCCTAGCGGACTGGGCGGACTTCTTCGCCGCGCTCGTGTCCCGCTACAAGGACCGGATCAAGCACTGGGAGATCATCAACGAGCCGATGCATCACTGCGGGATGTACCGGGTCGAAGAATACCTTGCGCTCATGAAGGTGACGCGCGAGGTGCTCCGGAAGCTCGACCCGGACGCCAGGATCGTTGTCGGCTGTCAGGGGGACGAGCTGGAGCCTCTCGCGTTCTCGCGAAAGTTCTACGAGCTGGGAGGCGGGGAGACGTTCGACATCGCGAACGTCCACTACGTGGGACAGCGCGAGATCGCGTGGAAGACGGCGCACCGGGAGCTGCTGAGCCACGTCCCCGGAAAGCCGGTGTGGGACACGGAGATCCACTTCTCCTCGAACAGCACGATGGAGGACGAGGCCGTGGACCTCGCGCGCTGCTGCGCGCGCGAGGCGGCGTGGGGGATCGAGAAGACGTTCTTTCACTGCGGTTTCCGGCTGATGGATCGGCCGCACAACCTGGACGTGGTTACGCCCATCATGGCGGCGCACCGGACGATCAGCGAGGAGCTGGACGGCGCTGGAGCGCTCTACCCGATGGAAAGGGGACAGCTCGGGCAGGATATCGAGGCGCACACGGTCCTGCGGCGGGACGGGAAGACGATGCTCATCCTCTGGAACAACGCGGGGTTCCGCGCCATGGAGGCGAACTGGTTCGGGACGGAGGTGGGGAGCCCCGCGCGGTACAGGTCGGTCTTCCGGGACGTGGAGATCCGGACCGCGCGGGAGCGGGTGACGATCATCGACATGATGGACAACGAACGGGAGGTCTCCGTCGAGGGCGGGAAGCTCGGCCTTCGCGTGGGAAAGGACCCCGTCATGGTCGCAGGGCTTGCGCCCGAGGAGCTTCTAGCGCAGTCCGTGCTTCACCTATCGGAACAGCAGGTCGTGGTGATGCCCGGGGAGGCGAAGGCGCTCGTCGCAACGGTCCGGAACTGTACGGGCCGGCGGATGAGGTGTCGGCTTCTTGCGCGGCCGCCCGGCGGTTGGGAGTTTTCGCCGATGGACGGGCTAGCCTTTGATCTCGGAGCGGGGGAAGCGATGAGCATCTCCTGCGCCGTGAAGGCTCCGGAATCGGCCCGGCGCAGCCGGGCGGAGATCCCCGTACGCGTGGAGCTGGGGGACGGGCGGGGGCTTGTTCCGGCGCCGCGCGTGATCGTGGCGACGGTGGCCGAGAATCCGCCGGGGACGCAGCTCCTGGAGGACCAGGCTTGGACGAAGGGGCGGCTGGGTTTCCCGGCGGGAGGGGGCGCTCAGGTGAGTGAGGCGGTAGCGGCCTATCCGGGGGAGACGTATTCGATCGTGCTCGATGTAAGAGGGGGCGCGGGAGTGGAGGGGCGGATCGTCGAGTACGATGAGAACGATGCGCCGCTCGCGGAGGGCGTGAGCGTTCTCGCGACGGCCGCCTCGCGGGAATGGACGCGGACGAGCGGCATGTATACCGTCGGCAGGAACGCCGCGCGGGTTCGGCTGAAGCTCACGGCCGCCGGGGAAGCGGAGGTCGGCAACGTGCGTCTCTCGATGCTGCGCAGCGGCGCGGGCATGACGGCGCACGCGCTGGAGTACGTCGCGACGGCGTCGAGGCCGAAGAGGCCTGTCGTCGTTGACGGGGAGATCAGGGAGTGGAACGCCTCCGGGGGGATCGTCCTCGACGATGTGCGTCAGGTGCGAAGGCGCATGATCTCGGGGTCGATTTACGTTCCCGAGCCGTATCCCGGTTGGAGGGGCCCGGCTGACCTGAGCGCGCGGGCCTACGTCGAACATGACGAGGACAATTTGTATTTAGCGTGCTGGGTCCGGGACGACAATGTGCGCACCAACTTCTCGGACACGCCGCCGACGCTCAACTACCAATGGGTCTGGGAGGCGGGGTCGTACTACCCGGAAGAGGACCTTGTGATCTTCTCCTTCCATCCGCGGGGGGCGGCGGAACGGGACTTCGTGCTCATCGTGTTCGAGGGGAAGTGGGCGCACGCGGTGATCCCGAAGGAGGGCTGTCGATGGGAGGGGTCGCATCCGTCGCGGGTCATCAATGGCGAGATCCGGTACGCGGCGAAGCGGCTGGACGACGGGATCGCGTATGAAGCGGCGATCCCGTGGAGGGCGCTTCCTAGCGAGCTACAGGCTAGCAAGGAGTTCGACTTCCAGGTCCTGGTGACGGAGCGGGACGAGGACAAGGTCGTGGGACACATCGCATGGACGTCCCATGAGTGCGGCTACCCGACGTACCAGCCGGGGGAGGGGACGCTCATGTTTCTTGAGAAGTGATCGAAGGACAAGGAGAAGCAGTCGATGCGTATTTTCGACGCACACGTGCACATGCAGGGGGATGAGACGCCGGAGGAGATCAAGCGGTGGCTGGACGCGAGCGGGGTGGAGCGCGTGGGGCTCATCAGCGAAGACCCGTGCGAGGCGCCCGCGAAGGACAAGGGGAAGGGGGAAGGTCTGCTCCGGCCGAGGGTCTCGACGCCGGCTGAGCAGAGGCGGCGGGTGGAGCATCTTGGGGGGATCGCGAAAGCTCTCCCGGACCGGGTTGCGGGCTTGGCGTGGGTCGAGCCGACGACGAAAGGGGTCGTGGAGCTCGTCGAGGAAGCGCGCGAGAGGTACGGGATCGCGGGGATCAAGCTGATCCCCAACGGATGGTACCCGTGCGAGGAGCGTTTCTTTGCGCTGTACGAGAAGGCCCGGGATCTCTCGATGCCCATTTTATTCCACACCGGGATCCTGTGGTCGTGGGGCGACACGTCGAGGTTCTGCAGGTCCGTGTACCTGGAGGCGCTGATGCAGTTCACGGGGCTGCGCTTTGCGATGGCGCACGTGGCGTGGCCGTGGACGGACGAGTGCATTGCGACGGCGCAGAAGTTCCAGGTGATGAACAAGGTTGCCGGCCACCGGGAGGGACAGGCGGTGGTGGATCTGACGCCAGGGACGCCCGAAATCTACAGGGAGGACGTGCTCAGGAAGGTCGTGTCGGAGACGGACAAGAAGCTCATCATCTGGGGGACGGACTTCTACACGGCGAGGAGCGATCCGGCCACATGGGGAAAGGAAGGGGAAGCGGGCGGGCCCGTGCGATATCCGCACGAGCGCGTTCGACGCGATGCGGCGATCCTGGAGTCGGCCGGCTTGGAGAGGGAGGCGGTCGAGGACGTCTTCTACGGCAACGCCCGGCGGTTTTATGGGATGGGATAGAGGCCATGCGGGATTGTGCGCGACGGCTAGCGCGCATGGAAGGGAAACATGAGTCTCGCAGGAACTGAGATGCTTGCGATCGATGGCGGGCCGAAGGTGCGAAACACGCCTTTTCCCGGGCGCCGGACGTTCGGCGATGAGGAAAAGCAGGCGGTCATGGCGCTTTTCGATCGCGCAAGCGCCCAGGGCCCGCAGGTCCTGGGGTACAACGGACCGGAGGAGGAGAGCTACTGCGCGGAGTTCGCGCGGTTCCTGGGCGGGGGCTGGGCGGACGCGGTGAACTCGGGGACGAATGCCCTTTTCATCGCGCTGCGAGCGCTCGGGATCGAGCCGTCCACGGAGGTGATCGTACCCCCGGTCACGGATCCCGGCGGAGTCATGCCGGTGGCGCTTGTGAACTGCATCCCCGTGCCGGCGGATGCGGCGCCCGGGTCGTACAACGTCGGCGCGGATGAGATCGAGGCGCGGCTCACGGAGCGGACAAGCGCGATCATCGTCGCGCACATCTCGGGCCTTCCCGCCGACATGGATCCCATCATGGAACTCGCTCGGGCCCGACGGATCCCCGTGATCGAGGACTGCGCTCAGGCGCACGGGGCCCGGTACAAAGGTCGGGCGGTCGGGAGCATCGGGGGCGTCGGCATCTTCTCGACGATGTGGAGCAAGCATCACGCCTCGGGCGGACAGGGCGGGGCGGTCTTCACGCGGGACGGCGACCTCTACTGGAGAATCCGCCGCCACGCCGACCGGGGGAAGCCCTTCGGCATTGAGAAGCCCGAGGGGAACGTGGTCGCGGCCCTCAACTGCAACATGGACGAGTTGCACGCGGCGATCGCCCGCGTGCAGTTGCGCAATCTACCGGAGAGACTCGCCCGACGACGGCGTCTCGCATCGGCGATCGAGACGGCGTGCAGGGAACGCCTCAGGACGGTGCGGGCGTTGACGCCGGCGACCGACTGCGAGGGGGCGTATTGGTTCTTGTTCCTCGCGCTCGATCTTCCTTCGCTGCGCGTGGACAAGACGACGTTCGCGAAATCCGTCCAGGCGGAAGGGATCGACGCTGGTTCGAGCTATCTCTGCATCCCGACGAGGATGCCTTGGTTCACGGCAGGCCGCGTGTTCGGCCGCGAAGACGCTCCGCCGTGGTCCGATCCTCTCTGCAAGGGGGATGCCCCGCGCTGGCTTGCGCTTCCCAACGTCGAGGCCACGGACGCACGCCATTTCCCCGTTTTCCTGCACGAGGACTGGACGGACGCCGAGATAGATGACTTGCTTGTTGCCCTGGTCAAGGTGGAGAGGGCGTATCTCAAGTAGATGGAGCCGTCGTCGGCATTGCGGGAGGCAAGGAGGAGTGCATGATCATTGACGTGCATACGCACATCGGATGGCTTGACCGCGCGCCCGAGTATCACATCACGGCGGATGACGTGATCCGCAATATGGAGCGCTGGGGGATCGACCGGTCGTGCGTGCTGCCCTTGGCGGACAGCCCCGAAGGAGGCTATCGCTTTTCGACGACGGAGCAGGTCTTGGCCGCGTGCGAACGCCATCCCGGGCGGCTCGTCCCGTTCTGCCTCGTGGACCCGAGGTTCGGGGGGAACTCGCCCGACATGGATTTCAGCGACCTCTTGGGGGAGTACCGGGAGCGCGGGTGCGTCGGGATCGGGGAGATGGTAGCGAACCTCTGGATCAACGATCCGCGGGCGGTGAACCTCTACCGGCAGGCGGGGAAGTTCTCGCTGCCGATCCTCTTCGACATGACGTCGCGGGTCGGGGAACACTACGGGGTGGTGGACGAGCCGGGGCTCCCGAGGCTGGAGAAGGTGCTTCTGGAGACGCCCGAGACCGTGTTCATCGGGCATGGGCCGACCTTCTGGGCGGAGATCTCGCCCAACTCGGCGAACGAGGACCGCGCGGGATACCCGAAGGGGCCGATTCCGCGCGACGGAGCCGTGGCCCGCCTCATGGAGAAGTACCCGAACCTGTGGGCGGACACGTCGGCGACGAGCGGGTACAACGCGCTCACGCGGGACGCCTCCTACGGCGTCGAGTTCCTGGATCGCTTCCAGGACAAGCTCCTGTTCGGGACGGACGTCTGCGTGGGCGTCGCGGGGGAGAGGGAGATGCGGATCCTCACGTACTTAGCAAAGATCCGCGAGGAGGGAAGGCTCTCCGAGGAGGCGTACGGGAAGATCATGCACGCCAACGCGGAAAAGCTGTTGGGGCTCGCGGGGACGAGGTAGCGAAGGGATCCTGCGTTTGCGCGGCTCCGGGCCGGAGAGCTACTGCGCCGGGGCCTTCTCTTGCAGCATCAAGACGAGAAGCGCCTCGTTGATGTCGAAGCCTTTCGTCGTCCCGTTGAGGTTGCTGGCGAACGTGAAGACGGCCTCGTTTCGTCCGCGGCGAAGCTGATCGGCGGGAATGGGGATCGTTCCCACGCGCGGTCCGGTGTCGGAGAGAAGCGCTGCGGGGACGGTCAAGGGGGCGCCGTTCCATGCGACGGCGGCTTCCGCGGGGTCGTCGATGTCGGCGGCGTTGAGCGCCAGGGCGACCGACTGGACGGCGGCGCGGTCAAAGGGGCAGTCGAAGACGACGGTCTTCGCGGTCCCGACAGGGACGTTGTAGAGAGAAAACGGAATCCCGGAAACGGGGTTGAGGATGGTCATGTTCGGCGGCGGGCCCGGTGGAGGCTCCTGGGGGTTCTGGGACGTCTCGGCCACAGGCGGATAGTTCACGAAGATTTCGAGGTAGGTGACATTGGACTTGAGGGATCCGACGCAACCGGGTCCCGGGAAGACCCGGATGCGGTTCACTCCGCGCACGAGGGGAGGAGCGGTCACCTCGGCTGCGAAGGTCTCGTCATCGAGGCGGCGGATGCACTCCGAGGGGAGCTGGACTCCGTTCACCTCGATGGCGATGTTCTCGCCCGACGGGACGTTGTTGACGACGTCCGTCAGGGAGGTCTGGTGGTTGAGGTCGGAGACCTTCACGGTGAGGGTCATGCGCCCGACGGTCCCGGCCTTTGCGGCGGCGGCGACGTCGTCTCCGACGACAAGCTCGATCGCATCGCCGCCGACGAGGGGGACGGGGAACTGCCCTGGAGGGTTGACGTAGCCGCAGTATTTGATGCGGGCGCCGCTGTCCGCGATGAAGCGCTTGTCGAGGCCGGCGAGCGTCTCGGGATCGCCGCACTGGCTGAGGCACGCCGCCTTCTCGGACCCGTCCTCGACTCCGTACCAGTTGAAGATGTAGAACCCGTCGGCGCCGAGGGCGAAGAAGTCGCCGGCGACGGTGCGCATCATCTCGGGTTCCTTGAAGTGGTTCATGCAGGGGTAGGCCGGGACGCCGCAGCGGTGCGCGAGGTCGATGAACTCCTTCAGGCGCGCGCCGTAGGGCATGTAGCCCCCTCCGATCATGAGCATGTCGAGCAGGCCTTCCTTGAGCCACTGCTCGACGTCGATGCCCGTGCGCAGGCACATCTCGGGGGTGTCCATGGTGCGGGTGGTGAGGAGGTAACGTTTGCCGCGGGCGCCGGCGATCTCATTGAGGGAGGCGCGGACGCTTCGGACGAAGTCATTCATCGTCCCGATGTTCCGTTGCTCCTCGCCGAGCTTGAAGAGGAGCGGGTGGCGGAACCAGTCGAGCTCGACGCCGTCGAAGTCGTACCGCGAGCAGCACCAGGTGATGAAGTTGAGGAAGTGCTTGCGCACCTCGTCCTTCGACCAGTCGAAACCGGACCAGTGCGAGTTCATGAGGGCGTTGTCGACGAAGACGCGGCTTTGCCCGATGAGGAGGTCGGGCCGCTTCACCTTAAGGGGATAGGAGAGCTTGTCGGCCCACGCGTCGTGGATGTCGTTCAAGCGGAGGGCCACGAAGATATCCAGGTTCGCTTTTCGCGCGGCGTCGATGTAGGTGCGGATCTGCGCGTCGAGGTGGTCGGGGATCCCGCCGTCGTGGGCCCACTGGTTCATCGTGTCCTGGATGCGGGCGCTCGCGGGCGCGACGTAGCGGTCGGTGCTGGCCAGGCAGAGGAAGAAGGCGTCGACCTGGGTTCCGAGGACGTCGTTGAACTTCGGGACGAGGAACTGTTCCAGGGTGCGGTCGGGGCCGGGGATGGGGACCTCGCCGTCGTCGTTCACGACGATGCGCCAGCGTCGCACGGAATACGTGCGTTGGGAGAGGGGGGTGGGCTCCTGCGCCGCGGCCCCGCCGGCTAAAGAGAGGGCAAGGAACATCGTCAGACACACGGGGGCTAGGCCTCGTGACGATGTTGCGGTGGCGCTCATGCTCTTCCTCCTTGTCTTGAGGGAAGGGATGTCAGGAATTCACATGGCCGGCAGCTACAGCGCCGGGCGAAGAGGCGCGCAGTTTCTTCAGGACTTCAAGAGCTTTTTCGATGAAGACGCCTGCGGCGTTCCGGGCGAAGCGGTTGTAGCGGTGCGTGCGGGGCTCATAGCCCCCCTGGTCGAAGCACTCGGGCATCGGGACGTAGCCAGCCAGGTCCCCCAGGAGCGCGAAGACGCTCGTGAACTTGAAGGGGCTGGCCTCGCGGATGGCGAGGCCGATCTCGACGAAGGGCTCGCCGGGCAGGCCGATGAAGGCGGCGTCGCCGAGGCGTAGGCCCGCGACTTCCTGGCGCTCATGGTCCGCGCGTGCGCGGAGCTCGGCGAAGTCGAAGAGCCCTCGGGCGAAGATCAGCTCGACCTCGGGATCGCCCTTGGCGAGCTCCTCCGATGTGAGGCGGCGCGAGGCACCCGAGCGGGCCGTCGCGACGAGGGCGCGGGCGGCGGCGAGCTCCTTTTCGGAGACCTCACGGTACGGAAGGTCGAAGCTCTCGGAAGCCGCGGCGAGAGGGAGGGCCTCCATCGGAGCCGCCGACTTGAGGGCCTCAAGGGCGAAGCGGGCATATCCCTTTCCGATCCGCACCGCCTCGCTCCGGGAGCACTGGGCGTCGGGATTGGCGAGATCGAAGTGGTTGATGTTGCCGGCCGGACTGTTGAGGAGAAGGACGGGGAACGCGCCGCCGAGGCGGTCCGTCATCTCCGCTGCGAGGACGCCGGGCCAGTCGGCGGAGACCTTCTCGCCCCCCGTGGTGTCGGTGTGATTGGAGGCGGCGACCACGATTCCGATGGGTTTCCCGTCCGTCTCGAACGCGTAGACGCGGACCGTGTGGTCCACGGGTCCTTCGGGGCGCACGATGTTCGGGTCGCCCTTCGGCGGGTTGGTGAGGACGGTACCGTTCTTCATCCAGTAGCGGCGGTTGAAGGCGAGGCCGCTCTCGACGGTGGAGCCGGTCCGCACGGAGAGCGGCTGGGCGCTCTTCCGGGCGCGCTCGACCGCGCGGCAGACGGAGGGCGCGACCACGTCGGGGACGTAGCGCGCGTCGAAGCCCAGGCCGAAGAGGGACTTGGTCGCCGGGGCGGTATGCGTATGCGTGCACGTCACGAGGACGCGTGCGCCCGGGACGCCGAGCGTGTCCTCGACACGACTGCGGATGAGCTCGGTGTCGACCCGGCGCAGCCCGACGAGGTCGAGGACGACGAGGCTAGCCTGGGTTCCGGGGCCCTCGAACCACGCGGCCTTGGCCCGGACGGGGTCGATGACGCCGGTGCTGATGCGCTCGTTGAAGTATCCGGCGAGGGGTGTCGGACCGGAGGGAGTGATGTCTTCCTGGGCGAAGCCGCCGATGAGCTGCGTCATGGGGTCGGCCTACTTCCTGTAGTTTGCGACGACCTTCTTGACCGCCTTCACCACCATCCTCATGTGTTTGAGCTTGTAGACGGGATGGAGGGTGTAGAGGGTGACGGTGCGGTCTTCGAGCCAGGCGGCGTTCTCGCAGAGGACCTTGTCGTACTGGACGCTCGCTGGGCTGGTGTTGGGGTCGCCGAACGGGTAGTTGTGTCGTCCGAAGCCGCGCCGCTCGCGGTAGCAGCGTTCCTTGTAGCTCTGGGGCCACATGACGGGACCGGCGGGGATGCCCTCGGCGACGAGGGCGTCGATGATCTGCCGGACGCTGCAGTTGAGCCGGTCGATGTCGAATACGACGGGGTAGACCCAGAAGCCGTTCTCGACGACGCCGTTCTTGTGAGGCGGGAGATACAGGATCTCGCGGACGCGCTTCAGGCGCGCGTTGAGGTATTCGCCGTTGCGGCGGCGGTTGGCGAGGTTCCAGGAGTCGATGCGGGCGAGCTCGCAGAGGCCGATGACGGACTGGACCTCGGTCATGCGGAAGTTGTAGCCGATGCGGTTGTGGATGTAGGGGAGCTTGGCCTCGAGCTCGAGGAGGCGCAGGCGCTCCTTCACGTCATAGCCGTGGTCGCGGACGGAGCGGGCTTCCCAGGCGACGTTCTCGTCGTTGGTGATGACGCAGCCGCCTTCGCCGCCCGTGGTGAAGGTCTTGCTCTGGCAGAAGCTGAAGGCGCCGGCGCATCCGATGGTGCCGACCTTTTTCCCCTTGTACGTTGCGCCGTGCGCCTGGGCGCAGTCCTCGACGACGAAGAGTTTGTGCTTGCGCGCGACGGCCATGATGGGGTCCATGTCGCAGACGTTCCCGTAGAGGTGGACGGGCACGATGGCGCGCGTCTTGGGGGTGATCTTCGCTTCGAGTTGTGCGGGGTCGAGGGTGTGATCCTCGCGCCGGACGTCGCTGAAGACGGGGACGGCCCCGGCCTGGGCGACGCACATGGAGCTGGCGATGAAGCTGTAGGAGGTGCAAAGGACCTCGTCTCCGGGTCCGACGCCCAGGGCGGAGAGCGCGACGTGCAGCGCCGTGGTCCCGTTGGCGGTCGAGATCCCGTAGTTGGCGCCGCACCACTCGGCGAACTTCTGCTCGAACTCCATCCCCTTCGTGCCGGTCCAATAGTTGACCTTGCCCGTGCGAAGGGGCTCCATCGCCTGACGGATGGTGGATTTCTCGAAGGAGGGCCACGTCGGCCACTTCTCGGAACACACCGGGGAGCCGCCGGCTATCGCGAGTTTCTCTGCCATGGATACTGTCTCCTCAAGAGGTGCCCGTTTCCATTCCGGGGCATTGTTTATAGGGGATGCGGGTCATGCGAGTCAAGGGGAAGACGCCCGCTGTTTGGCGGCACGATCGGGAACGTTCAAGACGACCGCTTGAGATGTTCGGTCCGATCCTTTATAACACACCGATAAGAAGGCGCCAGGGATCGGAAGGAGGACGTGGGTTGGAACATCGCGTGATCCTCGTCGGACTCGGGTTCTTCGGGAAGGAGTGGCTGCGCGCGATCCAGCGCAATCCGGACGCGAAACTCGCCGGGATCGTCGCCCGGACGGAGAAGACCCTGGACGCGATCTCGAGCGAGTTCGGGGTGGACCGGTCGATCGGCGCGACCGACTACTGCGAGGCGTTCAAGCGTTTCGACGCGGAGGTCGCGCTGTGCGTCGTGCACCCCTGGCTCCACCGCGAGGTGATCGTCGCGGCGCTGGAGGCGGGGATGCACGTCATCACGGAGAAGCCCCTCGAGGTCTCGATGGAAGCGGCGAAAGAGATTCTCGCCTGCTCCACGGCCCACCCGAAACAGCACGTCATGGTCAGCCAGAACTACCGCTGGCGGCCTCATGCGCAGACGCTCAAGAGCGCGATCGACCGGGGAGCGGTCGGGAAAATCGCCCACGTCTCCATGCGGATGTACCAGTTCGAGCCGGTGGGGGGGTACTTCAACGAGTTCCCGTATCCGACGCTGCAGGACGTGGCGGTGCACCAGTTCGACCTCATGCGATGGCTTACTGGGAAAGAGTGCGTGCGCATCTACGCCCGAAGCTACGCGCCGCCCTGGAGCCGGTGGAAGGGCTTTCCGACGAGCGAGGCGGTACTCGACTTCGAGGACGGCATCGGGGCGGACTACTTCGGCACGGTCATGGGCAGCGGCGCGCTCACCACGTGGGACGGCGACATGACGATCCTGGGGGAAAAGGGGATGCTCACGGTTGACGCAAGCTGCGAGGTGCACATGGCCGGTTCCCCCGGCGGAAAGCCGGAGAAGCTTGCGCCGGTCCGGACGGAGCGTCTCGAGCTCGACTACGCGTGGGACCAGATGACGGGCGCGATCGAGACGGGGAGGAAGCCCGAGTGCTCGCTCGACGACAACGTGAAGACCTTCGCGATGGTGGCGGCCGGGGTGGAATCCTGCCGCCGGGGGGCGCCGGTCGAGGTGGCCTCGATGCTGGCTTCGCCTCACAGGTGAAGCGGACGGGAAGATGTTTGCGGCGCGCCGCGAAGGGAAATAGAATGCGACGGCTGCGCGAAACGACGGATCCTTAAGAACGCGGAGGCGAAACAGCATGAACGAGGTGATCCTTCTTACCGGAGGGAGCGGAAAGATCGGGGGCAAGGTGCTCGAGATGCTCCTTGCGAAGAAACACCGGGTGCGCGCGCTCATCCACAAAAACCGGCCGGCGATCGAGCACGAGAACCTCGAGACGGTGCAGGGGAGCTTGCTCGAGCCGGCGACGCTGCGCGAGGCGGTGAGGGGATGCAGCCGCATCTGTCACCTAGCCGCGGCGTTCGATCTTTTCCCGCCGGCGCGCTACGAGGCCGACGACGAGTTCCAGTGGAAGGCGAACCTGGAAGGGACGTTCCATCTCGTCCAGGCGGCGCGGAAGCTCGAGGGCCTCAAGGTGTTCCTTTTCGCCAGCACCGATGCCACCTACGCCACCGGGTCGCGCAAATTCGACCGAATCATCACCGAGGACACGGAGCTCGTGGCGGGGCGTTTCTACGGGCTCATGAAGGTCATGGGCGAGGTGATGCTGGAGCACTACCGCAAGCTTTACGGCTTCCCTTACACGGTCGTGCGCTTCTGCTGGACGTTGAGCGAGGATGATGCGCTCAAGATCTACGAGTATGAGACGTGGGAGGGCTCGCTCGTCCCAGAAGACAAGGAGCGTCTGAGGCCGCTGTGCGCCGGCGGGAGGGATCTCCTGTGCCCGGTGTACGCGGATGGGAGCTCGGTCATGGACCACGTGGCGGACGCCGACGACATCGCGCAGGGGGTCGTGAAGGCGCTCTTCGCCCCCAAGGCGGTCGGCGGGACATTCAACCTCGCCGGACCGGGGCCGTTCAAGCATACCGAGGTGGTGAAGGTGGCGTCCGAAGGTCTTGGAGTGCCGTATCACAAAGGCGTGGTGAAAGGCGTCTACCCGTACAAGATCAGCATCGCGAAGGCGAAACGGGTCTTCGGGTACGCGCCCAGGTTCTCGGTCGCGGACACGATCCGCAAGGCCGTCGCAAAGCGGCTGTGACGATAAGATAAGGAAGGAGCGCGATGGACGTCACGTCCGAAGATATCCCGGTCGGCGTGCACAAGGACTTCCATCTCCTGACGGGGGGGATGATCGATTACCTCGAATCGGAGTTCGACGAGGCCGAGCGCGACGCGTTCCTATCGCGTCTGGCTCCCACGGTCTATGCTCCGCTGTTGGAGGACGTGCGCGCCCGGGGCTTGGGCGCGATCCGGGAGCACTTCGCGCGGGTCTTCGAGGCCGAGGGCGGCCGATGCCGTTTCGAGGAAGGCGACGGGGAACTTGTGCTCCATGTCGAGCGCTGCCCCGCCGTCCAGCACCTGAAGGAAAGGGGACAGCTTCCCACGGAGTCCTTCTGCGAGCAGACGCGGGTGGTCCTCGGAGAGCTTTGCCGACGGGCGGGGATCGGCTTCCACGTCGACTTCGTGACGGCGGAGGCGCGCTGCGTCCAGACCTTCCGCGCGCGTGGAGGGGAACGCCCGTGATCTCGTGCACGGAAACGATCCTTGTCTACAACGAGTTCTTCCTGTTCCTGGAGGAGCGCCACGGCAGGCAGGCGGTCGAGACCTACTGGCACTTCGTGGCCGACACGGCCTTCGACGGACCCAGGGCCGCCATCCGCGAGGGGGGATTGGACGCGGTCTACGATTACCTCCGCGAGACGTGGGGGGAGGAGGGCGACGTCTTCGACATCGAGCGCGACGAGACCTCGGTGCGGGTCACCGTCCACAACTGTTCCTCGGTCCGAAAGCTGCGCAAGGCCAAGCACATCACGCGCTACGCGGACTACTGCGGACACTGTCCGGTGATGTACGCGAGGCTCTTCGACGACCTCGGGTACGACTTCGAAATGGACCGCACCGATCCCGAGAAGGGGATCTGCAGCGTCCGCGTGAGCAGGCGCCCGGAGAGTTAGGCCTTGAGCGACCGGGCTTTGAAATCCCCCGCGCTCTCCGGGACTCTCCTCTACCCGCTCGCTTTCTTTTTCGTTTTTGCGGGAGCGGGGGCGTTTCAGCAGTTCTACCGCCCATGCGTGATCCGGGGGACCGGCGCAAGCGAGACGCAGGCGTCGCTGCTCCTGGCGCTCGTCTATTTCGCGCTGGCGCCTTCGCGACTCCTGGTCGGGGGCCTGGCGCGGAGGATCGGCGAATATGGGGCCTGCGTCCTCGGGGCCGCGATGTACGTGTTTTTCCCAGCGGCGCTGCTTCTCACGGACCGGTTCGCGTGGCTTGCGGCCTCCTGCGTTGCGATGGGTTTCGGCGGGGCGATCCTGCACACGGCCACCCCCAGTCTAATGCTCGACGCCGGGGATGCGAGGCGTCGGCGCGGCGCTTCCGTCGGGACGCTGTATTTCTGGCTCGGCGTAGGGTTCTCGCTGGGGGTGGCGTTGCTCGCGGTCCTGCGGTCGCTCGACATGTACCGGGGGATGGCGGTGTCGGCCGTGGCGCTTACCGTCCTGGGGGTGCTGGCATTCGCGGCGGGTCCCAGAGCGATCCCGAGACGGGTAGCCGCGCGCTTCGCGGAGTTCGTGCGGGAGATGCGCGCGCGACGGGCCTGGCTCCTTGCCGCCATCCTCTTCGGGTCCTCCGTCGGCTACGGGCTCATGCTGGGGGCGTTCTTCGATCGGATCGGGGAGAACCGGACGCTGCAGTATGTGGGACTAGCGTCCTTCTACGTGCTGCGAACGGCGGCCACCTACGTCGGGGGACGCACTTCGGATCGGTTCGGGAGGGCGCGCGTCCTCAGGTGGAGCTTCCTCTTCGCGGGCGCGGCGCTTCTCGTTGCCGGGGTCGTCGATTCGCCGTGGGCGTGGGCTGCATGCGCGGTCGCCCTCGGGCTGCAGTCGGGCGTAGCCGTGGTCGTCCCGCAGGCGATCGTGGGGGATTGGGCGGGACCGATGCGGCGTCACATCGCCATCGGGGGGATCTTCCTCTGGCGCGACCTGGGGATGGGGATTACGATCTTTGCGGGCGTCGCCCTTCGGGAGCTCGCCGGAGGGGGAGCCTGGGTCTGGGCCGCCTTTGGCCTCTTCTTCATCCTGCTGGGTTGGGTGAGCTCATACCTCAAGAGCGCGCCGGAAGACGCAATGCCGTGAGAACCCTTGTCGCCCTTACGCTCGTGACGGTTTTTCTCCTCTGCGGGGGTGTTTCGCCGGGCTGCCGGCAGGTCAAGACGACGCCCGCGAGGCTGCATCCCGTCGCGATGGACGTCCGGGTCCTGCGGTTCCCGCCGGAGAACTTCGGCCGCATCGCCGCCGTATGGGCCTACGCCGACGAGGGGAAGCTTCCCCCCGCGACGCGTGAAGCATGGAAGGGGGCCGGCCTGCGGATCGGCAAGGTCTCGCGACTGCACGCGGCGCGCGTGGAGGAGATCCTGCGAGAGGCCGGGACCGAGACGATCCCCGCGGGACTGGTGGGGATTCCGTCCTCGACCGTGGTCCCCATCGAGGCCGGCGCCCGCATCGTGGTCCCGGCGGGAGGCGTGGGCCCCCAAGACACCGGCGTCGAGAGCATCCTCGCCTTTCGGACTTCGCCGCGCATGAGGCAGACGACCGGGCTCGGCTTCGAGATCGCGCCCGTGATCGTTCGCGCGGACAACAAGAAGGAGTTGCTCTCGAGGCGCGACCTCGACGTTCTGGTCTCCTGCGAGAATGGCGACTCGATCCTCATCGGACCGGCGAGCGACCAACCCGAGGGGCTGTCGGCGTACCTGCGCAGCGTCCAGCAGAAGGGGTGGCTTCAGGCCTTCTGGATCCGCGTGCCCGCCGCTCCGACGAACCCCTGATGAGGACGCGCCTCTTCGCCTTGCGTGAGGAGGGGCTTCCCGTATAATGGCGGCGGGATCGTTTCCCGATCGAACATGGAGGCCCAAGATGCCTGGAAGTTGCGTGGAGGAACTCTTCAGCCTCAAGGGCAAGGCCGTCGTCATCCCCGGAGGAGGCGGGACCCTCGGAAGCTCCATGGGGGCGGCGTTCGCGCGCGCGGGCGCCCAGGTCGCGCTCTGGGACGTTCGCGAGGACGCGCTGGCCGACAAGAAGAAGCGCCTCGCGGAAGCCTGCGGGGACGCCAAGCGGATCCACGGCGTCCGCGTGGACCTCATGCGCGAGGAGTCGATCGAGGCCGCCCGCGAGGAGACGGTCCGTTTGACGGGGGACGTGCACATCCTCCTCAACGCCTGCGGCGGCAACCGCGGAAAGTGCGCCATGGTCGACCAGAAGGTGGAGGACTACGACTTCGTCCTCAAGCTCAACCTTCTCGCGGGATGTTTCCTCCCGATGAAGGCCTTTGCCAAGTACTGGATCCGGGAGGGGATCCGGGGCTGCGTGATCAACATCGCGTCGATGGCGGGCTTCGTGCCGCTGTCGGGGGTGTGGGCGTACGACGCCGCGAAGGCGGCCGTCATCAACCAGACCCACGCGGCCGCCCGGGAGTTCGCGCCGCACGGCATCCGCGTCAACGCCATCGCGCCCGGCTTCTTCTTGGCGGACCAGAACCGGGCGCTGCTCGTCGACGAGAAGACGGGAGAGCCCACGGCGCGCGGGAGAGAGGTCCTCGCCCGCACGCCGTTCGGACGGTTCGGGGAGCCCGATGAGCTTTCGGGGGTGGTTCTCTTCCTTGCGAGCGAGCGCGCCGCCGGCTTCGTCAGCGGCGCGGTCATCCCCGTGGACGGGGCGTATCTGTGCAACAACATCTGAGGTCCATGGCCCGGGAACGGAGGACGTGATGGCCGGCGAAAGCGCAGCGCCTCTCAAGACCATGAAACCTAAGCACAAGTTCCTTGTCGGGATCGACTCCGACGGGTGCGCGTTCGACACGATGGAGATCAAGCACAAGGAGTGCTTCATCCCCAACATCATCAAGCACTGGGGGCTGCAGGCGGTCTCCAAGTACGCCCGCGAGGCGGGGGAGTTCGTGAACCTCTACTCGAAGTGGCGCGGGATCAACCGCTGGCCCGCCCTTGTCAAGGTCTTCGATCTCCTCCGCGAGCGGGAGGAGGTCCGTCGGCGGGGCGTCAAGATCCCGGAGGCGACCGCCATCCGCGCCTTCATCGACTCGGGCTTTCCCTTGAGCAACTCGTCCCTCAAGCGCGAGATCGAGCGCACGACGGATCCCGAGCTCGCCAAGGCGCTCGCGTGGAGCGAGGCCGTCAACGCGTCCATCGAGGACACGGTCTTCGGCGTGCCGCCATTCCCCTACATGCGTGAGAGCCTCGAGAAGCTCTGCGCGCGTGCCGACCTCATCGTGGTCTCGCAGACCCCCACGGAGGCGCTCGCGCGCGAATGGCGGGAGCATGGGATCGACAAATACGTGCGCGTGATCGCGGGCCAGGAGATGGGGACGAAGACGGAGCACCTGCGCTATGCCATGGAGGGCCGCTACGACAAGGCGAACGTCCTCATGATCGGCGACGCCCCGGGGGATCTTGCGGCCGCGGAGCCGAACGGGGCGCTCTTTTTCCCCGTCTGCCCGGGGGACGAGGAGGAGTCCTGGAAGCGCTTCCTGGAAGAGGGGGCCGACAGGTTTCTGGGCGGCACGTTCGCCGGCGATTACCAGAAACGGCTCATTCAGGAGTTCGATCGATACCTCCCTGAGGTGCCGCCCTGGAAGCGGTGAGCGCCGGGAGCCGGCGGGAAAGGCCGCCGTCTTTGCCCCTGTACAAGGAAGGTTCCGATGAGCGTGCTTGAACGATTTGCGCTGACCGGTCGAAAGGCCCTCGTCACCGGCGGGAGCTCCGGGATCGGACGGGAGATCGCCTTAGAGCTCGCGCAGGCCGGGGCGGACGTCGGGCTCGCCGCCAGGCGCGCGGACCGTCTTGAGGCGGTCGCTCGCGAGATCCGGTCGCTTGGTCGCCGGGCCTTTGTGCGTCCCGTCGATCTCGATGACCCCGGAGAGGCGCGTGCCCTCGTGGCCGACGTGGAAGCCGCGCTCGCTCCTATCGACATCCTTGTCTATGCGGCCGGAATCACGCTTCGCGTCCCGACGCAGGAGCTGGAGCTCTCCGATTACGAGCGGATCCAGCGCACGAACTGCACGAGCGCCTACACGGTCGCTCGCGAGGTGGGGAAGTCGCTTCTTGCGCGGGGGGCGCCCGGCTCCCTCATCTTCATCGCGTCGCTCCTCGTCCATGGCGCCCGGCCGACGATCCTCTCCTACACCGTGAGCAAGGGGGCGCTGCGCTCCCTCACGCAGGCGCTGGCTGTCGAATGGGGTCCCAAGGGGATCCGCGCCAACGCGATCGCTCCCGGCTACATCCGCACGGAGCTTACGAAGCCTCTCTATGAGAACCCGGATTTCGACGCGTGGGTCCGCACTCGCACCCCGGCGGACCGCTGGGGCGAGGTTACGGACGTCGCGCCGCTCGCCGTCTTTTTGGCCGGCGACGCGTCGTCGTTCATCAACGGGCAGGTGATCTACGCGGACGGCGGATGGAGCGCCGCCGTGTGACGGGCGCATCCGCGCCCTCTAAACTCGACGAAGTCTTTGACACCAATCCATTTGACGCCTCGTCCTGCCGTGGTACCTTTGAAGATGTCCATTTGTCCCACAGGAGGAGGATCGGGCATGAGCAAGACGGAACTGGTACAGGGGATCGTTCGCGTCGGCGGGCTCACGAAAGCCAACATCGAGCGCTTCTACGACAGCCTGGTCGAACTGGCCCGGAAAGAGCTGAACAGCAAGGGGGAGCTCGTTCTACCGGGACTCGGGGTCCTGCGCGTCGTGGTCCGGAAAGCCCGCGCCGGGCGAAATCCACAGACCGGCGAACGGATCCAGATCCCACGCAAGAAGACGGTGCGCTTCCGCCCCTACAAGGAGCTGCGCGACCTCCTTAACCCCGGCGCCCAGGCTTCCTCGGCCCGGGGGGAGTCTTCTTGTGACACGGACGTGACGAGCTGAGCCCCGGCGCCGTCCCATCCTTGAGCTTGTAGAGCATCTCGCCGGCCTTCCGGACGAGGAGGATGCCCTCGTCCTCCCGGTCGGCGTAGTCCTCGGGATCGATCGTCCTCGGGTCCCGATAACCCTGGTTGATCCGTCGGCAGCGCTCTTCCGGGATCCCGGTGGCGAACACGACGCGAATGCGGGGCTTCTCTGCGCCGTTCTCGTACGTCCCGATCCCCTTGACGTGCGTCGCATGCGCTAAGACGCATCGCGGCACGTGCCGGAAGCGCTCCCATTGTTTCACGAAGTAGTCCCGCACGTGGTACCCGACGTTATCGAGGAGCTTGCCATGCATGTAGCTCACTTCGGTCACGTGAGGGGCGTAGACGATGATTTCGCCTCCGTCGGCGATCACGGGCTCGAGCTTGTACATCGCCTTAGCGGCCGTCCAGATGTCATCGTACATCTCGGGCGCCATCGAGAGGGCCTGCCGGAACGCGTGATCCTTGTAGACGATGTGGAGTTTCGCGGAGAGGTCGGCGGCGTGGCTCCAGGCCTGCTCGGGCGAGCCGACGTAGAGGCCGTTGAGACCCTCGTGCGTCACGACCATGCTCATGCAGAGCTTGTCGCGCGGGATGAGGGCCGCCGCCCGGTCGATCACTTTGCGAACGGGGGTGTCCTTGGTCCCGATGATGACGGGGTTCGTGATGAGCGCGCCCAGCCAATGGAAGAGGTTGAGCACCTCGGGGCCGGCGATGCCGGGGAAGAAGTACTTGTTGCCCCCCGAGAATCCCACGACCTCATGGGGGAACGTGGGACCGCAGATGACGAGGAGGTCGTATTCGAAGACAAGCCGGTTCACCTCGACCGGGACCTGCTCCCGCAGGAGGCCGCTCGAGATCTCCTCCAGTTCGTCCGCGCCGATCGTGCCGACGTGCTGGAGCGCGTCGGGATCATCCCAGCGGTGGTTGAACACGCGCGTCCCGGGATAGCGCCGTTCCCGCTCCCCGGGCTCGAAGCCGAAGAGCCGGTCGATCCGCTCGGCGTCGATCGCCGGGTGCGTCCCGAGGGCGATGAGGAAGTCGAGCTTCTTCGTGCGTCCACCGATCTCATCGTGGATCGCGCGGAAGAAGAGGCCCAGGGGGGCGGTCCGGGTGTGATCGGGGACGATGACGAGCACGCGCTCGCCGCGCACGTCCTTCTTCGAGAAGGTTTCGGCGACGAGCGAGCGGACGTCCGTGTCGGTCAGGATTCGGCTGACGCTGCCCTGCGAAGCGATCATCTTTGCGCTCCTGCGATCGGTCCCGTCGCGTCCTCGACGCGGAAGCCCAGCCCGGCGAGCTTCTTCGCAAGCGGGCGCCGCCTCTCCGGGACGCGCACGACCGTATTGTGGAACTCCCTGCGGACGGCGTAGGTTCGCCGAAGCTCGTCGAAATGTCGCGCGCGCGCCCCGGCGTCCTTTATCGCGATTATATCGCGTAGGTGCGCGTCGTCGCGCTCGATCGCGTAGACGCGCCGCACGACTTCGGCGATCGCCCCCTCATCGTCCGCGTCGGCGGGCGCGTCGATCTCGCCGACGTCGGGCGGCGGGGGGACATCGCGCGGGTCCCAGTCCGCCTTCCTCCCCAGGAACTTGCACGCCTCCTTGTAGATCGCGTGGGTTCCGTTCACTTTCCCGTCGAAGCTGTACCCAGCGATGTGCGCCGTGGCGATGTCCGTCCTGGATAGGAGTTCCACGTCGATCGCCGGCTCCCCCTCCCACACGTCGAGGACGACCGCCCCCGGGCGTCCGCGCGCGAGCGACTCAAGGAGCGCCGACGTGTCCGTGACGGCGCCGCGCGACGTGTTGATGAGCGTTGCATCCGGACGCATCCGCGCGAGAAACTCCCCGTTCACGAGATGGAAGGTCCTGTCGGGTCCGCTCTTCGTGAGGGGGACGTGCAAAGTCACGATGTCGGCGTCAAGGGCTTGCGCGAGTTCCACGAACCCCGCGGGGCCGCGCCCCCTCGCCAGGGGCGGATCGTTCCTGAGCGCGCGCATCCCGAGCGCCCCCGCCTTGCGCGCGACGGCGCTTCCGACGTTCCCCGCGCCGACGATCCCGATGGATCTGCCCGCTAAGGTCCAGCCCTTCCGTCCGGCCAGGACAAGGAGGGCGGCCGTCACGTACTCCGCCACCGAGTTGGCGTTCGATCCAGGCGCATACGCGAAGGAGATTCCCTGTGACGCGAGGTACCCGGTATCCACGTGGTCGGTGCCGATGGTGGCGGTCGCGACGAAGCGCACCCGGCTCCCCGTCAGGAGCGCCGCATCCACGCGCGTCACGGAACGCACGAAGAGGAGCTCCGCGTCGCGGACCGCTCCCGGCGTGATGAGTCGACCCGCCGCAAGCGTCACGTCCCCGAGCTGACCAAAGGCCTCCCGGGCGAAGGGGATGTTTTCGTCGGCTACGATCCGCATCCGTTGCCCTCTCCCATTCGTCGCAGCCGCGATGATACCTCTTGGGGAACTCTTTGCAAGTTCGTCTGGCTCGTGCGGCCGGCCGCCTTGACTCGCGCCGCCCGAGCGGGTACAAACGCGCTGACGACTTCGGGCGCCCGTAGCTCAACTGGATAGAGTGCCGGACTTCGAATCCGAAGGTTGCAGGTTCGAGCCCTGCCGGGCGCGCCAGTCCTGATCTGCCGCGGGCGACTGAGGCAGAGGGTCCCGCGAGGAACGTGACGTGGATGACGTGTGCGCCGCGGCCGTGACGCCTCAGACGCCCGGCTGTCACCAGTACCGTTTGCGGCAAGTACATCGGCAGCATTCCGCTCGCCCTCAACGAGAAGGAGGCAGGTCAAGCATGACGAGACGCTATCCCCCGATGATCTTCGCCGACGACTTCGTGGAGCGTCAGGACATCGGCTGGCGCATGGAGCCGGGCAGGAAGGATCCGAGCAATCCGGTGCTCGCGCCGAAGTATCCATGGGACGGCGGGACCTTAGGCATGCACGCCGCCGTGCACAAGGACCCGATCGACGGGCTCTACAGGGCGTGGTACATTTCCATGCCGAAACACTCCTACGACCGGCAGTTGACCTACGCCGAGAGCGAGGACGGCGTCCGCTGGGTGCGCCCGGAGCTCGACATCTACCCCTGCGACGGATGCGAGAAAACCAACATCATCCTCGGGTCGCGCATGGGAGGATGGGTTTCGCAGCCGTCGGTGTTCATTCGCCCGGATGCCGAGCCCGAGAGACGCTATGAGATGTTCTGCTATCGGGACCCCCTGTACTACCGGTGGCAGACGCCCGGCTACGGCTGTCCGGACCATCGCATCGAGGGTCTGCCCCTTCCTCCCGGTCATTCGCACCACTACTACGGAATGCACCGCCACTTCTCGAATGACGGGATTCACTGGAGGGTCGAGGGGGAACCGATCGCCGGCGACAGAAAAACCAAGGAGGTTTACGGCGGCAGACCTTTCGTCTCGAGCGATTCGCTCACCGTCTGTCGTCTGCGGGACGGCCGTTACGTCGTCCACAACAAGGTGGAGCTGCCCGCACTGCCGGGCGGGTACGTGAGCTATGACGTCGGGCGCGGAATCTGCCGCACGATCGCGCGCCGCGAGAGCCCCGACGGTTGGCGATGGGGCGACACCTACGAGAACATCATCACGCCCGACTGGCGCGATCCCCAGGATACGCAGTTCATGGAACTGATGATGAACGAATACAACGACGGCCATATCGGGATCGCGACGGTCTACCACTGCGGCGAGCAGACCATCGACCTCCAGTTCGCCGGATCAGCCGACGGCAGGAAATGGTTCCGTCCCGTCCGACGGCCCTGCGTCTCGCTCGAGCCGCTGGGCGAGATCGGCGGCGGGATGATCTGGCCCACGCAGCAGTTCGTCATCGACGGCGACGACGTCCACTTGTACTACGCTGGGTTGACCGGTCTCCATGGAAACCTGTACGACGCCGGCAACGGGAACTTGGGCACACGGGCGGGGGCGCTCTGCCGCGCAACTTGGAAACTGGGGCGCATGTGGGCGGTCCTGAACTTCGGGGGACACGACGCGCCCGCATCGGTGACAACGCGCGAGGTCCCCTGCGGCGGGAAGACGCTCTTCATCAACGCCGTCACCCGCGGGGCCGGAAAGGTGGAGGCCGAGCTCTTGGACGCCGATCGCAAGCCCATCGCGGGGCATTCACGCGGGAACTGCAACGCATTTCGCGGGGACGAGAAGTGCGCGGCGCTCACGTGGGGCGATCGATCCAAGGTCTTGCCCGAAAGGGCGCAACTCAGGATCATTCTGACCGACGCGCTGCTCTACGGGTTCGAATGGCGCCGCTGACGCCGTCGGCCCGCCTCCGGCGCGAGGGGGAAGGAAACCCTTGAACGGACGAGACGGCGAGGCCGGTCCCCAGCGCAACTTCGCCCGGGATGTCGTAAGCGCCGTGCTTTTCGTCGGCGCTTCGGCGGGGCTGACGAATCTCTTCGCGTTTATCGCGCGAAGCCGTCTCGGCGCGGCCGAGCAGTGGGTGGGGATCATCGGGGCGGCGGGCTATATCGGGTATCTCTGGAACCTGTTCCTGGCGCGCGTGACGGCCAGATTGAGCGTGCGTCGCGGGATGCTGGTGATGATGGCAGCGTGCGGGGCGCTCCTGTGGATCGGCGCGTTCCAGCACCGCGTGTGGCCCTATTGCCTTGCCGTGATCGCGTTCGTCTCGATCCTCGGGTTATGGGAGGTCCAGTACAACACCTTGGTGGGGGCGCTGTATGATGTGGGGACGCGTCCGCGCATCTTGAGCAGGCGGTATCTATCGGTTTCGATCGCGACCGCTCTCTTGGCGGTCGTTTTCGGCCGACTGAGCAACGGCGAGGACGGCCACCTGTGGGCCTTCCTGATCGCCGGGGCCATGACCCTTGCGGGGGCGGCCGTCTTCCGCAACATCCGCACCACGCAGGAACACCACATGGCGCCGTTTCACCCGCTCGACGTCGCGAGGACCGTCTGGCACGACAGGCGCTTCCGTCGCCTGGCGGCGATCCTCACCTTCTACGGCTGGGTCGGGGCGGGGGTGGGGACGCTCCTGGCGCTTTTCTACAGCGCGATCGGCTTCGAGGAGGGCGAGGTCGGTCTCCTCTCAGCGGTGCGGATCGCTGGAGCGCTGGCTGGTCTTCTCGTCGTTACGCCCCGCCTGCGCTTTGCGGGCGGCATCTCGAATTTCCGACTGTGTTTCGTCAGCTCCGCCGCGGCGATGGCCATCTTCCTAATCGCCGGTTCGGCCGACCTGGGCCGCTGGAGGTTTGGCGTGCTGGCGTGCGGCGAGTTCGCCTTCGGCATCTCGGCCGCTGGCTTCCAACTCGCCATACAGACCACCGGGCTCAGCCTCGCCGGACCGGGGCAAAGCACGCTCTACGTGAATGCGCTAATGATCGTCCAGGGCCTGCGGGGGATGATCGCTCCCATCCTTGTCGCAATGACGTTGCGTTACGCGGGCCTTCAGCCGACGCTCATCGCCAGCGTAGCGGTTGCGATGGTCTGCGCGACCCTCGTCCTGCTGCCCGGCATCGACGGAGAGGCTGCGCCCCGAGCGTGATTCCGTGGGAATGGCGGGTGGGCGAGTCATGATCCCGAACACATGCGAATGCTGGTGATGTGGGCCGCCTGGGCCCCGGAACTTGCGGAAGCTCCGATATGCATGCATAATGCCGTGTGTCTGACGGTGCGGAAAGACGACCTCGGGCCAGTGGCGGAAAGGCAGACGCAAGGGACTTAAAATCCCTTGTCCCGTAAGGGACATGGGGGTTCGACTCCCCCCTGGCCCACCATTCGAATGAGCCTTCGGACGTCAGCCGCTTCCGCCTGCCTCTCGCAGTTTCTACCACAGGTTCGCGGCGGCCGGGACCTCCCGGCGGTCCTTGAGCTGGATCGCGTCTTTCCTGCACGCGGAGCGGCAGACCCCGCAGCCGTAGCACCACCTTGCATCGACGACGGCGTTCTTGTCAGCGGCTCCGTAAGCTATGGCCCCGAACTGACAGACCCGCATGCATTCGCGGCAGCCGACGCACACATCGGGGTCCACCTGGGCGACGTACTCGGCCCGGAACATGACCGGGAGCCCGTGCGTCACTGTGCAGCGCATGGCGAGACAGTCCGAGCGGTCGCAGTTGCACACGCCGCCGATGAACGGCGCACGGAAGGTCCAGACGGTGTGGCATAGCCCCTCCCGCTCGTGGCTGTGCAGGGCGGCGAGGGCCTCCTCTCTGGTCAGCGTCTCGAGCCCGTCGGTGTCGGGTCCCGTAAGGAAGCTCTGGTCGATGCCCCGCAGGATCTCGGCGAGCAGTCCTCCGTTGGGCGCGAGGCTCACCGCATAGCAGTACCGCTTCTCCTTGTGCTGTGTCACGTGACGGCAGATGCAGGCCACACGCACGACGGAGCCCACGAAGCCGAAAATCTTCTCGACCTCTTCGATCGGGACAACCTGCCCGTAATGGACCTTCTTTGCCCGCCCGCTCACGACCCTCCTGACCATCCCCCGGACAAGCGCCGGCGCCCCAGCAAGACGCTCGAGGCGCCTGAGGTCCTCCGCAAGCGTCTCGGGATGTGCGAAGAACCTCTCGATGAACTTGCGTCGGCGGATATCGCTCAGGAGATCGTCTGAGTAATTCTTCGCCTGGAGGTACCACCGCTTCCCTTCCCCGTGTTTGAGGCAGAACTCGCACATGTCGGTACCCTCCAACGAAGGTCGCGACTCGATGCAGTTTAGAGTTTTGTCGGACGTTGCAAAGCGGGAAATCCCGGCGCAGTTGACGATGGCGCTTCGATCACGCAGGGGGGGCCGGGAATTCGATTGGGAGTCGCGCACGGGCCGCGGATAATGCCGACCGGCCCGCGAGGCCCGGTGCCGTCGGTGGACTCCATGTG
>JAZDKG010000271.1:0-2823 GCA_043803205.1 Planctomycetota bacterium
CGAGACGATCAGCCAGCGTGGAATCTCGCGGTCGCGCCCGGTGTCCTTGAGGCCGCGGATGTAGGCCATGCCTTGCGCGTGCGCCTTTCCCAAATCCTCTCCGGCGGACTTGTGTTCCACGAGCAGGCGGCCCGGCCAGAACAGATCAATGAAGCCCCAATCGCCGGTAAGCTTTCTAACCGGCTCCTCGAAGGTGGCGACCGTGCGGCGGCGGACGCCGAAGACGTTGAAAAACTCGTTCCAGAAGGTTTGGCGTTCGGCGGCTTCGCGGGTAACGCCTCTCCAGTCTTTGGTAAAGACAATTGCGCGGTGGCGAATCTCATTCCATGAGAGTGGCATAGTGAGGAGTATGCCAACGCAAGCCGGTCGGTGCAAGTTTCTCTTGGCCGGAGGAGTGCGCCATTGGGGGCTGATGCGCTCACGCCGGGCTTCAGATCAGGCCAGAATCAGGCCACGGTCCTTTTCTCGCGCGGCGTTGCGTCGACGGTCTTTCGGACTTGCAGTTCTTGGGCCAAGCTCTTGGGCTTGTCTTGTCCTATTTGGTAGTGAGCAGCAGGAAGGCGTGGTGGATTTCGTAGCCGCCGGTCTGGCCGCCGAGGTTGTCGGCGAAGGTGAAGTCGAAGGTGTTGGGGCCTTTGGCGAGGGCGGACGGGGGGACGGAAAGTCGGCCCCAGACGCTGCCTTGGGGGATGAGGACGTCGTCGGTGACGGGGACGGGGGTTTTGGCATTGAGTAGAATCGCGGCTTCCTTGGCTTCGTCGATGTCGTCGGCGTTGAGCTCAAGCCAGGCTTCAGCAATCGAAGCGGGATCGAGGGGGACGTTGAAGGTAACGGTCGCCTTGGTGCCGACGGGGACGCCAAAGAGGTTGACGGGGACGCCTGAGGAGGGGGAGACGCGGATCGCGCCGGGGATCTCCTTGAGCTCGGTCCCGGCGGCGGCGACGGGGGGGACAGCGGGCGGGGCGCCTGTGACTTGGGGGTGGGTGCATTTGACGATCAAGCGCGGATCGCCGGGGTCCTCGAGCCTGCTGCGGTCATAGGCGGGGGTCCAGCCGAGGCAGGTGATGACCTGATTGAGGGGGGCGTACATGTTGTAGCCGAGTCGGCCGACGGGGCTCTTGAGGTAGACCGCGAGATCGTCGAGGTTGACGTACCAGCGTCCGTCGTAGTAGTCGGAGGGGACGTCGAAGGTGTTCCAGTTGCCGGCGCCGTCGTTGGCGGGAACCTGGAGGACGAGGCGGGGGCCGGGCGGGAGGGGTTGGTCCTCCTCGTAGAACCAGGAGAGGGGCAGGACGCGCATGCGTCTGCCCGTGACGTCGCCCTTGCGGGGCTTGACGACGTTTCTACCCCAGAAGACGAAGACGGTATCACCGGCGACGGCCAGCGTGGGATAGTCAACGGCGCCGTAATCCTCCGGGAACACGCCGACGTAGTCGAAGCCGCGGGCCATCTGGGGCTCGGGGTCGGGTTCGACGTGGGCGAAGGGCGGAAGGACAACGGTGTCGAGGCAGCGGAAATGCTGCCAGGTCTTGCCGTCATCGGAGCTGACGGCGGAGGAGAGGCGCCCGCGGCGGTAGCTTGCGCGGATCTCGTCGCCCGAGACCTGGTTCCAGACGATGAGGAGGTCGCCGCTTTGCGGGATTCGCTGGATGGCGCACGGGGAGTATGAGCCTGCGAGAGGGGTAGGCTGGGGGAAGTCGAAGCGCTCGCCGGGGTGTCGCTGGACGCGAACGCTTTTGCCGCTTTTCCTCACGAAATAGTCGACGGGGCTGCTGCGGGAGGTGTAGACGCGGCCGAGGGTGGTGCGGAAGAACATGATGACGTCGTCGTTTCGAGCGGTGACGATGCTGGGCTCGTCGCAGGGCCACATGCCGCCGAGGCCGTCCCGGTGCCAGACCATGATGGCGCCTTCGGATTTCTTCCAGGTTTTTCCCTCATCGTCGGAGTAGTAGGCGAAGCCGATGTCGGGCTCGGGCCAGTGCGCGTGACCTTCGACGGGGGTGAGCTCGCCGTTGAGGACGCCCCAGGACATGGTGCGGTCGTAGAGGCCGTCATGGCCGGCGCCGGAGGTAAAGCGCAGGACGTAGACGAGGCGGCCGCTTTTGGTCTGGGTGATGATGCTGGGGCCCATGTAGGGGCCGCCGGAGAGGGAGCTCGTGTGCATCTTGCCGCGCTCCTCCCAGGTCTTGCCTTGGTCGGCGGAGACGTAGAAGACGCCGCCGGCGAGGCCGCCGAGCTTTCCGTCGTTGAGGGCGATGGCGAAGCTGATGCCGACGGGGAGTTTTTCGCGGTCGCCCCAGGTCTTGCCGCCGTCGGCGGAATAGAGGGCGCCGCCGCCGCCGATCATCATGAAGCGGCCGTCGGCGAGCTTATGGACGGAAGCGGTACCCATGGGGGCGGACAGCTCGAAGCCGACGGGGAGCTCGCGGGCGCCCACGGCAGGCGGCGCGGGGACGCGGTATTCAATGAGGTCGGCCGCGGACGGCTGATCCTGCGCGAGCGCGACGGGGGAGAGGAGAAAGCAAGCGGCAGCCAAAATGAGGACGGTGAAACGCATGTCGGACTCCTTCGTGTTTCAAGCGTTTCGAGAATCGGGGGCAACCCACGACCGCTGTGAGCCGCCAAGAGCGATTATGCGGGCGCGGGGAGAGGTTTCAACGGGAAAGCTGTCAGCGATCAGCTGGCTTTGTTGAAAACTCCCCGGTGGGGGAGCGTCGGGCTCCCATATCAGCTCTTGGGTCAAGAGCCCTCCGAAGCGGAGGGGCCGCCGCTGGAGCTTCGCCGTTCGTGGACCTCACTGGGCGAAGCTCGCGGCATCTGTGC